>DASYQV010000270.1:0-5476 GCA_036005125.1 Vicinamibacterales bacterium
GATGGTGGCGCGACCCCGGTCAACGTCATCGCCAACGCCGCTGCCACCAGCACAACTGGCGGCGTGCTGGAGGTGGACACGATCGCTGATCCGACGATCGCGCTTCAGGGATCGAGCACAGCCGATGCTCCGTTCATTCTGATCAACCTGATCACGACTGGGAAAACCAGTCTGCGCGCCAGTTATCGAGTGCGCGATCTCGACGCGTCGGCAGACAACGCAGTGCAGCAGGTGGCGCTCCACTATCGCGTTGGAGATTCCGGCAACTTCACGAACGTTCCCGCTGCCTTCGTCGCGGATGCGACCGACCCGGGCTCGGCCACCAAAGAGACGTTCGTCAGCGTGATGCTCCCCGCGGCGGTCGAGAACCAGCCGCTGGTGCAGGTTCGCATCATGACCACGAATGCGATCGGCAACGACGAGCTGGTCGGCATTGACGATATCCGGGTAGAGGAAGCCACGCCGCAGACGACGAATCCTTCCGGCGTGGGCGCGGCGTCGCCTTCCACGGTGATCGTCGGCGGCAGCACTCTGCTGACGACCACCGTCACGCCGGGAATGAACCCGTTGAGCACCGGCCTCTCGGTGACGGCGGACCTCTCGGCGATCGGCGGCGACGCCGCGCAGCTATTCCTCAACAGCGGCAACAACGTGTTCTCGTTCGCAACAACGGTCAGCGCGGCCACGGCGCCGGGGAACAAATCGTTGCCGGTGGCCATTGCGGATGCGCAAAGCCGGGTCGGTAGGGCAACGATCGCGCTGACCGTGGTGGCCATTCCGGCGGCGACGCCAATCAGTGCGATCCAGGGACCCGGCATCGCTTCGCCATTCGCGGGCAACACCGTGACCGCGCGCGGCATCGTCACCGCGCTGCGAACCAATGGTTTCTTCATCCAGTCGCTTCCAGCGGACGAGGATGGGTTCCCGGAGACGTCTGAGGGCGTTTTCGTGTTCACCTCGTCTCCGCCGACGACGACCGTCGGCGATGAGGTGTTCGTGACCGGCACCGTCGTCGAGTTCGTGCCGACTGCCGATCCCCACCAGCGGCCGGTGACCGAAATCGGCGGGTCGCCCAGCGTGGTACGCGTCTCAACGGGGAGCGTCCTGCCGGCGCCGATTTCAATCACGGCCGCCGATCTTACGCGGACTGCAGGAGTCGATCAGCTCGAGCGGTTCGAAGGGATGCGCGTGACCGTGCCGTCGCTGACCGTCGTGGCGCCGACTGGCGGCGCGGTCGACGAACCCAATGCCACGTCGTCGTCCAACGGGGTGTTTTACGCGGTGATCACCGGCACGCCGAGACCCTTCCGCGAACCGGGGATCGATGTGCTTGACTACCCGTTCCCCGGCGCACCCGCGAACGTGCCGACCTTCGACGGCAACCCGGAGCGGATTCGCGTGGACAGCGACGCCCAGCTCGCCAGCGTCTCGCCCTTGGTGGCGGCGCCGAAAATCGACGTGGCCACCGGCCAGACGATCACTGGCATGGTGGGTGTCCTCGATTACGGCTTCCGGACCTACACGATTCTGCCGGATCCGACGTCTCCGACGATGATTCTCGGCGCAGCCATCGGCACACCGGCTCCCGCGCCCGGCGCCAACACGTTTACCGTCGCGAGCTGGAACATCGAGCGTTTCTACAACAACACCACCAACGACGCAGGCGATGACGTGGTGCTCACGGCGGCGGCATTCGCGCGGCGTCGGCTGAAGGCATCGCTCGTCATTCGAAATGCGCTGCACACGCCGGACATCGTCGCGGTTCAGGAAGTGGAGAACCAGTCGACGCTGCAGGCACTCGCAGAGACCATCAATGCCGACGTGGTGGCGGCGACCGGTGTCGATCCGCAGTACGCCGCGTACGTCGAGGAAGGCAACGACATCGGCGGGATTGACGTCGGGTTCCTCGTCAAGCAGGCAACGGTGACCGTAGCGGGCGTGACGCAGCAGGGCAAGGATACGACCTACGTCGAGCCCGAGGGCGCGACCGCAACGCTCAACGACCGTCCGCCGCTCATCCTCGAAGCCACCGTCCACAAGCCGGGCACGACCCCGCGAACGATTACGGTCATCAACAATCACCTGCGATCGCTCAACGGCGCCGACGACGACACCGCAAACGGACGGCGCGTTCGGGCGAAGCGACGGGCACAAGCCGAGTATCTTGCGAACCTCGTGCAGGCGCGACAGGCGGCAAATCCGAACGAGCGCATGCTCGTGGTCGGCGACTTCAACGCGTTCGAGTTCAACGACGGACTCGTCGACGGCATCGGCACCATTCGCGGCGCGCCAACACCGGGCGACCAGGTGATGCTCGCGAGCTCCGACCTTGTGAGTCCGGACCTGATGCTGCTGGACGCGCTGGCGCCGACGTCGGACCGCTATTCGTTCATGTTCGACGGGAACGCCCAGTCCCTGGATCACGTGCTCGCCACCGCGAACATGGCTGGCGAATTCGCGGGGGTGGGCCTCGCACATGCACGAGTCAACAGCGACATGCCCGAGTCGCTGCGCGGCGACATCACGCGGATGGAGCGCGTCTCGGACCACGACCCGACGCTCGTCTACCTCGCGATGTCCACGGTGCCGCCGCCGGTTGTCCAGGCGGGCGCGGATCAGACGGTGGTCACCGATCGGTTCGGGCTTGGCACGTTCACGCTGACGGCGACCGCGTCGGGCTCGGGCGCGCTGACGTACGCATGGCTCGAGAACGGCAGCCCGCTCTCGGCATCCAACACGCTGTCGGTCACGCTGACGCGCACGCCAGGCCAGTACACGTACACGTTCACCGCGACAGACGCCTTCGGACAGTCAGCATCGGATGACGTGCGGGTGGACGTGATCATCCCGAGCGGCGTGCCGGGGCCGCAAGGTCCCAAGGGAGACGCCGGACCGCCGGGACCACCGGGGGCGTCGGGACCGCCAGGACCGCCCGGACCACTAGGGCCGCCAGGACCGTCGGGGTCTGCTGGCCCACAGGGCGCTCCGGGAGTGGCCGGGCCGAAGGGTGATAAAGGCGACAAGGGTGACCGTGGTGAGGGCCTGGTCAGCGGCACGCTTCTGATGCTGATCGACAACGATCAGCCGCCGGCCGGGTACACACTGTTCGGCACGTTCACGCAGGTGATGGACACGCGACCCGGGCGTCCCGGTGGTGTTCGTCTGGTCGTGGTGCGCGTCTACAGGAAGAGCTAGGGGTCAGAACGGGGTCAGAACGGGGTCAGACCCTGAGTACGACCCGACTCAAGGCCTTAAGTCGGATCGACTAAATGCCTTGAGTCGACCTATCACCAGGGTCAGACCCCGGTCTGACCCCGGTCGGTACAATAAGCGCGTGCCGGAGTTTCATGCAGAACCCTACCTCCAGCTCGCCGGCCTCTCACACAAATCGGCGCTCATCAGCTGGGGCGCGTTCTACTTCAAAACGCGATCGCGCGGCGAATGGAAGCTCGTGGACGACAGCGACCTGCGCCACGTGCATCCTCCGCGGCGCGAGAGCATCGGCGCCCGGTCCGATACTTATGGTCCCGCGCGTGTGAAGGTCTACGACAGCACCGGCGCGCTCGCAGCCACAAGCTTCGTCGAGACCTGCAACTACTGCTGGGTGGCCGGGCTGGCGCCCGACACGGTCTACCGCTACGAGGTCATCGTCAAGGACGAGCACTGGGCCGCCGGAGACCGCTGGGACTGGAAACCGGGCGAAACACAGGGCCTGGTCCAGCAAGGGCGGCAGTATCACAACCAGTTCCGCACGCATCCCGATCCCACCGTCGAGCCGACCGGGTCGTTCACCTTCATGGTCGTCGGTGACTACGGAACGGGCATCCGCAAGTCGACGCCCAGGCGGCGGCAGCGCGAAGTCGCGCTCGCCATGCAGAAAGCGTTCGACACGTTCGACGTACGCCTCGTCATCACCGCCGGCGACAACATCTACGCCGGCAACCGCATTCTCGGCATCCCGATCGGCGCGACGGGTGACGAAGACGACGACTGGTTCTTCACGTTCTATCAGCCGTATCGATACATCGTGAACCGCGTCCCGGTGTACCCGTGCATCGGCAACCATGACACGGGCGAGACCGAAGATCGCGATGACCGGGAGCAGCTCCTCGACAACCTGTACCTGAGGGAGCGCATCGCCAGCGACGAAGCCGCCGGGCGCGCGTCGATCGATCCGGGGTTGTTCTACCGCTTTCGCTACGGACGCGACGTCGAATTCATCTGTCTCGACACGTCGAAAGAGAGCTTCTGGCGCCGCGGCCGGCTGTTTCAATACCCGAAGCACTGGGAGTGGATCGAGCAGACACTCGCCTCCAACGGCAGCGTGCGATGGCGGATCCCCTTCTGCCATCATCCACCCTTCTGCGCGGGCCCGCAGCACCACAACACCGACCACATGGAGACGCTGCTGCCGCTCTTCGCTCAGGGCGGCGCGCGCGTCGTGTTCAGCGGCCACGAGCACAACTTCCAGCATTCGCGCCACGACGGCGTCGACTACTTCGTCACCGGCGCGGGCAGCAAAGTCAACAAGGGCAGGCCTGATGATTTCGAGCGGGCCCACACGCTCTCCTGGTCGGACAACGCGCACTTCCTGCTCGTCACGATCGACGGCGATCAGATGCGAGTTCGGCCGTTTGGCGAGCTCGTCGACGGCGAGCTTGCGGAGCTTCCGCGCTTCCTCCCATCAGGTGAAAAGGCCACCGGCCCGATCATCATCGCGCGCTGACTGCCAACGCGCGTCCTCGGCTGGTTCGCGAAACACTTCTTGCGCGCTCCGCGCGCCGCGTGGCAGCGTCATTGCACCGTCGGACTCGAGTGAAGGATCGCGCAATGGTAGACGTGCGCCCCCGTTATCGCCCGCCTTCTCCACGCGGCCTGTCGAACCCAGTCGAGATCAGGCGGCGCCCCGTGCTGAATCCGTTCGAGGTGGCCGCCCGCAGCTTCGAAATCCTGCAGAAAGACCTCGGTGCACTGGGACGTGCGCGTCTCGTCGACATCATCGACGCGTTCGACCTGAACCCGGGCAATGAAGACATCGGCTGGATGAGTGACCTTCAGCTCCGCCATTTCATCTGCGTCGCCGTGGAAACCCAGTTGCTCCATCGGCGGTAGTCAGAGTCGTACCGGACTCAATCGGCTCACATCTCGCGCGCGAGAAAGACGTATTCTGCGCAGAGCTCATCCCGTTCACCAACCAGTCGACCGCCCTGCCTGACATCCCGGCAGAGCCCTTGACTGGTTAGCACAGTGCTTGTTTTGGTGCGCTCCGCGCGCCTTAGCCCGTTATGCGGGCCACAGCGAGTACGAGTTCGCCTACGTACGAAAGATGCGGTCGACGTACGACCGGAATCAGGGCGTCGCGCCCTTGGTCGTCAGACGCGCCGCGCGGAAAAGCTCATCGGCCGATGTCAGCACGACCCATCGGAGCCTTGCCGGGTACTGCAGCTCACCTGAAAGGAAATCGTTGACGGTCGCG
>DASYQV010000271.1:0-3546 GCA_036005125.1 Vicinamibacterales bacterium
AAATAGCCCTCGCGTCCTCCGGTGAAGAGCAGGTCCGACGCCGTCGTCAGAATCCCGCTCGCGGAGACGTCGGTCATGTAAAACTTCCACTTCTCGGTGCCGGTGCGAGGATCGATCGCCTTCACCGCGCCATGGCCAGCCGCCTCGGTCCAGTTGTTGATGGGACCGCGTCCGAGACCCGGCAGGGAGCGAGCGCCCCTGACCGGCACGTAAGGCTTTATACCACCACCCGCCGTGCTCTTTCCCTCCGTGTATGGGACGGGAATCTTCTCGTCGTACAGCGTCGCGTAGTCTTCCCAGGCTGACACGTAGAACAGTCCGGTGCGCGGGCTGAAGGAAGGTGAATACCAGTTCGTCCCACCCTGAACGCCCGGGAAGGTTGGTGAACCCACGGACTGTGGCGTCGGGATCGGCCGTCCACGTTCATCGAGGTCGCTGGCCCAATTGACCTTCACGAAGGGACGGCCCAGCAGAAATCTGCCGGTCGCGCGATCCAGCACGTAGAAGAAACCGTTGCGATTGGCCCAGAGCATCACCTTGGCAGGAGACCCGCCCAGCAGATTCACATCAGCCAGGACGGGAATCTGCACCGAGTCGTAATCGTATGCGCCGTTTGGCGTGAACTGAAAATGCCACCGGAGCCTGCCCGTATCGGCATCGAGCGCCACAACCGACTCGGTGTACAAGTTGTCGCCAGGGCGCTGGTTCGGGTTGAAGTCCGGCCACACGTTGCCGATCCCCCAGTACGTGAGATTGAGATCGGGATCGTACGATCCGGTGAGCCAGATCGATCCGCCCCCATGCGCCCACGCCTCGGGATCGCAGTATGCGGGAGACGTGACCGAGGACGACGAAGAAGGGGGACAGCGCTGCCAGGTTTCGTGGCCGGGCTCACCCGGTCCCGGAATCGTGTAGAACCGCCAGGCTTCCTTGCCGGTGCGCGCGTCGTAGGCGGCGATGAAGCCACGAATGCCGCGGTCGCCCCCGCCGACACCAATGATCACCTTGTCCTTGACGACGAGCGGCGCAACCGTCAGCGCGTACTGAAGCCTGTAATCCGCAACCGTGGTGTCCCAGATGCGCCGGCCGGTCTTCGCGTTAATGGCAACCAGACGAGCGTCCAGCGTGCCGAGAAACAGCGTGTCACCCAGAATCGCCAGGCCGCGATTGTTCGAGCCGCAGCAGGCCTTGTGGTCAGCGGCCGGAACGTGCTGATAGATCCAGAAGACCCGTCCTGTCCTGGCATCGAGCGCCACGACGTCGTTCGGTCTCTGCGTGACGTACATCACGCCGTCGACCACGAGCGGAGTGGCCTGCCATGGCCCGACGACCGCGCCCTGGTAGGCCCACTTCTGCTCCAGATTCTTCACGTTGGAGAGATTGATCTGATCGAGCGGACTGTAACGCTGGCTCAGGTAGCTCCCGGAGTACGTCAGCCAGTTCTGGGGTTCTCTGGCCGCTCTGATCAGACGCTCGTACGAGACGTCGGGCGGGACCTGGCCCTGCAGATGCAACGACGCAAGAGCAACCGAGCACGCAAGCACGAGCGCGAAGCGTATCCTTGCAGTCATGCTGAGCACCCTTATTACAGCGCCAAGAGGGCGACGGGATCCGCCGCTGCGGCAATCCGGCGCCACGCCATCCGGAAAGCTGCCGTCTGCCCCAGCCGAGAGGCGATTCGAGCACGAACTCGGGAAATTGCGCGCATTCTATCAGATTGACGTCATATAATTTACGGCCGCTCCTGATCGCGGCACGCGTTCACCATCTTTTCATCCGTCATGCGTACTTCTATCCAGATAAGACCTTCCGAAGCCGTTTCGAACGCCGAAGCGACCCATGCCGTCGAGTGTCGTGTGGGCGCCTGGGCGTTCCGCAACCGATCCTGGCTGCCGATTGTGCCGGCTCTTCCGCTGCTGCTGGCCCCTCCGTTGCCGCTCACCTGGCCCCACACGGCCGCGGGTGCGGCGCTCGTTGCGGCAGGACAGCTCCTGCGGTTCTGGGCCGTCAGGCATATCGGGGTCATCTCGCGCACGCGGAGCGTGCGTCTGGGAAAGCTGATTACGAGCGGGCCGTACTCGATGATCCGGAATCCGCTGTACGTTGGCAACGCACTGCTGTGGACCGGCTTCGTCCTGCTCTCGCAAGTGCTGTGGATGTTGCCGATCGCGTGGGCGATTTTCGCCCTGCAGTACGGCGCGATGGCGCAGTGGGAGGAGGCCATCCTCGCCGAGCGCTTCCCCGCGTACCCTGCGTATGCGGCGGAAGTGGGGCGATGGGTGCCCCGCTGGAACCGCGGCTCCTACCGGCGTCGGCAGACCGCGACCGAGACGCACCGCTGGTCACGCGTGCTGTTCTGCGAGCGTGGCACCTTGATCGCCGAGGTCGTGATGGTCCTGGTGCTCGTAGGCAAGCACGAGTTGTTGTGAGGCGGAGAAAAACCGCGTCGAGGAAGCAGAGCACGGGGAGACGTCTCAACGGCGAGATCACCACATGAAAAACGCAGAGGACGCGGAGACGGATTTCACGCAGAGCTCGCCGAGACCGCCGCGTGGAGCCGAGGACGCAGAGACAATTGAACGCAGAACTCGCCGAGAACGCAGAGCTCGCCGAGAACGCAGAGATCTTTCAGCAGGGATTTTTCTCTGCGTGCTCGGCGCTCTCCGCGTTTAAATCGTCTCCGCGTTCTCGGCGTTTAAATCGTCTCGCCGTGCGCTGCGTTGAATCGTCGGCTCTGCGTCGAATCACCCCGGCCTGCTCACGAATCCAGCTTGAGCAGACTGACCGCGTTCCGCCAGTAGATCCGCTCACGCTCGTCGTCGCCGATGGGCAGTCGGTCAACGACGGCAATCGTTTCCCGGATGTACATCGGACCCTTCTCCGGATCGAACGGCGCGTCCGACGCGAAGAGCACCCGATCGGCGCCGAAGAAGCCGAGCCCGCACACCGTCGCGTCGTAGGCGCCGAAGAGCGCCGTATCGGCGTAGAACATCTTGAAGTAGTCGAGCGGGCGTTTCTTCAGCGACTTCAACACGAGCGAGTAGTCCTCGTCCGAGGTCCGCGCGCCGAGCTGATCCCAGCCGGGACCGACGCGTCCCGCGAAATACGGAATCATGGCGCCCATGTGGTGCGTGATGACCTTCAGCGCCGGGAAGCGGTCGAAATGACCGGCGAAGACCAGCCGCGCCATTGCCGCGCTCGTGTCGTACGGCCAGCCGAAGGTCCACCAGATCTCGAACTGCGATCGATCTTCCGCCTTGAAGTCGGTCATGTCGGCGCCGCGGTAGGGATGGAGCCAGATCGGCAGGTCGTAGGCCGCCATCGCCTCGAAGAGCGGCAGGAACTCGGGCGCCGAAATCGGCCTCCCCACGATGTTCGAGAAGATCTGGAACCCGCGCGCGTTGAGCTGGTCGACGGCGCGATGCAGCTCGCGCACCGCCGCATCGGGATCGGCAAGCGGCAGCGACGCGACGAACGCAGGAAAGCGATCGGGATATTTCCCGACGAGCTCCGCCATGCCGTCGTTGGCCACCTGCGCCAGATCAA
>DASYQV010000272.1:0-5203 GCA_036005125.1 Vicinamibacterales bacterium
CTTCGCTCTGGACCACCGATGGCCGATAGCCGATAGCTTCAGTAAGTGCGGTAGCGGTAGTACGGTGCCGGCGGCGTAGGGCGGTTGCGCAGAACTTCGTCGGAGGCAAACAGCCGCACCAGCACCACGCCGGCGAGGAAACCGCCGACATGCGCGAAGAAGGCGACGCCCCCCTTCTCGATTTCGCTTAGGCTCCCGAGTCCACTCAGCAGCTGGAGCAACGCCCAGTAACCGAGCATCACCCACGCGGGAAGGGCGACGGTCGTGATGTAGATCGGCAGCACGATGAGCGTGTGGACCCTGACGCGGGGGTAGAGCAGCAAGTACGCGCCGAGCACGCCACTGATCGCTCCCGACGCACCGACCATCGGGACAACGGAATGGGGACTGATGAACGTCTGCGCGGCAGCGGCCGCTGTGCCGCACAGCAGATAGAAGAACAGGAACTTCCCATGCCCCATGGCGTCTTCGATGTTGTTTCCGAACACCCACATGAACAGCATGTTGCCGATCAAGTGGAACCAGCCACCGTGCATGAACATGGACGTGAGCACCGTCCAGTACTTCGGCACGGCGTCTACCAGGCACACCATGCCGGGAGCGAGCTCGACCCCACTCCCGGGCTTGGCGCTCTGCAGGATCTCACCGGGAATTAGACCCAGCTCGCAGACGGACCTTGCCAGCGGCCCCTGTGCCCCCGCCCCCTGTACAAGAATGAAGGCGAGGACGTTGACGATAATGATGGCGACGGTGATGAGGGCGGGCCGCTCGGTGGGGTTCTCGTCCTTGTACGGAAACATTTGCGCGGAATCTACCCGTCTGGCGCGAAAGCCGCTTCCGCTGCCTTTTTGGCAGCGAATCGGGGCACGATGCTTGCCCTCTGCGACCCACGACATCAGGCCGGCATCAAATCCCTACCAGGAGCTGAAAGTATGGCTGAGAAGATCATCGGAATTGACCTCGGGACGACCAACTCGGTCGTGGCCGTCATGGAAGGTGGCGATCCCGTGGTCATCCCCAACGCGGAGGGTGGGCGCACAACCCCCTCGGTCGTCGCGTTCACCAAGGACGGTGAGCGGCTCGTTGGACAGGTGGCCAAGCGGCAGGCCGTGACCAATCCGCAGAACACGATCTTCTCGATCAAGCGCTTCATGGGACGGCGGCTGGAAGAGGTGCCCGAAGAGATCAAGCGCGTTCCGTACAAGGTCGCCCGAGGCCAGAATGGGCTTGCGGCCGTCGAGGTGATGGGCAAGACCTACACCCCGCCCGAGATCTCGGCGATGATTCTCCAGAAAATGCGGCAGACGGCAGAAGACTACCTCGGCCACAAAGTCGAGAAGGCCGTCATCACCGTGCCCGCCTACTTCAACGATTCCCAGCGGCAGGCGACGAAGGACGCCGGCAAGATCGCCGGGCTCGACGTGGTCCGCATCATCAACGAGCCGACCGCGTCTGCACTCGCCTACGGACTCGATAAGAAGAAGGAAGAGAAGGTCGCGGTCTACGACCTCGGCGGCGGTACCTACGACATCTCGATTCTCGAGCTGGCGGAAGGCGTCTTCGAGGTCAAGAGCACGAACGGTGACACACACCTGGGCGGTGATGACTTCGATGCCCGTGTCATGGAATGGCTCGTCGCCGAGTTCAAGCGCGATCAGGGGATCGATCTCTCGAAGGATCCGATGGCCCTCCAGCGGCTGAAGGAAGCCGCCGAGAAGGCGAAGATGGAGCTGTCGACCGTCATGCAGACGGAAATCAATCTCCCCTTCATCACGGCCGATCAGTCGGGGCCCAAGCACCTGAACTTGACGCTCACGCGCGCCAAGCTCGAGCAACTGGTGGACGATCTGGTCAAGCGGACCATTCCGCCCATGCAGCAAGCGCTGACGGACGCGGGACTGAAGCCGACCGACATCAATGAAGTGATTCTGGTCGGTGGCCAGACGCGCATGCCGAAGGTCCAGGAGATTGTGAAGAGCTTCTTCGGCAAGGAGCCGCACAAGGGCGTGAACCCCGACGAGGTGGTGGCGATCGGGGCCGCGATCCAGGGCGGCGTGCTCGCGGGTGAAGTGAAGGACGTGCTGTTGCTCGACGTGACACCGCTGTCGCTCGGCATCGAGACGCTGGGTGGCGTCACGACCGTGCTCATCCCGCGCAATACGACGATCCCGACGAAGAAGTCGGAGGTCTTCTCGACCGCTGAGGACAACCAGACGACGGTCGAGATCCACGTGCTCCAGGGTGAGCGGCAGATGGCGCAAGACAACCGCACCATCGGCAAGTTCCAGCTCACCGGGATTCCACCCGCTCCCCGCGGCGTGCCGCAGATCGAGGTAACGTTCGACATCGATGCGAACGGCATCCTGCACGTCTCGGCGAAGGACAAAGCGACGGGCAAGGAGCAGAAGATCCGGATCGAAGCCTCGTCCGGGCTCGCCGACAAGGACATCGACAAGATGGTGAAGGACGCCGAGGCGCACGCGGCTGAGGACAAGAAGCGGCGCGACGAGATCGAGCGCCGTAACCGGCTCGATACGATGGTGTACCAGGTGATCAAAGAGTCCAAAGACTGGGTCGAGAAGTTGGAGCCGGGGCTCAAAGCGCGGCTCGATGCGGCCATTCAGTCGTCGCAGCAGGCGCTGCGCAGCGGCAACGCCGACGAAATCAGTAAAGCGCTGGACGAGCTGCAGCAGGCCTATTCGGCCGCGGGGGCGTCGCTGTACGCGGCCCGGGGCGCCGGCACCGGAGCAGAAGCCGGCGCTGGAACGTCCGGAGGCGGTGACGGCCAGCCGGGCGGTGCGGAGGCTGGAAAGTCAGAAGGCGGTAAGGAAAACGTGGTCGATGCCGACTACGAAATCATGGACGACGATAAATCAAAGAAGCCTTAAAAGGGGGAGCAGATGTCGGTGAAGACGCGGGACTGGTTGAAGTTTGGCACATTGGTGGCAATGGCGTTTGCGCTTGGCCTGGCATTCGCCTCGGCGTTCCGGCTGCCGGCTCGCAGTGAAGCGGCGGCGGTCCGGTCGGCCTTCCAGGACACGAGCCGGCCGATGCCTCAGGCCAAGGCTGCGGTGGATCTGGGCGACGCATTCGCCTCGGTCGCCGAGCATGTGAAGCCGGCGGTGGTGTTCATCCGGGCGGAACGGCGCGAGCGGGTGACCAACCGCCGCCTACCACCCGGTTTCGAAGATTTCTTCCAGGTCCCGCGTCGCCCCCAGATCGAGCAGGGCTCCGGGTCGGGCTTCATCGTGTCTCAGGATGGATACATCCTCACGAATAACCACGTGGTGCAAGGCGCCGACCGTGTCACGGTTCGTCTGTACGACAACCGCGAATTCAGCGCCAAGACGATCGGCACCGATCCGACCACCGACGTGGCCGTCATCAAGATTCAGACGACCGGCCTGCCGACGGTTCGCCTCGGCGATGCCGACTCGACGAAGATCGGCAACTTCGTGCTCGCCATCGGCAATCCGCTGGGAGAGAACTTCACCTTTACGGTGACGGCGGGGATCGTGAGTGCGAAGGGCCGGCTCCTCGCGGGCCTCAACCAGAGCCGTTACGCGATTCAGGACTTCATTCAGACGGACGCGGCCATCAATCCCGGCAACTCCGGGGGGCCGCTGGTCAACGTGCGTGGCGAGGTCATCGGCATCAATGCGGCCATCGCCAGTGAGACCGGATACTATGCCGGGTACGGGTTTGCAATCCCGATCAACCTCGCCCGCACCGTGATGAGCCAGCTCATCGCAACCGGGCACGTGCAGCGGGCCGTGATGGGTATCTCCATTCAGCCGGTGCGGCCTGAAGACGCGGAAAACGCCAGACTGCCCGAGATTCGCGGCGTGGTCGTGAGCGATTTCACGCCGCCGGACGACTCGCCGGCGAAGCGCGCCGGCGTCCAGGAAGGCGATATCATCGTCGCGGTCGACGGCCAGCCCATCGAGTCGATCGCGCAGCTGCAGCAACGCGTCGGCTTCAAGAAACCGGGCGAGACGGTGCAGGTGACCGTCGTACGCCAGGGCGGCGTCCGGCGGACCATTCCCGTCAGGCTCACCTCTGCGCCGAGTAGCGATGCCGATGAGATCGCGGGCAATAATGACGGCGGCGGATCGCGTGATTCCGCGCCGACCGAGGACGCACTGGGCATCTCGGTGGAGCCACTCACGCAGGAGGACGCCCGCGCGCCGGAGCTGCGGCAGGTGATGCGCTCGGGCGGCGGACTGGTCGTGACGCAGGTTTCGCCCGACGGGCCGGCCTATCAGCGCCTGTTCGATCCGCAGAGCGGCGGACCCGACATCATCCTCAAGGTGAATGGGATTCCCACGCACACGCGTGCGGAATTTCGGCAGGCGATTGGCGCCGTGAAGAAGGGGGAGATCGCCACACTCACGGTGTTGGTCCGCACGCCTGACGGCTGGCAGCAGCGCATCGTGCGCCTGCATCCGCGGTAAGCGACGACGGAACGGAAAGCATGCGAGGGCGGCCAGTACGGCCGCCCTCGTGACGTTTAGGCCATCCCCCCTGCGGGTCTGGGCATCGTGAGTGTGATCACGCCGGTCACTGCCAGCCAGATGACGAATAGCGCCTGGGCGTAATAGAGGTACGGCAGGGACTCGCTGAACAGGAGACCGACGGCACCAGTGACGAGCGCGACGGCCCACGCCGCCCAGGCGAGCCAGCGCGGCCAGATCGCGCCATTGCGGATCGCCCACGCGAACACATACGCCACGAGGCCCAGCATGAACGTGGCGAGCCGCTCCGCGGCGAGTCCCATGGGATGCAGCATGTCATAGACGAAAACCGCGTGGGTCCCGGTGAGACCCGTATCGGCCGCGGTGTAGGCATGCGCGAGATTCCACCCCGCGCCCACCATGAAGAGGATGTTCAGTGACCACACCGAAAAGGCGAAGGCGCCGATGAGGGTCGCCGCCCGCGCGGGAGCGGCACCGGGCGTCTCCGCGTGCCGGACCATGATGCCGATGAGACCGGCGTACATGAGTGCGAGGCCGAACAACAGCGACCAGTGAATCGCGCGCCAGTGCGTCGTGCGCGCGATGAGGTCGAGCTGCGCCGCACCATCGCCGGTCAATCGCGGATGCATGAGGCCGGCGATCCCGAACAACAGAGCGCCGAAGAGCAGACACAATCCGTAGAACAGCGGGCGGCGCGTCACGACCATTGGCCTCTCCCAGTGTCCGAA
>DASYQV010000273.1:0-25083 GCA_036005125.1 Vicinamibacterales bacterium
CTTCGTAGAGGAATTGAACGTTACGTTGAAGAATCAGCCTGTTCATGATCTCCGTTAAGGAAGGGCGTTTCTGGTCCAGTTGTCTCCAGAGTCGATCGTCGCTTCCCGCTTACGCTGAGCAAGCTTGTGGCTGCAGGACAACCACAACAGCTGCCGAACTCGTGAACGGGCGGATCAATTTGTCAATCTGCAAGCTACAGACGGCCTCACGGTTCGGGTGTCATCCTGCTCCTTCAGCTGCGGCACGCATCTGTGTCGTTTCTGATGATACGGCACCGCGGATACTTTGTACAGGCAAAAGTGAGCGGTATTCCTGCGCGGTCGGCCGATTGCCGGCGGATCTGACTGCGCTCGGCAAAATGACTTGCATTGACCCGCGCAACCGATCCTCGCGCCGGCCAAGCCCTTGCCACGGCTATTCTGTGAGCGGACCGAATGATGCGCCGCCTCAGGGGGACCACCGCCCATTCACGACGCGGACCTTGCGTACGAAGACCAGACGACCATGAGACGAAACAACGAGTCAACGACCATCCAGTACGGCGGAACACGCGTGTCTCGCACGAGCGGATTCACGTCCTGTGGCCCGTCGAACGATCGGATTGGACGTGGGTTAAGGACCCTCACCTCGCGAAGAGGATTCGCGTAACGACAGTCGAGAACCGCATCCAAGGCATCGACGCCCTAGCGTTCAGCTGGTGTTAGCCTCTTCTGTCGACAACACATCGTCGTCCGGTCCTGAGGGTCACGATTCGAGCGCAGGGACAAACAACCAGTCGAGGACGCGTTCCTCAAGGTTTGTGGCGAATCTCATCGTGAACCGCTTCGCGCTTTCTTCCCGTGCCACGGAGAATCCTGCGACCCTTGCTTGGAGGATCTTCCCGCGGCTCAGCGTCTCAAGGAACACATCGCCGAGACTAACTAGTGCCTTGACTGGGCCGCGGTGATCTCACCGCTTGCCACGGATCGGCGACTCGACTGCAGGGAGGACGTGCTCGTGCCGGTCGCAGCTGTGGGGAGGTCGCTGCTGCGATGTTGTTCGTGCCGACCGCAGCTGTGGGAGATCGCTGTCGCGATGTTGCTCGTGCCGACCGGAGCTGTGGGAGATCGCACTCGGTACGCTGCCCACGTCCTTCGGCGCGTTGCCGGGCACCTGCTGGCCGTTGGCTGGTCGTACCTGGTACGCTGCTTGGCGCTGGCGCGGTTGTGGGAGAGCTCACTCGGCACGTTGCCCATGTCGTCAAGCGCGTTCCGTGCTCCGTCACGCGGTTACCCGTCGTACTCGGTACGCTGCTTGACGCGCCGCGGCTGTGGGAGGTGGCACTCGTCACGTTGCCCACGCCTTCCGGCGCGTTGCCGGCTCACTCTGTGCTGTTGCCCCATCGCCCTCGGCACGCGTCCCGTGTCGTAGATGCTGTTACCCGCGCCCGTCTTGCACGCTTTATTTTGGTCTATTGACGTGGTGCGGGCAGGACGCGCAGGGTTTCCCGCCCGTTCGAGTGTCCAACGAGCATGCCGGGGAGCGTTGATCGGCGCACTGGGCCCGAAGCGGGTGCCGCGCTCTCGGCGCGGTTTACGCCACACTACGTGCCCAAGCACGGCAGCTGGTTGAGCCCAGCGGAAATCGAGGCCCGTCTCTGGTCCCGCGAGTGTCATGGTCGCGATCGGGTCGATACTTTTGAAGCCCTGCGCGATCACACGCGCGCCTGGACCGCGCGCACTGGCGGTGCGAGACGAAGAATCATCTGGCGTTCGCCACGGCCAAGGCGCGGCGCGTGTTTCGCTACAAACGGCGGAGCACTATGTCGCTGTCGAGGCACTAGCGGGCCAAGGTCACGCATGCGGCGAGCTCGCCAAAGTCTTCCCGGCGACCGTATAACCGTATTGACGTAGCAGTCTGTGAATGTCACCATTCATCGACGGTATAACGCTGATACAGCATCGGCCACGATACCGATTCATGCGTGCCCGCGGCGCTTCCCCCGCCAAATGTGAAAACAACGGTGGAGTTCCCGCAGGATCTATGGCGCGCGGCGAAAATCACGGCGATGGACGAACAGACCGATCTTCGCTCGATCGTCGTCGCCGCCCTGCGAGCGTACCCGAAGCTGCCGGAGGGTCGTTCCGCCGATGATCGATGAGACGCGTTCACGAAAGAGCGTGAAGAGGCTCGTGAGGATCGGGCTGGTGTGGGTGGGCGCGGCCATCGCCGTGGCCGGTCTCGTCGGGGACCGGGGGTTGGCGGGCGTGTGGCGCGCCCGACGGCAGTCTCAGGAGCTCACGCGACAAATCCACCAGCTCCGCGAAGAGAACAAAGCCCTTCGCGAAACGGCCCGTCGTCTTCGCGAAGATCCGGCCACCATCGAGGACCTCGCGCGTCGCGAGCTCGGCCTCATTCGCCCAGGCGAGAAGCTGTTCATCATCCGCGACGTTCCAACCAGTCAAGGGCTCTCCCCTTGATATCGTCCACCCCAACGCGCCAAAGACGCGCGTTGGGGACCCCGGTCCCGCAGAGCCCTTGCCTGGTTGGCCCAGTCTTTTGGCGCGCTTCGCGCGCCTAGTCCGTTATGCGGTCCCACGACGGGTACAAAATTCTACTCGGCAGCCGCACAACGGACTGAGCGACCCTCCGGCGTCGGCGAGCTTGTGATCTGACCCGGGCGGGCGTAGAGTGCCTTTCACGAGAGGTGGATCATGGCTGAAACGACAAAGTGCGCGCATCCGGCGTGCCAGTGCATGGTGCCGCCACACGGTCCTTATGGGAAGTACTGCAGCGAGCACTGCAAGCAGGCGGGCCAGAAGACTGAACTCCGGTGCGACTGTCAGCATCCGGCATGTCGCTGAGTTCAACGCGTCGAAGTCCGAGCTGACGCTCGGCGTTCACAAAAGATCAGGGATTAGGCCCGAGGCCGGCGATCAGGTCGGAGAGGCCTGATCCGTCGCGTCACGAAGGATTGCGACCCTGCGGTTCGGTTGACGTGATCTGTTCGACCGTATCGCCGATGAATGCGCCCGGCGACCGTCGACTGCGTCGCTCGCGTCCGCCGACGGGCATGCCGCGTTCCATCTCGACCCCTGCCACACGGTATCCGTGGAAGTAGAACGGAATGCCTTCGCCGAAAAACGGCGTAGGCGTGTCCTGCAGGTGCAGGTGCACGTGCGGCTCGCTGCTGTTGCCGGAGTTGCCCACGCGTCCGAGCACCTGTCCCGCCGCGACGCGGTCTCCGGGAGCGACGGTGAGCGACCCGGGCTGCAGGTGCGCGATGAACAGGAACTGGTCAGCCGCGACCTCGAGCACGAGATAATTGCCCATCGCCCCCAGGAATCGCCATTGTCCAATCGGACCGTCCGGCTCCCCATCGTGGGTCGAGCGCACGAGGCCGGCCGCTGGTGCGCGGACCCGTCGGCCGTACGAGTGGTAATCCTCCACTGTCGCGCCGTCGCGCCGGAACGTCCTGCCGTCCACTGTCACGAGCAGATCGTACGCCCAGCGCTGGTCGGGCATCACGCCGTGATAGTTCACCTCGAGTGTCGGGCCGCCCCACGCGACCGTAAGAGGGCCATCGAGCGGCAACCGGAAGCGGACATTGCTGGGCGAATCGTCGTGGGAAGAGGGATATGTCCTGAAGGCCGCAAGCGAACCGGCGACGAGACCCAGCGCCGCAAAGGCCGCCACCTGACGACGGTTCGGCACCTCATGCTGTCGCCACGATCGCCAGAACGCGACGGCCAGCAGAAGTGCGCAGACCAGCGCAATCGGCACCGGAAACAGATACCAGAGCGCCACCCCCGTCAACCCCGGCCGCGCGTGCACGGTTGCCAGGAACGCGGCGTCCACGCCCGCGAGCACAAATGCAGGGGTTCGAAGATCCGAGAGTAAGCGTCGACGACTCGAGTCGGTGAGGTTCGATCGCTCCGAATCGGAGCGGACCGTGGAGCGCGAATCCAAACGACCGGACCATTCCACCATTGAATCCGAGCCCGACGTCCAATGAAACGCGAAACGCGAGAGCGCAGCCCCGGCATGGACCGGGGCCGCACTTATGGCTGGTTCGAACTGGTCGAGGGCGAACCCGTCACCGTGATCGTGACGTCCGCGGTGCCGAGCAGAATGCCATCGTCCGCATAGGCGCGGATCTGGTGCTTGCCAGGATGGCTGAAGCTGACCTTCGTCGTCGCCTTGCCGTCCTTCACCAGCGCGGACATCGGATCGAACGTCGCTTTCCCGGGACCCCGATAGTGCGTCCAGGTGACCGCGAGGCCGTCCTGATTGGGTTTGACCACCTGCTGCGTTCGTGGCGTCGATGTGCGGATCGTGACGAGCGGAGGCGGTCCCGCATCCGGCTTCCGCGTGGACTGCGGAGCCGGCCTCTTCCGGGGTTCCGGATTGCCATCATCGCTCGCCGATGCCGTCAGCGTCAGACCGGTCCCGACTGCGACGGTCTGCTGCGCCGGAGCGTCGATGGTGACCGTCGGTGCCTTGTTGGCCTTCATGGTGGCGCCGTCCGCAGAGCCTCCGCCACGGTTCTGCGCCAGCACCAGATCGGACAGCTCGTATTCCATGACGAGTGAACCGACGGCCTTGTCCGTCTTGCCGTTGCGCGTCAGTGTCCAGGTCATTTCCTTCTTGCCGAAGTCGGCCGGCACGCGGACCTTGAACATGAATTGCTGCCGCCGCGGGTAGAAGTGGGTCGGCTGACCCTGATCGGGACCGCCCGGCTCGATGCTGTTGTCGGGACCGATCGGAATCTCCGGCTCCTCCTTGTAGTTGCGGTTCAAATAGCCGAAGACCATGCTGAAGCTGCCGTCCGGGTTCGCCTCCCAGCCTTCGAACACCGGCGCGACGTTCTGCCCGGTATCAAACGGAATCGGAATCGAGCTCTGTATCTGCCCCTTCAATGGTGCCGCCAGTACACAGGCGCCGATTACCGCCATCGCCACCGTCAGCCGACGCGCATACCTCTTCATCTTGCCTTCCCTGTGGAGAATGGAAAACCCGGATAACGACACACCCCCACTCGAACGGGTGGGGGTGTATCGCGATGACGTGCGAAGTGTGTACTTACGGCTGCTGCTGAGTAGTGACCGCGCCGCCCCTCTTGCGCACATCGACCTGCTTCTGGAAGTCCTCGTCGTCGAGCCAGATGTAGCTGACCCACGCGAACGACATGTCATCGATCGAGCGCTGGCCGAAGCCGGCCCAGTTCTTCGGATCGGGGTTGTACTTGTTGGCTGCGCTGTTGTTGTGCCAACTGATCACGCGGAGCATCGAACCGGCGGGCAGCAGCGGCGCCACGTCGTCCGCGTAGTTGTACACGATATGCCAGCCAAACTGGTACCGATCGACGCAGCTCATCATCTGGCGCGCGCCGTCCGGCAGGATCGCTTCGATGCACTGTGCGGTGCCGCGATTGTGCAGGTGCGGCTGGAAGGAGACGATTCGCGCGTTCCGGTTCAACTTGCTGAAGCCCTCCGTCATCACCATGTCTTTGCCGGCAGGGATGTCGAGATCATCGTTGTCGCCCGTGTGCGACGACAGGATGTAGTACTTCGGCACGTATCCCTTGGGGTAGAACTGGAGCGCGACCTGCGTCTGGTCGGTCTTCTCCTCGCCGACCGGATGGTAGTGCATATTGAACCGGATCTTCGAGCCCGCCTTGACCACGCGGCCCGTGCCGTCGGGGAAGATGTCGCCGTTCTTGCCTACGGCATACTCGTTCAGGAACCCGCCCTGCTCACCCACTGCGGACGGGCGGCTGTCACGGCCGAGAAGCTGTATGTCGCTCTCGTCCTGCATCAGGAACGTGACGGCATGATGCACGATCTGCTTGGAGCCCGTGCCCGGCTTGGTCTCCACGGCCTTCAGATATCGGTCCTCGGTCAATCCCGTGTCGACGACGTAATTGCCCCACCAGTCGGGCCCGGTCTTCGGCACGGTGTGCTTGACCGATTTCACGACGAGATCCGGCCTGATGTGCCAGGCCTCGCTGTCGTCGAACTTCGGCAGCGGAGGCATGTCGGCCGGATTGCCTCTCGGTGCCCCGCTCTCGGCCCATTTGGTGATGAGCGCGATCTCTTCGTCGGTCAGCGATGGGTCGTCCTTGAACTTCTGGATGCCGACGTTCCGCGCAATGTGCCACGGCGGCATCTCACGCGCCTGAATCTTCTTGACGATGGACCGCGACCACGGCCGCACGTCCTCGTAGTTGATGAGCGACATCGGACCGAGCGACCCGGGCCGATGGCAGTTGACACACGTCCGATAGAGAATCGGGGCGACGTGCTTCGTGAAGGTGACCTGAGGTGCGGTCGTCTGCGCCGCTGCCTGGGCCGGGGCAAGGAGAGTGCTTGCAACGACAATGGCAAACATCGCGCCCCAGAGGACGACACGGACACTTCTTCTCACGCTACTCATGGCCTCCTCGCAGTCTTAGAAGAATCGCAGGGCAATCGGTCGGAAGATAGCACTAAAGGGACACGCACGCCAGCGTTCCGATCGAGCCGCGCCACTTTTTCCGGGGAGGCGGTTTCCCCGGACTGACGCCCGGATTTCGCCCCCGAAGGTGGCGACCCGGGACCTCGGCTGCACGGGAAATCGAGTATTCTGCGCCCTATTCCCGCAGAACACTTGAGTCCACCATCGGAACTCTTACAGGGAGATCCGGGAGATCGAGGAGAAAGCCTGGCTCCCTGATCTCCCTGTGCATTCTGGATCAACTGAAATCCAGTCCTAACTCCCGATCCCCAGCCTGTCGGCCAGCTCGTTGAAGCTCTTCACGACGAAGTCCCAGTCCCCCGTGAGCGTCTTGTCCTTCTCGCCCAGAGGCCCCTCTTCCGGTCGCGGAACGAAAGCCGTCCGGAACCCGAGAGCCTTGGCCGCCTGCAGGTCTCCGCGATGGGCCGCGACCATGATGATCTTCTCGGGCGGGACGCTGAGGTACTCTGCCGCGGTGAGGTAGGCTTCCTTGTCGGGCTTGTAGTGTCTGGCGACCTCGGCGCCGAGGATGCAGTCCCACGGCAGGCCCCCGAGCTTGGCCATATCCACCATCAGCCTGACATTGCCGTTCGAGAGCGGCGCAATGATGTACCGCCTCTTCAAACGCGTGAGGCCGCTCACCGCATCCGGCCAGGGCTTGAGACGGTGCCACACTTTGTTGAAGTCGTCCTTTTCCGCCTCGGTCAAGCCGGTGATCTGAAAGTCGTCGAGCACCTTGTCGAGAATCATGCGATGCAGAACGTCCAGCTTCGTCCAGGGCAGCTCGCCTTTCCGGACCCGGCTCATCGCCGGGCCATAGCCGCTCCGCCAGGCGTCGGCGAATTTCGCCCAGTCGACCTTCAGTCCCTTGGCTTTGCCGAGTGCCGTGCCCTCGGCGATGATCGTGCTGCGATAATCGACGACGGTGCCGAAGGTATCGAACACGAGCGCCTCGACGGAGGCGGCGATTCCCGAGGCCGCGCGGCTTGTTGGAGTCTGTGCCGCGGATGCCTCCCACGCGTTGGCTGCCATGACCAATCCGGGAACGGTGTGAAGGAAATCGCGCCGCACCATGTCGCGCATGGGCGCTCCTTTCTGATGACGTCGCGGGATTGTAATCTTTTCTGCATCCCATGTCGCTGTTCGAACCTGACCCTCAACGTGGCGCATCCTCGGTAACCGAGCTCGGCCCGGGCGCGTTTCTCCTGCACGGCTTTCTACCGCTGCAGGCGCAGCGGGAGCTCATTGCAGAATGTTTGGCGGCGATCGACGGCCCGGTGCCGGGGTACGTGCCGGTCGTCCGCGGCGGCGGAAAGATGCACGTCCGGATGCTCTGTCTGGGACGTCATTGGAACGGCAAGACGTACCGGTATGAATCGACGCGGACGGACTTCGACAGCCTGCCCGCGCCGCCCCTGCCGGAGCGCTGGCGTGCGCTCGCCGCGTCTGCGGCGCGCAGCGTCGCCATGACCCTCGACGCCGACCTCTGCATCCTGAATTACTACGACGACGAGGGCCGGATGGGGCTGCACCAGGACAAGGACGAAGACCCATCGTCGATCGCGGCGGGTGTGCCGGTTGTATCGGTGTCGCTTGGCGACACGGCCCGCTTCTTGTTCGGCGGGTTGCGGCGGCGGGATCCGGTCGAGCCGCTGCCGCTCGCTTCCGGTGATGTATTCGTCTTCGGTGGTCCCGCTCGCCTGCGGTATCACGGCGTGTCACGGATTCTTCCGGGCACGGCGCCGCCGACGCTCGACATCCGCGGCCGTTTCAATCTCACGTTCCGTCAGTTCGCGATCTCGTGAAGAAAGCCTGCCCGTGGCGTTCGATCCAATCGTCAGCCGCCGAGGATCTGTCGTGGTCAGCTCAGCGGAGACGTCGCTGAGCTGCAGCCTGATCGGTATCCTGCCCCAGCATTTCTTGACGTCAAATTCGGCATCACGCTTGCCTCCCGTTATCGCGAGGAGGCATCCACTGCTATGGTGCAAGAGCGCCGGAACGCGCACGCCCGCGCTGCGATCACGCAGCGCATCGTCACCAGCGTGCTTCAGAACCCGAGCGTTACGCTGAGCGTGGATACGCTCCACGCGTGGCTGGGGCTCCAGATGGATGCGGCCGACCGCATTCTGCGCCGACTCGCATCCTCCGGAATCGTGAGGGAAGTCCAACGCGGCGTGTGGGCACGGGGCACGTGGCCGGGGTCGCAACGGGAATGGTATTGAGAGCCGGGACTGGATATCGCTGAGAACAAATTCGATACGCCTGCACTGGAACCGACGCCGCGAGACCTGCTGGTCGGGTTCCAGGTCAGTCCCGAACAGCCGAGCCTCCTGGGACGCGCGGGTGGCACCCAACTACCCCTGGACGCACCCTGCTTCCTCAAATCTGTAATTCCCGGGTCCCACGCCGCCGTACGCTCTCTGCGGCTCACGCCGCTATCCAAGGCACCGAACAGGCATGACTTCACGGTGGCGTGCTGACGCGGCGCGGACGGCCGTGCCCGCGCCCTATTCCACTATCGCCTTTTTTTTAATAAGCTCTGCGGCATGCCGTTCATCATCACTGACCCCTGCATCACGACCAAAGACACCGCCTGCGTGGACGTCTGCCCCGTGGACTGCATCCACCCGCGCAAGGACGAGCCCGAGTTCGAACAGACGACGATGCTCTACATCCATCCGGAGGAGTGCATCGACTGCGGTGCATGCGTGCCGGCCTGTCCCGTAGCCGCGATCTACGACAGTCCGGACTCGACGCCTGCCAGCCAGAAAGATCTCATCGAGGCCAACTTGATCTACCGCAACGGCGACGCCGAGACGATCGCGCGCGCCGAGGAGATCGTGCGGACTCACATGGAGACCTACGCCGAGCTGATGGCAGTTCCCGCGACGGAACGCGCCGCGGCGCACAGCACATAAGAAGGCGGACGAAGGCCCGAAGCAGAGGTCGGTACTCCGGCCGCAGGCTTGCGGCGTCGCGGTGCCATGTTGAGGCCCCTCGGTTTCAATTCATGATTCGAGATTCATGATTCATGATTTCGGTTGACCCGAATCAAGAATCAAGAATCAAGAATCCATGAGGCCGCCGGAACGTGCCTCGCTCAATTGCGTCTCGTATGGGCATCACACATACGGCGGCCCGCTACGGTCAGCACCGCGTGACGCGGCGCCTCTCGAGATCCCTGCCATGGATCGGCGCCGCGATCGCCCTCCTCACGCTGGGTGCGGCGATTCGCCGCAAGGGTCTGATTGGCGGCACGTTGGACACGGCATTGAACGCGGTGCCGATCGTCGGCGGTATGAAGATCCTCGCTGAGTCGATTCGCGGTCGCGACTTCATTCGCGAGCGCCCCGTCGCAGGGTAGATCAGCGCGTCGCCGCGCACGATCACCCGGCGCGGTGAACGCGCGCTACGCGCAAATCACATCACAGATCCACTGACCACGAATGATGGTGGCGCGGGATACCCGCCCGTGTCAGGCGGCGTGCAGGTGGGAGTTCACGACGCGGACCAACTGCTCGGGCGAGCAGGGCTTCCGGAGGAAAGCTGAGGCCTGCGCCCCCGCGTGGGGGTCCTCTGTCCCGGTCACAACGACAACCGGAATCGACCACGTATAGCGGCTGGCGCGAAGCTCTCGCATCACCGCCCCACCGTCGAAGCGAGGCAGGCCCAAGTCGAGCACGATGAGATCGGGACGACCCTCGTCGATGCGGCGCAACGCGCTGAGCCCATCAGCGCTCGTGTCGACGTCGAAACCTGCCAATGCGAGCTCCGCCTGAAACAGTTGGCGAACGGCCGCGTCGTCTTCGACGATCAGAATGCGATGCCGCTTCACGCTCACGTGACGTGTCATTACAACAATCGTTCCGTCTAATTACGAAAACGTCGGCAGCCCATGGTCGAGCTGCTCGGATGATATGCTGCGCTGCGGGTAGACGCCATGCGTCGCGTATCGCTGACTGCTGCAATCGCGTTCGCGGGAATCGCGCTGTTTTCAGCGCAGGCGGGGCCCCCGACGCGCGTTTTCCATGTCGCGGTCGCTAGCGACCGCGACGCAGCCAGCCCTGGTTTTGCGGTCCGCCAAGGGCGGACCGCCGGGGTGGAGGATCGCGCTCCGCAGGTCGAGTCGATCCGACAGGCCGAGCTTCGCGCGGATCTGTTCTTCCTCGCGTCCGATGCCATGCGGGGTCGCCTGACGGACACTCCTGAGAACGCGCTTACCGCGGAATGGATAAAGGCGCGCTTCGAGCGGCTGGGGCTGGGGCCAGCTGGGGCGGGCCGCACTTACTTCCACCCTTTTTCGCTCATGACGACCACGCTCGGCGCATCGAATACGTTCGCGCTGAACGCCGGCGCCTCGGCGCCGTTGACGTTCAAGGCCATGCAGGACTTTTACCCTCAACGTTTCAGCAGCAGCGGACGGGTGAAGGGACCGGTTGTCTTTGCCGGGTACGGCATCTCCGCCCCGGCACAAGGGCATGACGATTACCGGAGCGGCACGTTCGCGGGACGCATCGTGCTCGTCCTCGATCACGAGCCCGGAGAGCACGACCCGAACAGCGCACTGGACGACCTCGAGACCTCCGAGGGTTCCGGCGCGCTGCGAAAAGCGCTGGCGGCGCAGGCAAAGGGGGCCACGGCAATACTCTTCGTCGCTGACGTGCACAATCATCCCGGTTCGGACAACTTCGACTTCGCGGCCCGCACGGTCTGGCCAGATCCGCCGCCGCGCATACCGCGGTATGCGTTGGGACGCCTGATGGAACAGGTGCGCATTCCCGCGGTCCACATTTCGACTGCCTCGGCGTCGCGACTCGTAAGCCACAGCGGCCGCACGCTCGACGAGCTCGCGCGAGCTGCAGATGCTGCGGGCGGCCTCGGCGCGCTCTCGATCGGCGAGCCGGAGGTCGAGGTGCTCACGACAGTCACCCGACGCGTCGTGCCCAGCCGCAACGTGCTCGCGACGATCGAAGGCAGCGACCCGGCGTTGAAGGACGAGTGGATCGTCATCTGCGCCCATTACGATCACGAGGGCGCCGATGGAATGCGGATCTTCAATGGGGCCGACGATGACGGGTCGGGCACCGTGGGCGTGCTGGAGATTGCAGAAGCGTACGCGCTGGCGGCGCGCGAAGGACGTCGGCCCAGACGAAGCGTGCTTTTTGCGGCGTGGAACGCAGAGGAGGTCGGCCTGCTCGGCGCATGGGCGTATGCCGACCAGCCGCTCGTGCGGCGCGACCGCATCGTGGCGGTGCTGAACATGGACATGATTGGCCGCAACGAAGAAGTGCGATCCGCCGGCGACCCGCGCTTCCTCGGTCTGAGTGTGCAGACGGCAGAATCGAACCGGAATGCCGTCAACATCGTTGGCGCCACGCGAAGCGCGGACATGAAGGCCGCCGTCGAGCGGGCTAACGCCGGTGTGGGGCTCGAGCTGAAGTTCCGGTACGACAGCAGCGAGTCGAACCTGATGCGGCGCAGCGATCACTGGCCCTTTCTGCAGCATGGGATTCCCGCGATTTGGTTTTTTACCGGGCTGCATCCGGACTACCACACTCCCGACGACCGTCCCGAGAGAATCAATTACGACAAGATGGAGAGGGTGGTACGGCTGGTCTATCAAACCAGTTGGGACCTCGCGCAGCGCGCCGAGCGACCGCGGTTCGCACCGCGCCCTGGCCGACCGTAAAGCTGCCGACGCGATCACGGATGAGGTTTGGAGACGGCCGGCCGCACGCCGCGATCCGTCCTCCGACCGCGAAGCGAATTCGCAGATCGCAATTCCCGAATACGAAATCACGAATCGCGAATCACGAATCACAAATGATTTTGAGACGGTCGAGCTTTTGAAATGGCGAGCCATATCGCGGAGCTCGGTGGTAAGCTCGAATTCATGACCGAGGAACGCCGCAACACCGAGCACAACGATCGTCGGGCCCACTCGCGAGGCGGACGTCGTCCCTACGATCAGAAGAAGAAGCCTTGGTACCTGCGCCGGCGTCTGTGGCTCGCGACCGTCTCAATTCTGTTCGTCGGCTGGCGGAAGCTCCGCGGCCTGGTGCGCCGCTCCTCTGTCAACACTGGCTCGCCCGGCAACGGCGTCACAGTGTGACGGCGCTCGCGCCGAGCGCAACCCTGGTCTTGTTGAACGATGGCGCGCGGGTGGGAAAGCAAGGCTGTCGAAGCGCAGCAGGAAACGGCGTCGACTCGCGCCGCACCGCAGCCCGCGGTCGCGCCTGACGAGGCCGCGCGCCGCGCCCGGCTGGCCACGCTGAGGCTCGCCCGGGCCCGGGCGACAGCAGACCTCGAGGCGGCCACGGCATCAGCGCATCGCGCGATGCTCGAACAGGCGATTGCGGACCTCGATCGCCAGATCGCCAGCCTTACGTCCACCGCCGCCACACCGCAAAGTACCGCCGGAGCCATCGCCGGGTCATAGCCGTCAACAATTCTCTGCGGTACGCGTCACCTGCTTTCCGAAGCGCCTCCGCGTACGTTGGATACGGAAACACGGTTCCGGACAGATCGCCGAGTCGCCCGCCGCTCCTCATGACGTGCGAAACGTGCCCGATGATATCGCCAGCGTGCGGCGCCACAATGGTGCACCCACGAATGCGACCGCGCTCGGAGTGGACGCGCACGAAGCCATCCGTCTCATCGTCAACCACCGCGCGATCGATCTCGTCGAGCGGAATGGTGATGGTCGGCAGGTTTCGGTGGCGGGCCTGCTCGGCCGTAAGACCCACGTGCGCGAGCTCGGGCGACGTATACGTGCACCACGGGATCACCAGCGCCGATGCACGACGACGGCCGAAGAACAGCGCGTTCTGAATGACAATGCGCGCGGCGGCATCCGCGGCGTGAGTGAATTGGTACGGTGAGGCGACGTCGCCCGCGGCGTACACGCGCCGGTTCGACGAGCGCAGCCGATCATCGACATCGATGCCCTGCCGTCCGGCCCGAATCCCCGCCGCGTCAAGGTTCAACCCTTCGACGTTCGGCGCCCTTCCCGCCGCAATGAGCACGGCATCCGCAACGGTCTCGTAACGCTCGTCACCTTTCTTCCAGGTCGTGCGAATGCCGTCGTGGCCGCGCTGTACTCGCTCGAGCGTGATTCCGGTCTCGACGCGTACGCCATCTGCCTCGAGGCTGCGCCGCACGATCGCGCCCGCGTCGGGATCTTCCCGCGGCAGCACGCGGGGTGCGACGTCCACCATCGTCACGGCGCTCCCGAACAGCGCAAACGCCTGTGCGAGCTCGCACCCAATCGGCCCGGCGCCGACGACGAGCAGCCGTCGCGGCAGTTCCGTCAGGTTGAAGACGGTTTCGTTCGTGAAGTAACCCGTCTCTGCCAGTCCTGGAACGTCGGGCGCCGTCGGGCGTCCGCCGCTCGCGATCACGGCCCGCCGGAACCGCAGCCGGCGACCGTTCACGCTGACATGGCGCGCGTCTTCAAACGCGGCGCTGCCGAGAAAGACGGATACGCCGGCAGCCGTCAGTCGGGCGGCGGAATCGTGCGGCGCGATATCGGCGCGCCGTGCGCGCATACGCGCCATGACGGCGCCGAAGTCCACGTGCGCCGTGGCGGCGATGCCGAGCGCGGCCCCCCGCCTCGCCTCGCGAGCGGCCCGCGCCGATCGGAGAAGCGCCTTGGATGGGACGCAGCCCACGTTGAGACAATCGCCACCGAGCAGAGCGCGCTCGATGAGCGCGACACGCGCGCCGAGTCCGGCCGCGCCGACGGCGGTGACGAGGCCCGCAGTGCCGCCGCCAATCACCACGAGGTCGTAGTCGTCGCCCGCCGGCATGGGCCACCCCGCGGGCCGTACGTGCTCGAGCAGACGGCGGTTGGGCTCGTCGAGAGGAGAAACGTTCACGGTCTCATCGGTTGTATCGCGCACAAAACGGCCTTCACCGGGGCCATAATAGCCCCCATGCTGGACGCATCCGGAATCAAACAATTGACGACGGCGGAGCTCGAAGCAGGTCTCGAGACGATCCGCTTGGCACCGAAGGACGAAGGCGTGCTGGAGTTGATCGTCCGGCGGCCAGGTGTCGGCGCGAGGGAAGTCCTGGCGGAAGGCGAGCTGGATCCCGAGCAGGGTCTCGTGGGCGACACGTGGAGCACGCGCGCGAGCACGCGCACCCGCGACGGCTCGCCGCATCTCGACAAGCAGCTGAACGTGATGAACTCACGCGTGATCGCGCTGCTCGCCCAGGACAAGAGCCGCTGGCAACTCGCCGGAGATCAGCTCTTCATCGACATGGACCTGAGCGAGACCAACGTGCCGCCAGGGACGCGCCTCGCGATCGGGACGGCCGTCATCGAGGTGACCGCCGAGCCCCACACGGGGTGTCACAAGTTCGTGTCGCGGTTCGGGGTGGATGCGGTGAAGTTCGTCAATTCCGCCGTTGGACGGCGCCTGCAGTTAAGGGGCATCAATGCCAGGGTCGTTCAGGCGGGACGGATTCGGGTCGGGGATGTGGTCAAGAAGGCTCAAGGTCATTCTTGATTCTTGATTCTTGATTCTTGATTCGGGGCAACCACAATCATGAATCATGAATCATGAATTCACGAATCGAGTGCCTCACGCACCTTCTTCAGCAAGGCGCTCGGCGTGAACGGCTTTTCGAGGAACACGCCCTCGAACATGCCGCGCCGCGCGATGGCCTCGTCGGCGTAGCCTGAGGTGTACAGAAGCTTCACGCCAGGACGCACGCGCGAGATCTCCTCTGCCACCACATCGCCGGTCATCCCGCCTGGCATCACGACGTCGGAGAACAACAAGTGGATGTCCCCGCCGTGCGCCGCGGCCGCGTCGAGCGCAGCGGGCCCGCTTTCGGCGGCGATCACGTAGTATCCGTGCCGCTCGAGGACGCGACAGGTGATGTCGCGGATCGCATCGTCGTCCTCGACGAGCAGGATCGTCTCGCCACCTTCGGGATGGGGCACGTGAGTCGCCGCGGGTGCCGGCGCGGAGTCCACGTGATCGGTGGCCGGCAGGAGGATGGTGAACGTGGATCCCTTGCCTGACTCGCTCATGACCCAGATGTGGCCGTGGCACTGCTTGACGATTCCGTAGACGGTCGCGAGCCCGAGGCCGGTGCCCTTGCCACGCTCCTTGGTCGTGAAGAAAGGCTCGAACACGCGCGCCTGGACCTCCGGGGGCATCCCGCATCCCGTGTCGCGCATGACCAGCGAGACATACGAGCCGGGCTGCAAGCCGATGTGCCCGCGCGCCGTCTCCTCGTCGATTGACGACGATCCGGTTTCGATGACCAGGGTGCCGCCGTGCGGCATCGCGTCGCGCGCGTTGACCGCCAGGTTGAGGATTACCTGTTCGATCTGACCGCTGTCGGCCAGCACCGCACGAATCGACCGCGCGAGCCGCAGGTCGATGACGATGTGCTCGCCAATCAGCCGCCTGAGCAGCTTTTCCACGCGCGAGACAATCGTGTTGAGATCGACGATCTCGGACTCGATCAGCTCGCGGCGGCTGAAGGTCAGGAGCTGACGCGTCAGCGAGCCGGCCGCGTCCGCCGCGCGCTTGATTTCCTGCACGTCGCCTCGCAGCGGATCGCTTCCGCGCAGCCCGTCGAGGAGCAGCTCGCAGTAGCCGAGGATCGCCGTCAGAAGATTGTTGAAGTCGTGGGCGACGCCGCCAGCGAGATGGCCAATTGCCTCCATTTTCTGGGACTCATAGAACTGCCGCTCGAGCTGCTTGCGTTCGCGCTCTGCCCGCCGCCGTTCGATGAACTGCGCAATCTGACTGCCCAGACTCATCATCAACCGCACGAGGTCATCGTCCCGATGCCGGAGATCGCGGCTGAACAGCTCGAGGACGCCGGAGACCCGGTCGCGCAGGCGAATCGGAAACGCGACGCCCGCCGCGATCCCCTCGCGCTCGGCCGCCTGCGGGCGACGGAAGAACGGATACTCTCGGACGTCGTCGACCCAGATGGGCTCACGCGTCGCCCACGCTCTTCCCGCGAGTTCCTCGCCCAATTCCGTCGTCATCTGCGAGGACGCCATGAGCAGTCCCGACGGGTCCTCGCCCGCCGGCTGCCACCCGGCGACATAACGGAGAAAGGCAGCGCTCGCGTTGAGATCCCAGAGGACGCCACGATCCCAGCCGAGCGTCTCCCCCAACGTCTGGAGGAGCTCGGGGGCCGCGTCGAGCAGCGTCTCGGACTCGGCCAGGATCTGGGTGACGGCGTACTGCACGAGCAGCCGCTGCTCGGCACGCTTGTGTTCCGTCACGTCGCGGATCAATCCCTGGATTTCGACCGCTCGGCCGGCGCTGTCGTACGTGTATGCCGAATGGATTTCGGTCCAGACGTCCGTCCCGTCGAACCGCCGCAGGCGGAGCGCCAGCGGATGATCACTGGGGGCGTTGCCCGACAGCAGCAGATCGATCAGATGTTGGTCATCCGGATGAACCACACGGCTGCAGACGTGCGGGTCGTCGTACGCCTCCATTGGATAGCCAAGGAGCCCGACGATCCCTTCGCTGATGTACTCGAGGCGCAGAGAGGGATGCAGACGATACCGATATTGCAGGCAATCGCGCGTCAGCAATTGGTCGGCGAGCGGTGGACGTTCGGGCACCGGCCCTTGTCGCGGCAGACGCGACATATTTCATCGATTTTAAGCCTGTCGAAGGTTTTGTGAGACCACCTAACCCCAGAGATAACAGTTATTTACAAACACGACTGCGGCCAGAATCGCACTCGGACCGACTTGGTGGCGCAGCAGGGACAGCGGCTCGGCCGTTGGCGCGAGTGTTGCCAGTGAGCGGGACAGTAAGACCGGGTGTTCGACAAACAGGCATGATTTCGCGATGTCGGCTTGAGCGGGCGTCGCGGCACAATACAAACCGGTCGGAGAAACGTCGCAATGGAAGTCGCGGTCAGACAAAACAACCTTGAGTCACGCCCTCGACTCGGCCACTCGACCCGTCGGTGCCCTCAGTGCCGTGAAGCTACGCTTGTGATGCGGCACCGGCAGGTGAGCCCTCCTCGCCTCGGCGCGCAGCTCGTCACCGAGTACTACGATTGCGATTTCTGCGACGCCCAGTATCAGTACTCGCCGGATACGGACCGCTGGAAACCGATTTATCTGTAGAACGTACGTAAGCCGCATCCTCAGATGCGGCCCAGTGGCACGCGCCGGGTCTGAAGACCCGGCCTCCCGACGCTCATCCGATCCTCATAAGCACCCCGCTGGCAGGCTTCCCGGTCGCCGCGGCAATAGCGGCCGCGTAGATCTGCACCTGCCGGCGATAGCCGGCTTCCATCGCTTCCAATGTGCGGTCGGTTTTGAAATCCACAACCGTCAAGCGATCGTCTTCTTCGAACACGACGTCGACGACACCTTCGACGAGCACGCCCGCATCGGTGCGATAGGTGATTGGTGTTTCGCGATGGCACCGGCCACTGACACCCGCGCGCGTCGCCCGCTTGAGGGTGGGATGCTCGAGGACCCGCCCGACGGTTTCGATAGCGATCTCTACTTCCTCGGGCATCGCCCCGAGCACCCGCCCATGCGCGGTGGCCAGTCTGGTGACGAGATCGAATGACGGATTCGCCAACAGCACGTCAGCAAGGATCGCGTGAACGAGTGTCCCAAAGCGCGCGCCGCCGGGACGCCGGCCTGTCCCAGGCACCGTCTCGACGGTCACCGCGATCGACGCCACCTCCGGCAGCTCCAGACGATCCGCGGCCTCGCTCACGGTCATCACGTGAATCGACGGAGCGGCCGCGCCCGCCACCGCAGCGTCTCGTGAGGCGCGCCAGTGCTGATATGCGTCGAGATGGCCACGTAGCACCGGCGCGGGTACGTCCTTGACGATGAGGTCGTCACGGCGGAGCCCGAACGATGCCTGAGCTCCGAGCACCAGCGCGTCGTTCTCCGGGGACCACCATACGACCGAGTATGCGTCCGAGCCGCGGGCGAAGAGATGTTCGCCGGGACACACGGTGAGCTTCGTCGCGGGATCCCCACCGGGACGCTCGAGGACAGAGTCGCGGCTCTTGAACGCGGGACAGCCGCGCGCGGCGCGCGGGGCGCGTCGCACCTCTTCGTCAGGATAGATTGCGGCGTTCAACGGGCTCGCCCACCCCTCCTCATACGGCCGATCGCCGACCGCCGGCACGACGAGCAGGTCGCGCGCCCGCGTGGCGGCCACATACGCAACCCTCTCGCCTTCCTTGCGCTCGCGCTCCTGTTCGAGCTGCTGCATGTTCACGAGGTCGAAGGGGGACCATCCTCCGATTCGCAGCGCGCAGAGGTGCCGTGTCGGATCGATGTGGCGGGAAGCCTCGTACGGCGTCAGCCGCGCCGTCATGTCGGCGAGGATCACAACGGGAAACTCGAGACCCTTGGCCTTGTGAACGGTCATGAGCCGCACACCGTCGCTGCCTTCCTCGAGAATCGGCGCCTCGGCCGCCTCTCCTGCGGCGGCTTCCGTCTGCAGCGCTTCGACGAACCCGCGGAAGGACATGCCGCCATTGAGCTCGTACTGTCGCGCGAGCTCGGCAACGTGAAGAACGTTGGCCAGCGCCTGTTCGCCGCCGGGGCGGAGGACAAATCCCACGTGCGCGCGCGTGCTGTCGAGCAGCCGCGCGATCGTGGCGGCGACCGGGACGCGATTGCGGTGTGTATGCAGGCTGCGCAGCAGCGCCAGCGTCTCGCCGATCGGCTCGAGATGAGTGGGGAGCGGTGATGCCACGCGAAAAGGGTGGAAGCGGCCGAAGCGGTGGTGGTACTCGAGCAGTTCCTCGTCGCCAATCGCGAACAGTGCGCCGCGCAGCGTGGCAAACACCGACAGGTGATCGTCGGGCCACTCGATGGCCATGAGCGCGGCTCGGAGCGTCTCGATCTCCTCGCGATCGTGAAATGTCTTGCCGCCCACGAGGAGGTGCCGGAGTCCTCGTGCTTCCAACGCCTCGACATAGGACCGCGTGATGTCTTCGCCGTAGCTGACAAAGCGCCGGAACAGCAGGCAGACGTGCCGCGCCTCGATCGGCACCCGCCGTTTTGGTTCCCGACGCTCGGTGACCGTCCAGCGGCTCTTGTGAATGAGCCAGTGGACGAATGCGCCCACGGCATCGGGCAGCGATTCTTCGATGGCCTTTGCGGCGACATACCGCTGTGCGTACGGCCTGGGAACCGGAAGCGCGATAACCGACGGCTGAGCGGGATACTCCTCGCGCCAGGGTGCGAGCGCCACATACGGCGCCTGCAGCGCCTCGCGGTCGCCGTCCATGACGGTCGCGAAGGCGGCATTCACCGTGCGCTGAATGTTGGGCACGCTGCGGAAGCTCGTCTTCAGCTCGACGCGACGCGCGCCGGCGCCTTCGAGCACCGCGCACACCCGCCGGTAGATGTCCACGTCGGCACGACGGAATCGGTAGATCGACTGCTTCGGATCGCCCACGATGAAGAGCTTGCCGGGCTGCGGCCGCACGTGTTCCCAGCGCGTCTCCCGCGGATCGTCGGCGGAGAGGAGCAGGAGGAGCTCGGCCTGCAGAGGATCGGTGTCCTGGAACTCGTCGACGAAGATGCGCGTGAACCGCTGTTGAAAATGTCGCCGCACCTCCTCGTCGTCCCTCACGAGATCACGCGCGCGCAGCAGGAGATCGAGAAAGTCCAGGGCGCCCTCGCGTGTCTTCAGCGCCTCGTATCGCTTCACGCACTCGACCAGCTCCGTCTGCAGCGCCGCCGCCAGATCCGCATCGGCTCGGCGCTGGAAGTCGTCGAGCGCGGCCACGAGCGCGTCGCGGGCGTCGAGCACCCGCGCGCGCGTGACGCCGGGGCTGTAGGTGGGGCCGCTCCCCTTTCGTCCCCGTTTGAAGTCGCGGTTGCGACGCAGGTCGATGAACAACGATTCGAGCGCGTCCTCATCCACGCCGCCCGTGATCTCGGCCTGACGCAGGTCGCGGCTGAGACGACGAACCGGATCGGTGTCGACGAACAGGTTGTCACCGATGTATGAGGGCTTCTTCGATACGTCCGCCAGCATGTGCGCGAGGTGCATGAGTTGCGTGAGCGCGCCGGCACGGTCGAAGGGGTCGCGAGTCCACGGGGCGGTGAAGTCACGCCACTGCGACAACTCCAGCCCCGCACGGCGCAGCCGCTCGAGCGGGGCGTCCTCGTCCGCTTCTCCGGCACGCGACAAGCGGCTCGTCCGGCGGAGCGAGCGCCGGACACCCTCGGGAGGATTCTCGAGACGCTCCTCGAACCAGCGCGAGAAGGCCTCGTCGAAAAGACGTTCGGCTTGCCCCTCGGTGAGCACGCGGAACAACGGGTCGACCCGTGCTTCGACGGGACGTTCGCGGAGCAGATCGCCGCAGAACCCGTGAATGGTGCTGACGTGCGCCTCTTCGAGGTTCTGGACCGCGTCCTCGAGACGCGCCGCGGCGGCAGGATCGCGCGTCGCGCGCCGCTCCTCGTCCAGTCGCTGCCGGATGCGGAGCTTCAGCTCGCCCGCCGCCTTCTCTGTGAATGTCACGGCAACGATCTCGTCCACACGCGCGCGGCCGGTCGCCAGCACAAGAAGGACCCGATTCACGAGCTCGGTCGTCTTGCCCGTACCTGCCGCGGCTTCGACCACGAGCGTCTCATCGAGCCCCTCGGCGATGAGCCGGCGACCCGTCTCGTCCTGGTAGCCTGCGACCCGGTTCATGGCTTTTCCCTCAGGGCGAGCAGATCGGCAAGCGAGTCCTGCGGCTTGCGGGACACGCGACGGAAAACATGAGGGCCGCATACAAGCCGGAAGTCGCAGCGGCTGCAGGCCTCCTCGGACGGCGCGGCGGCAAGGAAGCCGAGCTCGATCGCCCGGTCGATCACCTGGAGCACTTCGAGACCTCCCTGGCGCGTCACATCGTTCAGTGGAATTTCGTGAGGGTGGAAGCTGCCGGCCGCGGTGCAGTAGAACAACCGGCCGCTGCGGACCGGACGCCCGAGGGCACGCTCCACGGCCAGGGCGTAAAGAACAGGCTGCAGCACCTCGCCACCACCGAGGATCACTCTGTCGATTCGCTCGGGCTTCCTTCCGGTTTTGTGATCCGTCACACGCAGCAGCTTCGTCTGCCGGTGTTCTTCGATCAGATCGACGGCGCCGCGCAGCAGATACCGACCTTCGATGGCGACCGACTGTTCCACGCTGTGCGGATCGCGCTCGCCTGGAACCTGGCCAAATGCCAGCTCGAAGTATTTGGGCTGCCACTCCTCCCCTTCGCGGGCGATGATCTCCAGCCACGCATGCAGGTCCCGACGAATGGATGCGATCTCGTCGGCCCACACACGCTCGACGGCAGGGACCAGCTCGTCGTGCTGTCGATCGGCGACGTCGTCGATCACCGCGTCGAGCCGCCGGCGCGCCTCGTCGAGCGTCGCGGCGGTTACCGGCAGCGCGCCCTGCCTATCGAGCGCGCGGAAGAACGTGGCCTGAATCTCGTGAACCAGGCTGCCACGCGTCAGCGGATCGAGGCGCTGCAGCGATTCGGGCCGCTCCATCGGCTGCAGCCGGTACACAGCCGCCAGCAGGAACTGATACGGGCAGGCCGCAAAGCGCTGAAGCGCGGAGAGCGAATAGGAGCGGGCGTCCAGCCGCTGGGCGGCCAGCGCCGCGCGCGTTGAATTCGTGACGCGGATCAAGCCGTCGTTCGGGGACCAACGTCTATCGCCCCGCGCCCAGCGATCGATCACCGACCGACGCAGACTGTCGTTCAGCTTCAGCAGGTAATGGGCGTGACCTTTGACCGTGCCCGGCTCCTGGTCGAGCAGCAACCGCAGCACCGCCAGATCGTGCTCTTGATCGTCGATCGCGTCCTCGGGTCGTGGGGGTGCAGGCCACGCGAGCGTCGCATTGCCCGCGATTCGCGCCCGTTCCTCGAGCAGCTCGTGGTCGGGGACGCGCCCGGTTGCGGCTCGCATCACGTCCAGGGCGTAGAACGACGGCACGCGCGCGCGGGATTCGCTGAGCTCGATCCGCGGATACGAAACGTACAGCCGCTCGGTGGCCGCGCCGGCTGCGAGCTGAAGCAGAAGACGCTCGGCCGCGAGCCGCTGATGCTGGAGCGGCAGCGATCGATCGAGGTCCCTGCGTCGATCGTCCAGCAGCAGCGGGTCCTCGCGCGGTTTCTGTGGAAACAGGCGCTCGGCAAGGCCTGGCACGAACACGACGCGGAAGCTCCGGCCCCTGGCCTGCAACGGCGTTCCCACGAGCACCCGGCCGAACCGGCGCGAGGGCGGCTCGGTTTCGAGCATGAGCAGCCGCTCGGTCAATACGCGCCTCACCTCGTCGAGATCGATCGGGCCAACGTTCGCCATGGGGCGCAGGTCCGCCAGGACCCGCAGCACGTAGGCGGGGGTCCGCAGCACACGTGGAGCGATCCGTTCGAGCAGGTCCAGCCACTGTCCCCATGGTGCCTGCGGAGGCCAGGCAGCCATCTCTTCGACGATTGGCAACGCAAAGTCGTGAAGGCGCTGGAGCTCGTCCAACGTCTGCCCCAAAATCTGTACGCGTGGAGCGTCCGTGCCGTCGCGCTCCGATTCCTGGATCTGCAGGCGCAACTCCGCCGCTGTGCCGTCGAGCCGGCGACGCCAGCGCGTGGCATCGCGACCGATGACGGCGGCCTCGACGAGCAGCTTCTCCCAACGCCACGGCGCGCGCAGTGTGCCCGCGCCTATCGGGTCGTCGGCATCGAACGGCTCGGCGTCCGCGTGGCGCGACTCCTGTTCCAGCTCGTCTTCCGGCACGTCGGCAGATCGGCCGAACACTTCGTCTTGCGAAGCTGCCCATGCCTGACCGTCCGCACTGCTTTGCCCGGGGGAGATTCTCGGGACCTGTCCGAGCGACAGGTACTCGGCAAAACGCGAAGCCGAGAGACGCTCGCCGGCGCACGCGAGCAGCGCGAGGAACGCACGGCCGGCCGGGTGCGGGCGGCGCGTGCCGCGGTCGAACCACGCGGGAACATCTGCCCGGCCGAGCGCGTGCTCGATCAGGCCGAAGTACGAATGCGGCGAGCGCACGAGGATCGCCATCTCGTCGAAGCGCGTACCGCGACGTGCCTCCTTCAGGATGCGACGCGCAATCTCGACGCACTCGCGGCCTTCGCCGGGGGCGGAGAAGAACTCGAGCGAGCCATCGAGCACCCGTTCAGGTGCCTCCGCCGTGGTGAACAGGAAGCGCCGGAGACATCCAAGGTCGTCGCCTGGCGCGGCATCTCGCTCGGCGATCGCTGCGCCGAGCTGCTTGAACGTGTCACGCGCGGACGTATCACCTGCGGGAACGGTTGCCAGCACGGAGCTGGCGCCCGCCAGGAGCGCCTCCACCAGTTCGCGCTCGGCAGCATGGTCGAACGGGACGTCCAGCAGGAGAACCGCATCGGCCTCCGACCGGTCGCGCAGGAGTCGCGCGGCCGTTCGAAGCAATGTGGCCCGATCGGCGCTCGACGCGGCATCGAAACACGCGTCGAACCGGTCGAGCAGGACGGCGAGATCGCCGCCGGCGAGCGGCACGCGGGCGAGCGCGGAATCGGCAACGCCCGCCAGCCGCAGCTCCTGGAGTGTGCGCGCCAGCGCGCGTGGAAAGCCGGGGCGGTCGGCAACCGGTGCGAAATAGCGGAGTGCATCCGCGCCAATCGTGTCGAACACGGCACGCGCGGCGACCGCCTCGGCCCCGAGCCACGTGCTCGGCGTCACGCCACGCTCGGCGAGCGCGACGATGGCGGTCCGCGCGGCGAGCTGCGTCAGCGTGAGGCGCTGGATTCCGAACGTGGCAGGCAAGGCGACTGAGACCTCGCGCGCGAGATCGTCGGCCGCTCCCCGCGACGCACCGACAATCAACACGCGCACGCCCGCCTGATGCGACGCGACGAAGCGGCGCGCCTCGGCCAGCCGCTCGGCAGCTGACGCGGAGACAAGCACGTTGAACGCCTGCATGGTCAGGCGCTCTCGAGAACGAATGCGTGTCGTGAGGAACAGGTCTTGATGGCAGGAATCATGGCGCGCTCACTTTCCCGGTCGTCGTGCCGGGTCTCCGGTCCAGCAGCCCTTCGCTGCCGTGCGACGAGCTTACCATGCGAGCGACGAAGAAAGCAGCCACGAAGCTCTCGAAGTTTGGGCCACGAAGGACACGAAGTTCACGAAGGTTTTTGGCACACCAATCGGTGCAGGATATCGGGCGCTGGCGCGTATAATTCGCCTGGTTTCCCCGGCAGACGAAGGCAGGTTGGGAGTCGATGCCGCTCACCCCGGGAACTCGACTGGGATCGTACGAAGTCGTTGCACTGCTGGGCGCGGGCGGCATGGGCGAGAAGGTCTACAAGGCATGCGACACCCGCCTCGATCGCACCGTCGCTATCAAGATCCTCCACGACACGCTCGCCGCCGATCCGCAGTTCCGTGAGCGCTTCGACCGTGAAGCGCGCGCGATCTCCCATCTCGAGCACCCGCACATCTGCGCCTTGTACGACGTGGGCGAACACGACGGCACGTCGTTCCTGGTCATGCAATACCTGGAAGGCGAGACGCTCGGTCATCGCCTCGAGAAAGGCGCGCTCGCGCTCCCCGACGCACTGACGATCGCCATTCAGATCTC
>DASYQV010000274.1:0-7558 GCA_036005125.1 Vicinamibacterales bacterium
GCGCAACGAGATGAAGCTCGACATCCATGAGCTCATGAACCCGCGCCTCCGTAAACCCGTGGCGGAGTGCAGTCTCGATTTTCCGCACCAGTGCCGGGTTTCATCCGACGGGAAGATAAAGGGAAGCTGGGACGCGAAACACGCGCACGCGGCGTTGGACACCACACATACGTAGGCCGGGTCTTTAGACCCGGGCTGCGCGCATCTATCGATGCCGCGCGCAGCGCGTCCCACCGGCGTGGGTGTGCGTGGCATTTCTTTCTGCGTGACTCGGCCCCTCGGCGTCCTCTGCGTGAAGTCGTCTCCGCGCGCTCTGCCGCCCTTGGCGCGATGGCAACGTAATTCGCGTCAGCATCCTTAGGCTCGGGACTCGGGCCTCGGGGCTTGGGGCGTGAATCTCCCGCACGCCCCCCGCGCACGGCTGTGCCGGAGCGCAGAAGAATCAGGACCCGAGCCCCGAGCCTCAAGCCCAGAGCCCAAAACCGAGAGCCGAGAGCCCCGCGTCAACCCATCACCGCTGCCTGACGTCATAGGCATAGACGTTGTCCTGATCGCGCAGAATGAGTTTGCCCCCGGTAATAATCGGGTGAGTCCACGTGGGCCCGGATTTCGCCTCGATGCGAAACCGGCCGTGCTCGCGGTACGCCGTTGGAGACGCTTCGGCGAGACCGACCACCCCATTCTCGCTGAACAGATACAAGCGCTGATCGGCGTAGATGACAGATCCCTTGCCCACACTGCGGTCCCGCCACGCGACGGAGCCGTCGCTGAAGCGCATTGCCGTGAGAATCGACGAGGAGAAGCCGTACAGGTAATCGCCGACGAGCACGGAGCTGCTGTGGTGATTGCGCATCTCGCGCGTGAAGTAGACTTCGCGCGCGCCGCTCGGCGAGAGCTCCAGCAGGGCGGCGCCCGTGCCGTAGTCCGAGGACAGGAAGACCCGGGTGCCGTTGACGACCGGCGTCGCGATATTGGCCGTGGTGTTCGATACCCGAGGGTAGGACCAGAGCAGCTTTCCGTCGCGGACGTCCACGCCAAGAGCCCGCCGGGCCGTGAAGAAGATCGCCTGCTGGCTGCCGCCGACCTGTGCGAGCACGGCCGAGGAGTATCCGGCCTCGTCGCCCTGACTGCGCCAGAGCGTCGCACCGGTCGCTTTGTTGAGTGCCACCACGGAGGCTTTCGGCCCGCCCGCGTTCACGAGCACCCGGTCGCCGGTGACGAGCGGTGACTCGCTGATACCGTACGGGGCGTTGTCGCCACCGAACTCGCGCAGCAGATTGCGCGTCCAGACGACTTTGCCGGTCGTCGCATCGAGACACGAGAGATCGCCGCTCGCACCGAGCGCGTAGATCTGGTCGCCGTCGACGGTCGGCGTGCTGCGCGGGCCGTCCCCCTGCTCGTTGTCGAACCGCTGACCGTTCGAGGTTTCCCAGAGACGCTTGCCCGTCGCCTCGTCGAACGCGATCACGAACTCGGTCTTGCCGCGCACGCCGAGCGTGTAGAGCCGGCCGCCCGACGCGGAGAACGACGAATAGCCGATGCCGGCGCCGGTCGTGCTCCAGACGCGCGGCGGACCCTGCGACGGCCATTCCTTCAACAGACCCGTTTCGGCCGAGTGGCCGTCACGATTGGGTCCACGCCACTGGTACCACCCGGGTGTGCCCTGCATCACTGCCAGGCCCGTTGCGAGCGCAACCAGTACCGCGACGGTCGCAATCGTTGCTCTCATCGTGTCCTCATCTCATGCACGTCGGAAACATTGACAGGCCTGGAGATCCGCGCCACGCACGTCGGAGGGTATACTCGATTCTTTTTATGTCTGTGATCCAAGCTCGTCTCTTCACGCCCCGCTTCTTCGTCATGTGCGGGTTCACCTTCACCGTGTTCCTCTCGGCGTTTCAGCTCCTGCCGACGGCGCCGTTCCGCGTCCTGGCGCTGGGCGGGAGCAAGTTTGCCGCCGGCCTGTTCCTCGGGTTCCTCACCTACGCGTCGGCATTGAGCGCCCCATTCACCGGCGCGCTTGCGGACCGTTTCGGCAAACGGCGCATTCTGATCGTCGCGAGCCTCTCCATTGCCGTGTTCTCGACAGCATATGCCTTTATCTCGACCGTGCGGGTGCTTCTCGCTGTGGTGCTCGTGCACGGCGTGTTCTGGTCGGCGCTCATGACCGCGTCGGCGGCCTATCTGACCGATCTCATCCCCTCGCACCGACGCGGCGAAGGAATCGGCTATTACGGTGTGGCGACGATTCTGGCGATCTCGGTTGCCCCGTCCATTGGACTGTGGATCTATCAGTTCGGCTGGGTCGCGGTGTGCGTCAGCGCCGGGCTGCTGAATCTTGCGATGGCGCTGATTGCGGTCCGGCTGAAGGAAGTCCGCGTGCGCCAGCCTGTCGATGGACCGTTCTTTCACGTCGATCTTGTCGAATGGCGGGTGTTCGGCGTCGCGCTGACCCTTTTTCTCTACGCGTTCGGTTACGGCGGCATCACGAGCTTCGTCGCGTTGTACGCCACAGCCAACGGGGTGACGCCTGCCGGAATCTACTTCACCGCATTTGCGACCGCCACCGTTCTGACCCGCCCGTTCGCCGGTCCCCTTGGCGATCGCGTCGGCCATGTACGCGTGCTCGTTCCGTGTCTCGCCCTGGTGGTCGTCGGCTATACGCTGCTCGCGCTCGGCGGGACGCGGCCGTGGCTTCTGACCTCCGCCATCGTGTTCGGTATCGGCTTCGGCTCCGCCTATCCGATGTTCGCCGCGCACATCATGCGGCACGTCGACATGGAACGTCGCGGAGCCGCCTTCGGAGGCATTCTGGCGGCGCTCGATACTGGCGTGGGATCGGGGTCCATCGTGATGGGCTGGATTATCAACCGCTACGGCTTCTCGGCCGCGTATGCGACGGCCGCGTGCCTGGCGGCACTGTCAATCCCGTACTTTCTGATCGCGAACCGGCGACTGCTGTGGAATCGTGTCCCGAGCCTCAAGGAGGAAGGAGAAAGGAGACAGGAGAAAGAGGGTCACGTGCACTCTTCCTCGTATCTCCTTCCTCCTGCCTCCTGACCCATCCTACACGTACGTCACGCTTCTCCGGCTCGTGTGCGCGCGGAGGACATCGGACGTGAGCGGCTTGGAGAGGTAAACCTTGGAGTCGCGGTTGCTCTGGGGATCCGGCTCGTACTTGACCACGTTGAACTCGAGCTGATCGAGCGTCCCGCGCATGTCGTAGAACTTGTTCTTTGTCTTGACCACCACCTCGTGGTAGCCGGAGGAATGCGCCCACGCCTCGGACTCCTCGGTGAGCGCCCTGAAGTGCCCCTGCCCGCGCCAGTCGCTGCGGGTTCCGCCGATCCAACTGTAAAGAATCTTGCGGCCGTCGAACTCGACGCACTCGCGAAGCCGGTGGATGAGGTCGGCGAGCTTCGGATCGCTCTCGTCGCGCCGAAGCTCGTGCACCACCTTGAAGGACACCGGAACGACCGTGCCAAGCGGATCGTCCGGGAGCGGCGCCTCCGCCATGAGAATGAGAAACTCACGGTCGCGGAGCCGCTGGATGATCTCCTGGGCGGTCTTCTTGCGAGGGAACTCCCAGAAATACTCCTCGATGTACTGGATTTCGAGCGCGCCAGTGTCGAGCGGGTACTGTTTGATCAGGTACTCCATTGGACCGATATGAGGCTCCGTACGTGAACGACGTTACCCATTCCGAATCTGAAGGCCGTGACCAGACGCCAGGGAGTCCGCAGAAACACTCATTATAATGTGAACCCTGCTTCTGTATGCCTGCCGCAGCCTCGGCTCGTACGCTCGCGGCCTTCGTCACGAAGCATCTGGGCGGGCGAACGCGAATCTATACGGCGATGCGATGGAAGTCGCAAATGGAAGCGGCTCCGAGGACACATGGCGACAGGTAGTGTGACGAAGAGTACACTCTTCGTAGTCCTGTTCGCCGGCCTTCTGACGCTCGGACCAGCGCAACGTCTCCGTCTCCGTGATCGTGGCGTGCGCCGGCCAGGGTCGAGGGCCGATCTGGCCGTATAGACGGCACAGGTCAAGACGATGAATCCCGATCAGACGTTCCGGATCGTCCTCATTGCCGGATCGCTCGTTCTCTTTCCGGTCGCGGCGTACTACCGCATCAAGTCCCAGTCAACGCGTGAACCACTCGATCGGTGGCAGGAGGGCCCTTTCATACTTTTCACGCTGCGGCCTGCCGGTCTCGCGTACATCGTGGGACTCTTTGCCTACATGATCGAGCCATCGTCGATGGCGTGGTCTTCGATGCCGCTTCCAGAGTGGGCTCGATGGGTGGGCGTCTGTGTGGGAGCGATCGCCGGCAGCTTGTGGATCTGGACTTTTCGGAACCTTGGGAAGAATCTTACAGACACCGTGGTGACCAGGCGGGAACACACGCTGGTGACGAAAGGACCGTATCGTTGGGTTCGCCACCCGTTCTACGATGCCGTGGCGCTGTCCGTCGTGGCGACCTCAATGGCTGCGGCAAACTGGTTTCTCTTGTTGATCGGCGGCCTGGTCTTCATGCTGATGATCGTCCGCACGCGAATAGAAGAAGAGAAGTTGCTTTCGCGGTTTGGCGACTCGTACAGAGCGTATGTCGAACGGACCGGACGCTTCGTGCCCAGGATCGGGCGCGCCGGCAAGGACGCGATCACGTGACCTCATCTCTTTGCGCGCGCGTCAAGGCTCACGCGCGCGTCGGGACGGGATCCGGCTCATAGGCGAGGTTTGGCGTGAGCCAGCGTTCGGCCTCGGCCAGTGTCATGCCCTTGCGGCGCGCATAGTCTTCGATCTGATCGCGCCCGATGCGGCCGACGGTGAAATATTTTGCGTCGGGATGGGCGAAGTAGAGTCCGCTGACCGATGCTGCCGGCATCATGGCATACGACTCGGTCAGCTCGATGCCGACCCGTGCCGCGCCCAGTAGACTGAACAGCTTCTGCTTCTCGCTGTGATCCGGACATGCAGGGTATCCGAAGGCCGGACGGATGCCGCGGTACCGTTCGGCGATCAGATCCTCGCTCGCGAACCTCTCGTGGCGGCCGTATCCCCAATCGCGCCGCGCGCGGGCGTGGAGATACTCCGCAGACGCTTCGGCCAGCCGATCGGCCAGCCCCTTCACCATGATCGCGTCGTAGTCGTTGTGATCGCGCTCGAACGCCGCGACGAGATCGCCGGCGCCGAGGCCGGCGGTCACCGCAAAGGCGCCGACAACGTCCACGATACCGCTGTCCCGCGGCGCCACGAAATCGGCCAGCGAGCGGTTCGGCTTCCCGTCGGCAATCTGTTCCTGCTGTCTCAGCATGTTGAATCGAACGAGCTCACGCGGGGTGCCCGGTTCATACAACACGATGTCGTCGCGGTCGCTGTTCGCCGGCCAGAATCCGTAGACGCCGCGCGCCGTCAGAAGCCGCTCGCGGACGATGTAATCGAGCAGCGCGCGGGCGTGATCGTACAGGTCGCGGGCGGCCGGGCCGTACTCCGGGTGATCGAGAATCGCGGGAAAGCGTCCCTTCAGCTCCCACGCGGCAAAGAACAGCGTCCAATCGATGAACGGGGCGATCGCCTCGAGCGGCAGGTCCACCAGCCTCGCGCCCGTGAAGCTCGGCGTGGGTATGACGTCCGCACGCCAGGTAGCCAGAGGCCGGTTCGCCAGAGCCGCCTCGTAGGTGAGGAGCGGCCGACGCTTGAGCGCGCCGTGCTGCTCGCGGATCTGTTCCTGCTGCTGGCGGTTCGCGCGGTCGAAGGCGGTCTTCTGCGCCGGACTGAGCAGGCTCGACACGACGTCCACGGCGCGCGAGGCGTCGAGCACGTGCACGACCGGTTTGCTGTACTCCGGAGCAATCTTCACGGAGGTGTGCTGGCGGCTCGTCGTCGCCCCCCCGATGAGGAGCGGTACGGTGAAGCCGCGGCGCTCCATCTCCCGCGCCACGAAGACCATCTCGTCAAGCGACGGGGTGATCAGGCCGCTCAGTCCGATGATATCCGCCTGCTCGTCGATCGCGGTCTGCAGGATCGTGTCCGCAGGGACCATCACGCCGAGATCCACGACCTCGTAATTGTTGCAGCCGAGGACGACGCCGACGATGTTCTTACCGATGTCGTGGACGTCGCCCTTGACGGTCGCGAGCACGACCTTTGACCTTTGACGTTTGACCTGTGACCTTGTTTTCTCCTCTTCCATGAACGGCAGGAGATAGGCAACCGCCTTCTTCATCGCGCGCGCGCTCTTGACCACCTGCGGCAGGAACATCTTGCCCGCGCCGAAGAGGTCGCCGACGACCTTCATCCCGTCCATCAGCGGCCCTTCGATGACGTCGAGCGGGCGCGGCAACGTCTGTCGCGCTTCCTCCACGTCCTGCTCGATGAAATCGACCACGCCGTGCACGAGCGCATGTGTCAGCCGTGCCTGCACGGTGCCAGTGCGCCACGCGCGGTCGACCTGCTTCTTCTCGCCGGCGCCCTTCACCGTCCCGGCGAACTGCACGAGCCGCTCGGTCGCATCAGGACGCCGGTTGAAGATGACGTCCTCGACGTGCTCGAGCAGGTCCTTCGGAATGTCCTCGTACACGATCAGCTGGCCGGCGTTGACGATGCCCATGTCCAGCCCGGCGCGGATGGCATGGAAGAGAAACGCCGAGTGGATGGCTTCGCGCACGACGTCGTGGCCGCGGAACGAGAACGACAAGTTGCTGATCCCGCCGCTGACCTTCACCCCCGGGCAGGTCTGCTTGATGATCCGGGTCGCCTCGATGAAGTTAATCGCGTAGTCGTTGTGCTCTTCGAGCCCGGTGGCGATGGCGAGGATGTTCGGGTCGATGATGATGTCGAGCGGGTCGAAGCCGGCCTGCTCGACGAGAAGCTTGTACGCGCGCTGCACGATCTCGACTTTCCGCTGGACCGTGTCGGCCTGTCCCTTCTCGTCGAAGGCCATCACAACGACAGCCGCACCGTACCGCCGAATGACCTTGGCCTTGGCGAGGAAGTCCGCCTCGCCCTCCTTCAGGCTGATCGAGTTGGCGATGCCGCGCCCCTGCACGCACTTGAGCCCGGCCTCGATGACGCTCCACTTCGAGCTGTCGACCATGATCGGGATGCGCGCCACCTCGGGCTCGGTGGCGATCAGGTTCAGGAACCGCGTCATCACCTGCTCGGAGTCGAGCATCCCCTCGTCCATGTTGACGTCGAGGATGTTCGCGCCGCCGCGGACCTGATCGAGCGCCACCTCGACCGCAGTGGTGTAGTCGCCGGCCTTGATCAGGTTCGCGAAGCGACGCGAACCCGTGACGTTGGTGCGCTCGCCGATCATCAGGAAGTTCGCATCCGGCCGCAGTGCGAGCGGCTCGAGTCCCGACAGCCAGGTGATGGCGGGATCGGGCGCCGGCACGGCGCGCGGCGCGACACCCGCCACGGCCTGCGCCACCGCGCGGATGTGCGCGTCGGTGGTGCCGCAGCAGCCGCCCACGCCGTTCACGAGCCCGCTCTCGGCGAACTCGCGCAGCTGCGCGGCGGTCTGCTCGGGTGTCTCGTCGTAGCCGCCGAA
>DASYQV010000275.1:0-11221 GCA_036005125.1 Vicinamibacterales bacterium
CGATGACCCGAGCAGCAGACGACCGATCGCCGTGACGGCCGCGCGCATGGGGCCGGCCTTGGCGGGCGGCGCCGGCGGGTGGATCCGGCGCAGCGCGTCCGCGTACGGCTGGAGGACGTCGACGCCGTGCCGTCCGTTCGCGGCAATCAACGTCTCGGCCGCGAGCCTTCCGGACTCGATCGCCGGCCGGATGCCCTCGCCGCTCTCTGGGTACGCGAGGCCGGCGGCATCGCCGACGAGCAGCATCCCTTCGCCGACGAGCGGGCGGGGTCCGCTGCCCGCCGCGAGGTACGCGTGTCCCCGCCACTGCAGGTCGGACGCCCGGCTGAGCAAGCCGTTCTCTTCGAGGTATGTGACGAAGCTCCTGACGTGCTCGCCGAAATCGCGGCTGTCGCGGCGGCCGATGCCGACGTTGACGTAGTCGCCCTTTCGGACGCACCACGCGTAACCCTCGAGGTCGCGGCAGAAGAACAACTCGGGCGCGGTGCCGGTGACGCGCGTCGCGCGTCCGTCCAGTCGGCACTCTGCCTCTTTCGCGACGACGGGCCGCAAGGTGTCCGCGCCCCCACGCAAATGGCGCGCCACGGGACAGAAGTGGCCTCCAGCCCCGATCACCACCGGCGTCTCGATCTCTTCGTTGACGATCCAGGTGTCAGCACCCCGCCGTATCGTTGCGACGGGTGTTCCTCCGAGCACGCGCACTCGTGCGCGGCGGAGCAGGAAATCGTCGAACTCACAGCGCCGGATGGCGTAGCTGACTACGCGCGGATACCGTGTCTCGATGAGATCGTTGCCGATGATGCCGGTCCGGAAGGTCGTGATCTCCTGCAGCGTCAGCCCGGTCCTCCGGTACTCCGCGGGGTCCAGGTCGAGGAGTGGGAACACTTCGGGCGTAAGCCACCCGGCACACACCTTGTCACGCGGAAACCGAGCACGGTCGGCGACGATGACGTTCCAGCCCGCGTTGTGGAGCAGGCGCGCGCAGGTCGATCCACCGGGGCCGCCGCCGACGATCAGTGCATCGCAGCGGATCACACGGACGCTCGGGGCGGTTCGTACAGGTCGGCGCGCGTCCAGGACGGCGGAGCCGACTCGCGTGGCGCGAAGACCACTTGAAACAGTTGCATCCACCCCGTGGCAAACGTCGCCTGCGATCCGGCAAGGTACAGCTCCCAGGCGCGCTGAAACTCGTCACCGTAGGTGGCATGCACCCAGTCCTTGGCCGCACGGAATCGCTCTCCCCACATGGCCAGCGTACGCGCGTAATGCAGGCGCAGGTTCTCGACGTCGATGACAGACATCCCCGCGGGAGCGAGGATGCTCGTCGTCACCTGAGCGAGCGTCGGGGGGTATGCGCCGGGAAAGATGCGGCGCTTGATCCAGGCGTTCAGGGGGCGCGGCGCATCACGTCCGATGAAGTGCAGGAGCCCACGGCCGCCGTCGCGCCGCAGCGTGCGACGAAGCACGTCGGCGAGCGTCCGGTAGTGGGCGCGGCCGACGTGCTCCAGCATGCCGACGGAGACGAAGACATCGAACCGGCCGCTCACGTTCCTGTAGTCGTCCTCGATGAATTCGACCTGGCCGACGAGGCCTTCCTGCCTCGCACGCTCCGACGCATAGGCGAACTGCTCGCGCGACACGTTGAAGGCTTTGACGCGTACGCCGTAGTGGCGCGCCATGTGCAGGGCCAGCGAGCCCCAGCCGCAGCCGGCCTCGATGACGGTTTCTCCGGGACGCAATCTGAGCTTTCGGCAGACGAGATCGAGCTTCGCGCTCTGCGCTTCGTCGAGCGACATCTGTGCGTCGGCGAAGTACGCACAGGTGTAGACCAGCTCGCGGTCGAGCCACCGCTCGTAGAAAGCGTTGCCGAGGTCGTAGTGATGATGCACGTTGCGGCGGGACACGTGCAATGTGTTGGGAAGGGTCAGCGCCGCCGTGATTCGCTCGCGCCACGTTGGATCGGACGTCGTATGCCGTGTCAGTGCCTCGACGACGGCGTCGACCGGGCCGCGGATCTCCAGGCGCCCGGTCGAGTACGCCTCGCCAAACCACAGGTCCGGATGGAGGATCAGGCCGAGCAGCGTCGACCGATGGCGAACGACCAGGTCGCCGATGGACGACCGGCTCGAGTCGTGCGGGGAACTGCCGTCCCACAATTCCAGACGTACTCCGGCGAGATCAAGCTTTCGCTGCACTCGCGATGCGAGCCAACGATCGATCAGTGTGAGGCGGGAAACGCGGCGGCTCTCGGACCGCGCGATCGCCTGGCGCGGCGTGCGGTAGGGTCCAGTGATGTCTGTTGTGCGCATCGTGGATGAACAGCGCGTACTATAGTCTTTTATCCGCCTACGCAACGAGAGTTTTGAAGATAGCAAGGCCGGTAGAGCCCCTGACTGGATGCTAGGGTGGCGCCATGAATCGGCGCGAGACGGAGCGTATCCTCGATGTCATCCACCGCGTGCGCGCATCCGGCGAGCGGGCGGCGCTCGCCACGGTCGTCCGCGTGAAGGGGAGCGCGTATCGCCGTGAGGGCGCCCGGATCGTCGTGCGCGAGGACCGAACCTACGAATGCCTGCTCTCGGGCGGCTGCCTCGAACCCGCCGTGGCCGACGCGGCCGCGCGCGTCATGGCCTCCGGTGAGCCGGTCGTTGTTACCTACGACCTGACCGACGATTCCGTGTGGGGACTGGGGATCGGGTGCACGGGTGCCGTTGACATCCTCATCGAGCGTCTGGGGGACGATCCGCTTGCGCGCGCCTGGTTCGCGGTGCTCGAACGCGCCGACGAGGCCGTGCTCGTCACCGGCCTCAGCGGTGTGTCCGGGCGTCTCCTCGTGCGCCGCGACGAAGGCGTTCTCGGACACCTGGATGACGCGAGCATTGAGTCGGCCGCAATCGCAGATGCCCGCGCGCGGCTTGTCGTGAGCCGCCCGGTGTCCGGAACCGAGGCGATTGGCCACGCCGATCTGTTTTTCGAGGTCAGCGTGCCGCCTCCGCGACTGGTGATCTTCGGCGCGGGTCCGGATGCGGCGCCGCTGGTCCGGGAGGCGCGAGAGCTCGGCTTTGCCGTGACGGTCGTGGACGTTCGCGACGCCTTTCTCACGGCGGAGCGTTTTCCAGGCGCGACGCTCGTGCCGGCCCACTTCAGCCGGTTCGCGGAGACCGTCCCGCTCGACGCGCGAACCTTCGTCGTGATCATGAACCATCACCTCGAACGTGACGAGCGCAGCCTGAGCTTTGCGCTCGCATCGGAGGCGCGCTACATAGGCGTGCTGGGGCCGCGCCCGCGCTACCTCACGCTGATGGAGCGCATGCGCGCGAAAGGCATCGCGTTCGATGCGGCCTCGCTCTCGCGCGTCCGGAGCCCTGTGGGGCTGGCGCTCGGCGCCGAGACACCGGAAGAGATCGCGGTGTCGATCGTGGGCGAGATCGTCGCGGTGCTGCAGGGCTTCGAGGGCGGATTCCTGACCGGCCGCGAAGGAAGCCTTCACGCGCCGGACAGCCACGTCCTGGCGCGCTCGTAATCCTCTGGCGTGTCCACGTCGAGCAGCAACTCCGGGGGGAACTGCAGGATCAGCATCCGGTCCCGATGGCGCTCGAGCACGGGGCGCGCACCGTGCTGGAGCTGCGCCAGCTCCGGAAAGAACTCCCGATCGAAAAGATGCGGCGGGGCGGTGACCTCACCGTAGCGCACGCTGATGATGCCGGGTGAACCGCGCTGATGGGCATCGAGCAATCGCCGGTACTCATGAGCAGTCACCAGCGGTTGGTCGGCGAGCGCGAACATCGCAGCTTTACTGTCGGTCAGCTCACCGACAGCGGCCCGGAACGAGCTGCCCATCCCCGTCTCGTAGTCGGCGTTGATGACGTGGCGACAGGGCACGCCGTCGAGTGCGTCGAGAATCTTGTCGTGATCGCAGCCGACCACGACGAGCAGATCGTCGAATCCCGCTTCAGACACCTGGCGCACGGTGCGCCTGACGAGCGGCTCGCCGCCGAGGGGTAGCAGAAGCTTCTGCGTGCCCATACGTGTCGAGGCTCCGGCCGCGAGGATAACGGCAGTAACCGTAGTCATTTGTGGATTTACGATTTGCGATTGGCGATTGGTTTGTGATGTGCGATTTGTGATTTCGTGATTGTGGATTATTGTAATTGTGAATCACGAATCAAATCACACATCACACATCACACATCACAAACCAATCGCCAATCGCAAATCGCAAATCGCGAATGAAAGGAGGCCCGGTGATCCCAGCAGCCTTCGAGTACGTTCGTGCCCACTCAGAAGACGAGGCGTTCGCGCATTTGCAACAGCATGGCTCGGACGCGCGAATCCTTGCGGGCGGACAAAGTCTCATCCCGGCGATGCGCTTCCGCCTCGCGCGACCGTCTGTCCTCGTCGACATCAACGAGGCGAAGGAGCTGTCCTACATCAGGCTCGATGGGACGCTGGCTATTGGCGCGATCGCACGTGACAGCGCGATCGAGCGGGCGCCGTGGACGGGCGACCGTCGCTGGGGCCTGCTTCGCGACGTGTCGAGGGTCGTTGCCGATCCAGTGGTCCGGCAGATGGGCACGCTCGTTGGCAGTCTCTGTCACAACGATCCGGCTGGTGACTGGACCACGGCTGCGCTTGCGGCACGGGCCGAGGTCGTGGTGCGCGGCACCGCGGGACCGCGGACGGTTCCCATCGATAACTTTCTGGTCGACAGTTTCACCACTGCTGTTGGCGAGGGAGAGATGGCCGTGGCGGTGCGCTTTCCTGTCCCGGACGACCGGACGGCAGGCGCGTATCAAAAGATCGAGCGCAAGGTGGGCGATTTCGCCACCGCGGCGGCCGCGGTACAGGTATCGCTGCACGCCAACGGCACGATCCGCGACGCCGGCGTCGCGCTCTCGGCGGCGGGGCCGTGCGCGGTCCGCGTACAGGAGGCCGAGCAGTTGCTCGAGGGTCAGCGTCCCTCCGGCGAACTGATTCGCGCGGCTGCCGATGCCGCCTCGCGAAGCAGCGAGCCTCAGGCGGACCTGCGCGGCAGCGTCGAATACAAAAAGCATCTTGCCGGAGTGCTCGTGGCCCGCGCGCTGCGCCAGGTCTTCACCCGGCTGGGGGTGCAGCCATGAACGTCAGGATCACCGTCAACGGCGTCGTGTACGAGCGCAACGTGGAGCCGCGGACACTGCTGGCATATTTCCTGCGCGACGATTGCAGGCTGACAGGTACTCACGTTGGCTGCGACACGTCGAGCTGCGGGTGTTGCGTGGTGGTGCTGGACGGCGAGACGGCTGTCAAGTCCTGCGCCATGTTCGCCGTGCAGGCAGATGGTCACGCCATCCTCACGGTCGAGGGGCTCGCCCAGTCAGGAACGCTCCATCCAATTCAGCAGGGATTCTGGGATCAGCACGGCCTGCAGTGCGGCTACTGCACGCCAGGCATGATGCTGACCTCACTGGCGCTGCTGAAGCAGAACGCCACCCCGAGCGAGGCGGAGATCCGCGAAGGTCTGGCGGGCAATCTCTGCCGCTGTACGGGCTATCAGAACATCGTCAAGGCAGTCCAGCAGGCTGCGGGCGCCCTCATCACGACGTGATGCGCGAGACACACCCATGAGCACTGACAGCACGAAAACGCGTCACTCACTCGGCGTTCCCATGAAGCGCAAGGAAGATCCGCGCTTCCTTCAGGGCCAGGGGCATTACGTGGACGACATCTCGCTCCCCGGCATGCTGTCGATGGCGATCGTCCGCAGCCCGTATCCACACGCCACGATCACGACCATCGACATCGCCGCGGCCCTCACGGTCCCTGGCGTCAAGGCGGTCATCACCGGAAAAGATCTCGAGGCCGCCGGTCTCGGGTGGCTGCCGACGTTCCACGGCTTCGATAAACAGATGGTGCTCGCCATCGGCAAGGTGCTGTTCCAATACCAGGAGGTCGCCGCGGTGTTTGCCGACACGCGGGCAGCCGCCGTGGATGGCGCCGAGGCGGTGCGCGTGGAATACGAACCGCTGCCGGTCGTGCCGGATCCGTTCACCGCGAAGAAGGACGAGGTGATCCTGCGTCCGGATCGCGAGGCCAAGACGAACCACATCTTTCACTGGGAAGTGGGCGATCGGGACGCCACTATGCGAGCGCTGGAGCAAAGTGCCACGCGCGTGAGCCGGCGCATCTGGTTTCAGCGCTGTCATCCGGCGCCGCTCGAGCCGTGTGGGTGCGTGGCGCTGTTCGACGCGATGGGACGGCTGCAGTTCCATGTGACCTCACAGGCGCCGCACGTGTACCGCACGGCGCTGTCGATCGTCACCGGCATCCCAGAGGACAAGATTCACGTGATCTCTCCCGATCTCGGCGGCGGCTTTGGCAACAAGGTACCGGTCTACCCGGGCTATGTCTGTGCCGTCGTCGGCGCGCTGAAGCTTGGCCGGCCGGTGAAATGGATTGAGACGCGCACCGAGAACCTGACGAGCACCGGCTTCGCGCGCGACTATCACATGGACGTGGAGCTTGGCGCGACGGCCGACGGCACGCTGACCGGACTCCGCGTCTCGACCGTCGCCGATCACGGCGCGTTCGATGCGGCGGCCGATCCGACGAAGTACCCGGCCGGCATGTTCGGGATCGTGACCGGCAGCTACGCGTTTCCCGTCGCACACGCCGAGGTCGATGCGTACTTCACCAACAAAGCGCCGGGCGGCATTGCGTACAGGTGTTCCTTCCGCGTCACGGAGGCGAGCTACGCGATCGAGCGCGCGATGGACATCCTCGCCGACGAGCTCGGCATCGATCCGGTGGAGCTTCGCAGGAGGAACTTCGTCAAGAAGGAACAGTTCCCGTATGCGTCGGCGCTCGGCTTCACCTACGACAGCGGCGATTACCACCAGACGCTGCAGAAGGCGCTCGACACGATCGGCTACACGGATCTTTTGAAAGAGCAGGCGGAAAAGCGGCTGCGCGGTGAGCTCATGGGGATCGGCTTCTCGACGTTTACCGAGGTCGTCGGTGCCGGACCCTCACGGCATTTCGACATTCTCGGGATCAAGATGTTCGACAGCGCCGAGATCCGCATCCATCCGACAGGGGCCGGGGTCGTGCGCACCGGCACGAAGTCGCAGGGCCAGGGGCACGAGACGACGTGGGCGCAGATCGTGGCCGAGGAGCTTGGTCTCGACCCGCAGAACATCATGGTGGAGGAGGGCGACACCGACACCGCGCCGTACGGGCTCGGGACCTACGCGAGTCGGAGCACGCCTGTTGCCGGAGCGGCTATCGCCGTGGCGGCGCGCCGGGTTCGCGACAAGGCACGCAAGATAGCCGCGCACCTGCTCGAGGTCGGCGAGGCCGACGTCGAATGGACGGACTACAAGTTCCAGGTCAGGGGTGTGCCGTCCAGGAGTGTGACGATGAAGGAAGTGGCGTTTGCTGCCTACACGAACCCGGGCCAGAACGAGCCGGGGCTCGAGGCGACCAACTACTACGATCCACCGAACATGACGTTCCCCTCCGGCGCCTATGTCGCCGTGGTCGACATCGATCGCGAGACGGGCGAGGTGAGGGTGCGCCGTTTCCTGGCTGTTGACGACTGCGGCACCGTGATCAACCCGCTCGTGGTCGAAGGGCAGATCCACGGCGGCCTGACCGAGGGGTTCGCTATCGCGTTCATGCAGGAAATCCAGTACGACGCCGAGGGCAACAATCAGAACACGAATTTCACCGATTACCTGCTGCCCACTTCGCTCGAGACGCCGCATTGGGAGACGGCGAAGACGGTAACGCCGAGCCCGCATCATCCGCTCGGCGCCAAGGGCGTCGGTGAGAGCCCCAATGTTGGCAGCCCGGCGGCGTTCGTCAATGCCGTCGTCGATGCGCTGTCGCCGCTCGGCGTGCGGCACATCGACATGCCAATCACGCGCGAGAAGGTGTGGCGGGCGATTCGCGACGCCGAAACCCGGCCGGCGGCAACGGTGTCGGCTCGATGAAGCTGCAGTACAGTGGGCAGGAGCGCATCGCAGCCAGCCCGGATGTCGTGTGGGCGTTCGTCAGCGGCCCGGAGAAGGTTTTGACCTGTGTGCCCGAGCTGATCGAGGGCACAGTACGCGACCCGTCGCACTTCGAGGCGGTGGTGCGGGTCGCGGTCGGACCTGTTCGAGGCAGGTTTACGTTCAAGTTCCAGATGCAGCCCGATCCCGCCGCGCGCCGGATGCAGATGCGGATTTCCGGCGGCGGGTTCGGGAGCGCCGTCGACATGACAGCCGTGAGCGACGTTGTCGCCGCGTCCGATGACGCGACGCTGCTCAATTGGAGCGGCGAGGCCGTCATGCGCGGCCCGGTTGCCGCGGTCGGGGGGCGCGTGCTCGAGGCGCAGGCGAACAAGCTGATCACACAGACGTTCGCGAACATACGCGAGCGGCTGTCGCAGGAGATGACGTGAATCGATGGAGGCCGCATCTTTGTACGTAGGCCGCATCTTTATATGTACGGCTTTTCGCATGGACGATTTCTTTGAGAAAGTAGCGGCGATGCGACGGGACGGTCAGTCGTTCGTCCTGGCTACCGTTGTCGGTCGACGCGCGCCCATCTCGGCGCACCTGGGCGACCGAGCGATCGTGTATGCCGATGGCCGCATCGAGGGCTTCGTCGGCGGGGCATGCGCGCGGGACATTGTCAGGAAGCAGGCGCTCGAATCGCTTCGCGTCAGGCAGCCACGTCTCGTGTCGATTCGACCCGATGCGTCGGAGGCCGCATCCGATCCGGAGCATGTCATCGTGCCGATGAGTTGCGCGTCGGAGGGCGCGGTAGACGTTTACGTCGAGCCGTTCGTCCGGTCGCGCCGCCTGCTGATCGTCGGCGCCACCCCGGTGGCAGACGCCCTCGCGCGGCTCGCGCACAGCCTCGATTACGACGTCGTCCGTGTCGTGGACGCAGCCGAGCAGGGGGATCTCGAACCTCAGCGTGCCGCGCTTGGCGTGACCGTCGCGCCACTCGAGTCGCTGGAAACGCTGCTGACCGGTGACACTGCCGACGTAACAGCCGTCGTGGCCTCGCAGGGGCACTACGACGAGCAGGCACTGGCGGCCATTTTGAAAATAGACCTGGCGTACGTAGGCCTTGTCGCTTCCCGCAAACGCGGGGCGACAGTCTGCGAGCATCTCGAAGGGAGCGGCGTCTCCGGTGTCTCGAGACTTTGCTATCCCGCCGGCCTCGATCTCGGCGCACGCGGCGCGCCCGAGGTCGCGTTGTCGATCCTGGCCGAGATCGTCCAGACCGCACGGGTAGCCGGACGCCTTCAAGCCTCCAGATCATCGGATGCGTCGTCCGCGGACGTACCGCCGACGCATTCCGCCACGGCCACCGACCCGGTTTGCGGGATGAAAGTCGACATCGCCACGGCGCGATACACTGCGGACCTCAAGGGCACCACGTACTACTTCTGCTGTGCGCTTTGCCGGACACGCTTCCTCGACGAACACGACCCGTCGATCGCGATCCAGCGATGACGGACCCCGAGGCCATACGCGCGCGCTTTCGCGAGCAGGGGTTCATCGTCAACGACGCGTTTGCCACGGCGCTCCAACTGATGCTCGCGCTGGAGAAGCCGCTTCTCATCGAAGGGCCCGCTGGCGTGGGAAAGACCGAAAGCGCCAAGGTGCTGGCCGCTGTTCTCGGGACGCGATTGATCCGGTTGCAATGCTACGAGGGGCTCGACACCCTTACAGCGCTGTACGAATGGAACTACCCGCGCCAGATGCTGCGCATCCGCCTGAGCGAGATGCAGGGTGCGACGCTCCAGGAGCGCGAAGCCGAGATCTTCGGCGAGCAGTTCCTGCTCAAGCGCCCACTGCTCGAGGCGATCACCGAGGAGCGTTCGCCCGTGCTGTTGATTGATGAGGTCGACCGGGCGGACGAGGCGTTCGAGGCGTTTCTTCTCGAAGTGCTGGCCGAGTGGCAGGTCACGATTCCCGAGCTCGGGACGATCCGCGCGCGGCAGACGCCGCATGCCATTCTGACGAGCAACCGGACGCGTGCGCTGTCGGACGCCCTGCGGCGGCGATGCCTGTTCTTATGGTTGCCGTATCCGTCGCTCGACGAGGAAATCGCCATTCTGCATGCGCGGGTTCCAGGGCTCTCCGCGCGCCTCGCCGATCAGATCGCCCGTGCGATGGAGGTGTTTCGGAGACTGCCGCTGCAGAAGGCGCCCGGCGTCGCGGAGAGCCTCGACTGGGCGCGCGCGCTGCTCGCGTTGCACCGCGAGCACCTCGACGGGCAGAGCGTCGAGCGAACGCTCGGCTGCGTGCTGAAGGTGCACGAAGACCACGCTGTCCTCGAATCGCATCGGACCGACCTCGACCTGGTGTTTGCCGAGGCGCCGACAGTGTCCGAGGCCGGCGGCTACCGTTTGAAGACCGATTTCGGGAGCGGGTCCGTCTCGACGCCGCGCAAGTGACGTTTCCCTTCGCGAGTCTGCCGGAGGCTGCATGCCGTGTTAGACCGCGCTCAGTCTTACGCGATCACCACAGCGAATCGTTCCACCCCGCGCGACCGTCGCGTACACGCCAACGTTGGCCCGATTCTGCTGGACCGCCGTCCGCAAGATGCCACTGTCCATCGGAAGATCTCCTTGGGCCAGCGTTGTCATGACACAGCGACCGCAAGGTCCGCTGACGTTCAACCGAACCTCATCGCCGACAGCCAACGTGTGACCGATCCAGGAATCCTCCACAAACGTTTGAGTACGCTCCGCAGGTTTCACGACGATGTTGGGACGAAAACGCTGGACCTCGAAACGACCCTGCGGATAGAACTGCCGCAGCCTATCGAGCGTGGCCGTCGTCAGCAGGTGGACAGTCGCGCAATCGAAAAACGTTCCCGTGGGCAGTTCGAAATCGGTGACAGCATCCCGGTGGTCAAGGCCATCGATATCTGGCCAGTACTCTTCGGATCGTGCGGTCGGGAATGCGGGAACCGAAGACCCCGCCCCGCCTTCGCGCTCGATTGCCGCGAGCGTGACTTCTCGGTTGATCGACTTCGAGAGTACCTGGTTGACATCGCTCTGGTCGCCGGTCACCACCGTGCCATCGGGCAGCCGAATGCGTACCGCAGATGCCTGCGGGCTGCTGTCTGATCGCTCGATGAAGTTGGCGGCGAAAGCGAACAGGGTCGGCCATTTTCGCGGGTTCTTCGCGGTCGCAACCTTTCCATCGGAATGGTCGATCAAGGCGTAGGCGCG
>DASYQV010000276.1:0-7331 GCA_036005125.1 Vicinamibacterales bacterium
GGTGAATGGCGAGCTCGTGGGTGTCCCACGGTCCGCCCGGAACGCGGTCGCGCCATGTGCGGCCGCCATCGATCGTGGACACGAGCGCGCCCGCCTCGATCGCAACCCAGAGTCGTCCCGGCTCGAGCGGGTGGCACGCGATCCAGCGAACGTGATGAGTGTCCGGTCTTGGCGGAAAGGACCATTCCGACGACGAGGACAGCGTCTCCAACGTGGTGGTCTGCTCCCACGTGATCCCACCGTCGCCGGAGCGCCACACTTCGCTTGGCTCGGTGCCCACCCAGATCACGTCGCGCTCCACGGGGCTCGCGTTGATGGCCATAATCAGCCGGCCCGCGAGGCCGACCACGTGCCACGATGTTCCGCCATCGTCGCTCCTGAACACGCCGCCGCGGTGCGTGCCACACCACGCGCGCCCGTGAACGATCGGGTCCGCTGCCAGACACGTGGGACGATCGCTGATCCCGTGCGCCGGGGCGGACGTGCCTCGCTCAATGTCAGCGACGACTACCTCATGATCGGTGGCGACCAGTATCGGCATTGATCACTTCACCCATGAATAATTGTCGCACCGGAAGCGGGAGAACACCGAGCTGACAAGAACAGCTGGTCGCCGGCCGCAAGTCGACTAATGTAGCGGAGGCGGGAGGTCACCGGGATGGACGACGATCTCGCCGATCTCGATCGAGACGCGCTCGTGGCGGAAGTCAAACGGTTGCGTGCAGGTATTCGGGCCCACCGCGATACTTCGGGTCACGAATTGTGTTGGCACCATCCACAGCTCTGGGGACTGTTGCCCGAGAAGAGCGATCCGCTGCCGAACGTGCCGGCATGGCCTCAGTTCCTGCGCGGCTGCCTCAGGTATCGCGAGTCGCTGGACAAACAACTCCCGCACGCTCCACGAACAGACCAGGAGTTCGAGGGCCGGGGCTGACGTCGCGTTGCGACAAAGGAAACACGAGCGATGACACCCCTCAGCGACTGACGTGGCCGTCTCACGCGATGTGTCTGTGAGCATGTAGCCGACACCGCGAACGGTATGAATCAACGGAATCGCTCATGCTTCGTGATATCGGCTTCGTCGTCAAGGACCGCCTCGTGGCGGATCCGCTCCCCGCGGTGCGTCAGGTGCTGGCCGGAGGTTCGTTCATTTCTCCAACGCTGCCGCGGTGAGGCTACGCAGGCCTGGCCACCACCGCCGAATAGTCGCGCTGTTCCCACCGATTCGCGTCCGGCCAGTAAAACGTGAAGACGACGGTGGTGCCGATCGGCAGCGTGTCTGTCGGCAGCTCCGTCACGTGGATTCCAAGCCCCGTGTCGCGCGATGGTGTATCGGTCGTTGTCGTCCAGCCGTCGAAACTCCAGTGCAGCCTCGCGGGGGCGAGCGTTTCCACGCGCAGACGCCGGCCTTCGGGAACCGCGCGGAGCTTGTGGCTGAAACGCCAGCAGGCGCGCGGCGATCGCCGCCGCTCGATGGCATACCGCTGCCGGGTCTGTGGAGGCATGTCGAACACGCACCCGTCACGCAGCGACCGGTGCAGCTTCAAATGCTCCGCGTGTGCCCAGACGAGCGGCACCGCGCCGCCGGACGGGCCGCCGAAGCGGAGCTCGCGCGCGGGTACGTCGGCCACGTCCCAGACCTGCTCCGGAATGAGGCCGGACTTCCCCCCGAACGCTTCAAGGGTCCGCAGGAGCTCGGTCGCCCGGTCGATGTGCCCGGCCGCGATCTCGTAGTGGGCGCGTTCGCCGGTGAGAAGCGGCCATGGCCGCCCGATGCCGCTGCCGTCGAAGGCCGAGCCGTCCGCGCGCTCTCCGTAACGGTCCCCGTTGTAGCGGCGCCACGCCCGCCCGAGGGGCGTCTCCACCTTGAGCAGCGCGTCGATCGCGCGGATCGTGTTCAGGATGCGCGGGTCGTCGGGCTCGCGCAGCCCGAATCGCACCAGCGCCAGCGCGTCCGAACTGATGATCTGGTACGCAGGCTCGTCGACCTGCGGCCAGGGCCGGTTCTTGATGGGGACGAATCCGCCGTGCGGCGACGCCGCGTCCGCTGTTTCCGGCGGGGCGATGCGGACGTAATACCCCTCAACGCCGATCTCGCGAGCCAGGGCGGTGCCCGTCACGTACAGCGAGTCCTCGATCATGTCGTTCCACGCGTCGGCGGTTTCGCGCAGATAGGCGGCCACGAACGGTTCGGCGCACAGGTCGGCGAAATCAGCGGCAACGAGCAGCGCCGCAATCTCCGCGGCCACCGTGAACGGCGCGAATCCGGGCTCCTCCTCCCACCGGTCCTGCGGCGTGACCGGGCCTTGAGTGACGATGTAGCTGGCGGCCGCTCGCACCATCGGCCAGTACGCACATAACCTATCGGTGGGAACTCCCTCCCGGTGGAGCAGGTCGAGCAGCAGGATGGGCAACGCGGTTTCGTCGAGCTGGATGCCGTGCCAGTACGGCTCACCGTCGACCCACATGTTCTGCGGCCACGATCCGTTGGCGTCCTGCGTGACCCGCAGGTAGTCGAGGACACGCACTGCATCGTCCCGGGCGCCGGCGGCGAGCAATCCGCCCGCGGCCTCGACGAGATCGCGCGGCCACACGAGATGATATCCGCCGAGATCCGCGTCGCTCTTTTCGGCGCCCCAGGGGATCGACAAGCTCGCGATGATCGCGCCCGGCAGCCGCTTCTCCTCATGACACCGCAGGACCGAGGCGCTGACGCGCACGCGCGGCTCGTATGCGTGTCCGAATCCCGGCTCCCTCTTGACGCGGTTCAGCCACTCGCGCCATTCGTGAACGTACGCGTCACGACACGCGGCGAACCCGGCAAAGAGGCTTGCGCGGGCGCGGTGACCCGCCTCGGTCGGAGAAGCCCCGAACCCGAGCGCGACGACGAACGAGCCGCCGCACGCCGTCAGATCGACCTCTCCTGTCAACGCGACATTGCCGTCCTCGGCACGGGCGTAACGCGAGACGAGCTGCCGATGCTGCTGCAGCTCCTGCCAGCCGTCGGAAGCGCCGACGAACCCGACTGACATACCTGACCAAGCGGGGGCACACGCGAGCGCCAGCGATGTGGCGTTCCGCTGGGCGAACAGCATCGGTACGCCCTTGTAGTCACCGACAAACGCGGTGTTTCCGGCGCCATGGTTGGCCAGGTGCGGCGCCGCCAGGGCGTATACGTGGTAAACAGCCAGCGCTCCCATCAGCGGGACGAAGCGCACCTGTGCCAGGACGACGTCTCTTGCCGGATCGGTGAGGATCTCCTTCTCGATACGGTACCGGCCCGAGCGACAGGTGTTCAGCGTGCGGAACGCGGGAACCCCCGGGGCGATCCACGTCGTGTCGGTTGTCGTGTCGCGCTTTTCTTCCGAGAAGAATGTTCGGCCGTCGGTGATGATCAACCCGAGGTCACGCAGACACGCCTGGTCCGCCCGCGGATAGTAGACCTCGTTGAGAATGCCGTGACTCAGCGTAAACCACACGCGGCTGCCCGGCCCGAGTGACGTGCCGAGTCCGGACTTGACGCTGCTCGTCCAACGCGGAGCAATGCCTGGCGAGCCTGGTGCCAGACCCGTGAGCGCGGTCGCCTGCGGCGCGTCCGTCATTCGAGTCTATGGAACAACCGTCCCGGCGGCGGTATCCGCGATGTCCCCAGGCAACTTGTTCCTGACCGGCTGGCCATCGGTCGCGGCCGACCGCTCCTGGCGCCCGCACATCGCTCGCTGGCGGAAACTTCTCGTGAGTGTCGGGCAGCGCTCGCCGTATGCACCACGACGACAGCTTCCGCATCCTGCGGTGCCGTGTCGGCCAGACCCTTTTCGGCAAGTGCCATCACGATGTCGGAGTCCAGCTGGCCGTCCATTGCGGGATTGCCGGAGGTCTGTCGGTCGAGGATGAAGTATGTCACGTAGCCGGACGCGTCGGACCGAACGGGTCAATCGACCGGGCCGGACACGGTCCGCGCAGCCGATCATCGATTCTGCCGCAATGCCAGCGATCGTACGTTCTGCAGGCACGTCTCCCTCCTTGTCGCTCACCAGGGGCGCGAGGCCTCATCGCTCAGGACAGCATCGGGTTCTGACACGAACTCGCCGATCGTCACGCCCAGAGTGATGCGCGCGAAACCGCGCGATCCGCGGAGGCGGCGTACTGTGGGTATCGAGCAGGCACATCAATCTACGGATCTGAGCGTCCAGTTCCCGCAGCCGCTGAGACACCGTCCGCCGCTGTTCAGCCTCGTTTGACTCACCCGCCCGATTCTCAGAGGATCTACCGCACGGCAGACACAGCTGACACGTTCGATCCCCGGCGCTTTGCACTCCTAGAGCAGATCGCTCGCGGCGATGCGCTGCCCGAGCTGCTCGCAGCCGTCGTGCGGTTCATCGAGGAGCGGGCGCCCGCGATGCTCGGCTCGATCGTGTTGATCGAAGACGGCTGCATCCGCGCCGCGATGGGAGACCGCCTCCCGGCGGCCTATCGCGATGCGCTCGTGGGGCTGCCAATCGGACCGAGCGCAGGCTCGTGCGGGACGGCCGCCTTCCGCGGCCAGCGTGTCGTCGTCGAGGACATCGATACCGACGACCTCTGGGCGGACTACCGGGATCTCGTGCGCCCGTACGGCCTGCGGGCGTGCTGGTCCAACCCCATCCACCTGCCGGAGTCCGGGGTCGTTGGTACGTTCGCCATGTACTACTCCGAGCGGCGGTCGCCGACGGACGCGGAGATCCGGTTGATCGACGAGGCGACCTGTCTGGCGGCAGTGGCGATCCGGCGCGACCGCGCGAGCCGATCGCTGCGCGAGAGCGAAGCCCGCGCCCGCCAGCTGGCGCGCCTCTACGCGGTCTCGAGCGGCGTCAACGAAGCGATCGTCCGGACGCGCGACCCTGCCGCACTCTTCGACACCGCCTGCCGTTTGGTGGTCGATCACGGATTCGCTCGATTGGCGTGGATCGGCATCCGTGAGGAATCCGGCCTTTTGCGGCCGGTCGCGCGGGCCGGTGTCGACATGGGCTATGTGGATGGGATCGTGCTTGACCTCAACGACGCGCAGACGAACCGCGGCCCCTCAGAGCGGGCGTTTCATACGGGGGCGTTCGCCGCCACCAACGACATCGAGGCCGATCCCGACTTCTTCTGGAAGGAGGAGGCGCTCGAGCGCGGTCTGCGCTCGTGCGGGGCGTTTCCGATCGCGCCGGGCGGCCGCCCCACGGGTGTTTTCGCGGTGTACGCGGAACAGCGCGGCTGCTTCGGCGACGAGGAGCTGCGCGTGCTGACGGCACTCGCGGCAGATATTTCGTTCGCGCTCGAGTCGATCGCGGGCGAGGACGAGCGCCGCCGGCTGCAGCGCACTCTCGAAGCCAGCGAGGCCCGACTGCGCGCCGTGATCGAGCACACACCGAACGTGGCCATCCAGTGGTACGACAGCCGGGCTCGCGTCCTTTTCTCCAACCGGGCCTCGCGTCGCATGTTCGGATGGACCGAGGGATGCGAACTCGGCAAGACGCTCGACCAGCTCAACTTCCCGCCAGGCGAGGCGGTGCGCTTTGCCGAGGCGGTGGCCCTCGTGCGGGAGACCGGCCGGCCCGCGGGGCCGATAGAGTTCCGCTTTGGCCATCCGGTCGGCGGCGAGGGCGTGCTGCTCTCGACGATTTTCGAGATCCCACTGGCCGGCGAAGAGTTCTGCTGCGCCCGCATGGACGTCGACCTCACCGAGCACCGGCGCCTCGAAGAAGCGGCCCGCATCGAGGAGAAGCGGCGCGCACTGGTTTATGGCATGGTCGCCGACGTCATCTTCTACCTCGGCGTGGAGGACGGTCCACGCTATCGCTTTCTGTCGGTCAACGAGGCGTTCCTCAGCGCGACGGGTCTCGTCGAATCTCAGGTGGTCGGCCGGCTCGTGGACGAAGTGATCCCTCCGCCGGCGCTGCCCTTGGTGCTGGCCCACTACGACGAGGCGATCCGCGCGGGGAAGCCAGTCAGATGGGAAGAGGAGTCGCGCTACCCGTCGGGCACGAAGCGAGGCGAGGTCACGGTCGTGCCGGTCGTCGATCAGACGGGTCGCTGCTGGCGTCTGGTGGGGACCGTTCACGATGTGACCGAGCGCGTGGCCGCGGAAGAGGAGCGGCGTCGCTTGGAAGTGCAGCTCCAGCAGGCGCAGCGCCTGCAGGCGCTCGGCACGCTCGCAGGCGGCATCGCCCACGACTTCAACAATCTTCTCACCGCCATCCGCGGCTACGCCGATGTGGCGCTGGAGGGCAACGCCAACACGGCATCGGTCAGTCGAAGTGTTCAGGAGATCAGCCGAACCGTGCAGCGGGCGTCGGATCTGGTGCGCCGGCTCCTGCTCTTCGGCCGAGGTGAGGAGCCCCGGCTCCGTACGGTGCCGGTGCCGCCGCTCATTCACGAGGCGGTCATGCTGGTGCGCGCGGCCCTGAAGGCGCCGGTGGAGATACGCACTGCGATCGCCGAGGATACGTGGCCGGTCCTCGGGGATCCGACGCAGATGCATCAGGCGCTGATGAACCTCGTCACCAACGCGGCGCAGGCAATTGGCGACGCCGGCGGCGCCATCGAGGTCTCCTGCGAAAACGTGACCCTGACAGGCAGCGACCGCTCCCATCCGGCACTCGCCGCGGGCCGATACCTGCGGATCGGCGTGCGCGACAGCGGCCGTGGGATGGACGAGGCGACGATTTCCCGCGTGTTCGAGCCCTTCTTCACGACGAAGCCGCCGCATGAGGGCACGGGGCTCGGTTTGTCCGTGGTCCACGGCATCATGAAGAACCACCGCGGTGCCGTGACCGCGGAGAGTGCACCAGGCGTGGGCACGACTTTTCACTTGTTCTTCCCGGCCGCCGATTGTGAGGCGCCCCCGCCGACGCCCCCGCGCGCGGAATCGTCCCGGGGAGATGGCGCGCGCATCCTCTTCGTCGACGACGACGAGGAGCTCGTGTACTTGGCCTGCCACACGCTCACGCGGCTCGGCTGCCGCGTCAGTGGTCACGGCGATGCAACTGAGGCCTTGGGCGTGTTCAGCGCGTCTCCGGACGCCTTCGACGTCGTTGTCACCGACACGTCGATGGCCGGGATGTCTGGTCCCGAGCTGATCCGCGCAGTTCGGGCGATTCGACCGGAGGTGCCGGTTGTGCTGGTGTCTGGCTATCTGCGAGACGAGGATGTGGAGACGACCCGCAGGCTCGGTTTAGGGGACGTGCTGCTGAAGCCCTACACCGCGCATCAGCTCGCCGAGGTCATTCACCAACGCATCCGCGAGTCGTCCAACTCGCAATCCTGATCGCCTTCCGGAACGGGTCCGAGACCTTGCAGGGTGCGTA
>DASYQV010000277.1:0-4801 GCA_036005125.1 Vicinamibacterales bacterium
GATCGACTCCAAACTCGATACGCTCGTTGCCGCCGCTGCATATGGCGTCATCGTGAATCCGGTCGACAACTCGATCTGGGGCGCAACCGACGAGGTCGAGATACCCGGACAGATCTTCCGCCTCGTGCCCGGCAGCAATCCGCCGTCGACCTGTATCGCCGAACGCTATTACCTGCCGAAGGAGCTGGGATACCGGCCTCGCGGCATCGACGTGGACCGCAGCGGCGTCATCTGGACCGCGTTGGCGGGCAGCGCCCATCTGGCCAGCTTCGACCGGCGCAAGTGCAAGGTCCTCAATGGTCCGACCACGGCCGACGGGCTGCACTGCAAGGAAGGCTGGACGTTCTACAAGCAGCCGGGTCCCGCGTACAAGGGGACCGATATCGGCGCCGATTTCAACTATTACAACTGGGTCGATCAGTTCAACACGCTGGGATTGGGCGAGAACACGCCGATTGCGAATGGCTCGGGGTCCGATGCGCTTCTCGCGCTGAGGCCGGACACGAAACAGTGGGTCGTCCTGCGCCTCCCGTATCCGATGGGGTTCCACACCCGCGGCTTGGACGGACGAATCGACGACCCCAACGCGGGATGGAAGGGCCGTGGCATCTACGCGACCTACGGTGCTGACGCGCACTGGCATATCGAGGGTGGGCCCGAGGAGAAGGGGAACCTCGTCAAGTTCCAGATCCGGCCCGACCCGCTCGCGAAGTAGCAATCATTCATGATTCGCGATTCATGATTCATGATTTCGAGCTCGTGGTGTTTTCCAATCAAGAATCAAGAATCAAGAATCATGAATGAATTAGATCTGGAGGATCAGATGAGCACTGAGCACGGAGCGCGTTCAACACGCTTGAGTCGTCGCGAGGCCGTTCGACTGCTCGGGGTCGGCGCGGGCGCCGGGCTCTTCGCGGGACTGCACGCGGATCTTGGTGTGGCAGCGCAGGGTGGCCGCAGGGTGAGCTTTCCCAAAGGTGCGATCATTCGCACCATTCTGAAAGACGTGCCGCCTGAAGCGCTGGCCGGGGGCGCCACGCTGTTTCACGAGCACCTGTCGCTCTCGGACCCGCCGGCACCGTGGGTTCCCCCGCCGAAGAACCCGCCCACCGGTCCGCCGCTCGGATCCGACGTCGATTTGATGGTCGAGGAACTGAAAGCGACTGCCAAAGATGGCGTGAGCTGCATCGTCAACGCCGGAACGAAAGACCTCGGCCAGAACATCGAGAAAATCAGGATCATGTCCCAGCGCTCGGGCATGCACATCGTCCTCGCCAACGGATACTGGACGCAGACGAACTATCCTCCGGAGGTCGCCAGGCAGACGGAAGACGAGATCGCGGACGGCTTCATCCGTGATGCGGCAGCGGAGCGCTGGGGCGCGCTCGGCGAGATCGGCTCCTCGCTGACGATGCATCCGGACGAGCGCAAGGTGTTGCGCGCGTGCTGCAAGGTGCACCTGCGGACGGGCCTGCCGCTCTTCACGCACACGCCGCACCAGGGCTGCCGATCGTGCGCGCTCGAGCAGCTCGACATCATCGAGAAGGCCGGCGTGAATCCCAGGCTCGTCTGCATCGGCCACATTGCCGACATCACCGACGACCCGAAGGCGGAGACGCACAAGGCAATCGCGAAGCGCGGCGCGTTCCTCGGATTCGATACCGTGGGCCGCCGGCTGACGCAACCCGACTCGAAGAAGCTGCAGATGCTGCTCGCGGTCCTCGACGCGGGATACGAGGACCACGTGATGCTCGCGTCGGATTTTGCATCGACCGACGAGCTCAAGACCAACCACGGTGTCGGGCTTGGAGCGGCGTATGTGGTGTTCGTACCGAAGATGCGCTACGCCGGCGTGAAAGAGGACACGATTCGCAAGATCACAATCGATAATCCGCGCCGCTTCCTTGCGTTCGTGCCGAAGAAGACGAGCTGACCTCATTCGTGATTCATGATTCATGATTCTTGATTTATGATTTTGCGATCACGGGTCAAATCAAGAATCATGAATCAAGAATCAAGAATGAATCAGTGCGCCAGCGGATCGGGACGCAGCTGGAACTTCACGATCGCACTGCGTGTTCCCTTGCCGCCTTCGATGTGCCACGGCAGGTTCGTCCCGAAATCCGCCCAGACCCCTCGACCTTTCCATCCGGCCTTCGGATCGTCGATCCGACCGTCGAGACCCCGCGAGTAGAACCCCATCGGGTACGGCACGCGCAGCACGACGAACTTGCCTGTTTGCGGCAGCACCGCCAGAAGCGCGTCGGAGCCGGATCCGTTCATGATGGGAACGTTCCTTCCCAGTCCGAGCGTATCGAACTGATCGACCCAGTTGTAGTACGAGAAATCGGAGCTGCCGGGGAGACTCGTCCCTTTCATCTGCGGGCCGGGGGCCGGATACATCTTCCATCCTTCCGGGCAGTGTTGGCCCGTGGCGGTCGGCCCGTTCAAGACCTTGCACTTGCGTCGATCGAAACCGGCCATGTGCGGCCCGCTGGACAACGCGGTCCAGATGACCCCGTTTCGATCCACGTCGATGCCTCGCGGTGCGTATCCGCCGAGGCTGTTGAGCCTGGCCGGGTCGAAGGGCGGTTCGAACACTTCCGCGCGGCACGTTTCCGGAGGGTTGCTGCCCAGGTCCAGCCGTCCGATACGGCCGGGGACGCCTGGCGACGCCCACCAGATCGATCCATCCACCGGGTTGACGATGATTCCGTACGCGAAGCCCGACACGCGCATGTCCTTGCCTGCTTCGAGCGTCGTGTTCGGTTGCGTGTACGCCCCGGCCTTGCCGTCGCCCGTGAGGTCGACGACCGCGGGACACCAGCCCTGCGACCTGGCGGCGTCGCGGGTTTCGTCGAACACCCGGGTCTTGACCCAGCCGATCACGTTCGTGTCGCCCGAGAAGTACAAGGTGTGATCCTTGTCTTCCGCGAACTGCAGGTGGTGCGTGCTGAAGCACGTGTCGACCGGCGTCATCTGACCGGTTTTCGGATCGTATACGGAGGCCTGACGGGTGCTCCGCTCGAGCGGGAAGTATTTCGCGTACGGATTGGCGGAGCCCGCCTTGCAGTAATCCGGGTTCGCCACGGGCCGAACAGCCGAAGTGGTCCACACGCGGCCGCGCGCATCCATCATCGGATTGTGCGGGTTGACCGGGTTGTTCCAGACCAACTCGTCGCCGAAGTACGGCGAGGGCGCCTCCGTCTTCAGCGGCATGAAGGACGGCGCGCCGGGAGCGATGACGGAGATCTTCGTCCCGCCGGAGGTGTGTTCGACCGGATCGACCCATAGCACCTGGTCAGTCGTGAAATCGACGCCGTACACCCTGCCGTTTGCGTTCACGGTAGGGTTCCGCCTGTCGGTCGCGATCTCGTCATGAATGTACGACGTGGGCGTACCCCAATCCCACAGCGTGAGCACGAGGTTCCGCTCGATTCCCTCGGGCCGCGGCGGCTGAGGGGGCACCTCGCCGCCGGCGATGCGGTCCGTCCAGTCCGCGAAGAGCGCGAGCGCCCGCTCCTTGCCCAACCGGTTCAGGGCGGCAGTCATTTGCGCGCCCCGCTGGCCGGATCGCAGCCGGCGTTCCCAGGCATCGACGCCCGAGTGAAACGTCCCGAGCGAGTCTGGTATCTGCCGCGTGGCCCGACCGCCCATCTGGTGGCAGAGCTGACAGCCGTCCTTCAGCCCACTAAGCCAGTGGGCCTGCGTGAGCATACCGGGCGCGATGCCGTTTCCCTTTGGTCCAGTCCCGGGGAATTCGCGCGTGTCCGGCACTTTGAGGAGCGAGTACCAGTAGTTCGGCGGGTAGACAGCCGCCGCCGCCTGCGGCGATGGTGCGATGACCGCCTGCAAGGGCACAGACTTACCTGGCGTGGCCTGGACCGGCTTGGAGTCGACGAGGCCGTATCCGCGGACCCAGAGTGAGTACGTTCCCCGCGGAAGATCGGGAACGACATACCGCCCGCGGTCGTCGGTCACAACGATCTTTCGGAACCTGGTTGGAAGAGTGGTGGCTTCGGCAATGACCCAGACGCCAGCTTCTGGTCCTTTTGCGCTGGTCACGACCCCGCCGATATCGTCGGGATCGATCGCGGCGGCGCCGGAATCGCGCTGCCGCGCCAGGGACGAAGGACCCGCCCACACGGCAACGCCGCTCAGCAGGACAACGACTATCGCTCGAGACACGCGTGTCGTCATGACTCGCTCCTGTATGACCGCTGATGATAAGGCGGGAGCCACCGACCGCGGCAAGAGAAAATGGCCGATGGCTCGAATATGCTCTGTCCCACGATCCGAAGCGGGCTCATTCGCGGCGGCGTCGACGTAACCGTCCGTTGTCGGCGGCGCGCGCGCATGTACGGTGCGAAAGCCCGGATTTCCTGACGATTTATCCGATCGGCGCTGCCGCTGGCGAACCGGCGTTTACGGCTGTGTACGCGCGCGCGGGTCATGTCGGCGCCCGCGTCGCGCACGTGCGCTGCTAAATCTTTTCTCCCCACCGATTAACGACGACAAGCATGCAACCCATCGATTGGGCACCCGACTTGCCCACGGTGTCCAGCATGCCCGCGGCCCGGTCGGGTGACCGCATGGTCGCGCCCGTGCCGCGTCGGGGCCGATGACGCTGTGAGGACCTCGTGTGGCAGACGTGCGTGCACGAAACCATTCCATCGCATGGCAGGTCCTTACGGCCGTTCGTGCCGTCTGCCCGCCGAGCAGAGGAGAGTGTGATGATGCGGAGTTTGGCAGTCGTCCTGATGGCGTTGGCGTTGACGGTTCCGGCCGGCGCCGCGCAGGA
>DASYQV010000278.1:0-15219 GCA_036005125.1 Vicinamibacterales bacterium
CAGGCCCTGAGCCGCAAGCCCTGAGCCTCGAGCCCCATTTCGTATACTCTTACGCACAGAACCGGCCCCGGTGACACGCCGGGCCGCGGCCTTCCTCAATCTCGTCTCGTTGGACCACGCGTACCGGCACTCCATGTCATGCCTGCGGCGGGAGCGCTTGGGCGGAAGGAGCCCCTATGCTGCTCGAACTGCAGTTGAGTGCGCCCGCCTTCGGCAGGCTGATTCGGGAGTTTGCGAAACAGCAGAACATCTGCGATACGACCATGAACTTCCTGGGCCACCCGGGGAAAATGCTGGATCACGTCGAGCTGCTTCCAGAGACGTTCCTGCAGAACACGGTAGGTGGTCCGGTCCTAGTGACCGTCCACGTTGCCGGTGGAACGGTGCCTTTGTCAGTCCAGACCTTCGAGGTCTTCCAGCCGATGAAGGTACTGACGACGACGCTGGGCGCGCTGGAAAAGGGCCAGCCGCCGGTGGACGAGTTTCCGATGCACCCTTCGGTGGGATTCAGGTTCTCTATCCAGTTGCCCTCCACGCCGAAGGGTGCCCCTCAGCTGTGTGTGCAGCTTCTGCCGCCACCGCTCGTTCCGGCGAGCGGAGGGCTGCCGGCGATCCCCTGCGTCTCGATCGATCTGAGCGCCTTCGAGCGCATCCTCGGCGCCGGCTTCGAAGTGTCGAACGCAGGCATTGCCATGGACAGCGATGCGAACCTTGTGAGCTTCCGCTTCGAGATCGGACCTCCAACCGCCAATTCCCTTCCGTCATGGCAAGCGTTCTACAACGGTCAAATTCCGAATCGCCTTGGAGGACAGGAGTGGGCGTGTTTCATCGACGGCGCGTTGATGGTGCCGGTCGTCGTCACGCCGCTAGCCGATACGCTCGCAAAGGGCGGCGGCGATTTCGCCCTCGATTCCGGTCCCAGTGGCTCGTGGTCCGGCGGCGCAGTGGTCGTGAAGTTCAGCGGCAGGAAGATCGATGCGTGCACGTGCGCGTGGGGCAAGATCAGCATCCACGTCGATGTAACGGTCACCGCGAGCTTTTCCGTGCCTTCCGGCAAGACCAACCTTCTGGTCGTGGATCTCACGACGGACTACGACCCCTCCGACCTCGACATCATGTGCTGCCTGATCACCGAAGCGGTGGCCGGCAGCGTCATCGGCGGCGCCGCATTGGCAGGGGCGATCGGTCAGTGGGGGGCTGTGCTCGGGGCGGTCGCCGGGGTCGTCCATGCCATTGCCGGTCTTGGCGGTGGAGGCAGCGGCGACGACTCTCCGTCGCAGACCGATAAGGTTTCGGACACCCACTATCGCATCAAGAAATTCGTGCACCTCAACCTGGCCGGTCTGGGTTCGCTCGTATTGACCGAGGCCGCCGGGTTGCCCGACGGCCTGCTGCTGCGGGGAAGTGCGAACGTCGTTGAGAGATTTTACCGGCCGCTTGTCTCGATCGACTCTGGCTTCGAGTGGCGCGCCGAGAGCTGCAACTCGGACATTCTCCGCCCGGAGGCCAGCGTCACGCTCTTCCCCGACACGCCCCCGTGGCCTCCCGTGCCGCTCGCTCTCTGCGGCGTCGAGGTGCTCGATGACCCCGCGAGCCAGATCGCGCGCAGAGCAGGGGTGCCGCACCAATACTCGGTCACGACGACCGAGGCAGGTCAGTCTGTTTATGTGAAGGTGGTGGCGCCACCGGTCGCGCCGAACTACCCGTGCAAGCTGCTCATAAGGAGCAACCTGGGCGCGCGATGGTTCCAGTTCGCGCCGGCCGAGCAGTTGACCGAGCAGGAGACGAACAGACTGGGCCTCCAGAAGATTAACGCGTGCACGTTGCTGGTCGACCCGTTCTGGAGGCTCGCTCCGCGCCTGGCCCTCATCCTGAGTCTCCCCGATCCTCCGCCCGATCTGGAGGTGGGCACCATCTGGCAGACGCTCGCAAAGGGACTCGCGTCTGGCGAGCCGATGACGCTACAGGATCCCGGCGGCGCCGTCGTCGCGACGGCCACGGCCACGGCTGCTGGGTTCGCCGAGCTGGCGGCCATGCGGCTGCCGGGTCAAAGCACCCAGTTGCAGTTGATGCGGTCGGCCGGTGGGATGCCCGACGACCACGCGGCGCACGAAGTGCGAGTCCAGCGCGAGATCGAGCCGTTCGCGGCAGGTGCGGGCCGACTTCTCGTCATCAGGGCAGTTCAGATCGTACGCGAGGCGATTGTTTCTCTCGGTGTCGGCGCGCATCAACTGCACGCGGGCCGATTCTCCGGAGCTGCGGCAGTCTTCGTCTGGAGCTCGTCGGGGCTGGCTGTTTACAATTTGTCTTCCGCCCCGCGGCCCGCTCTGGTCCACCGTCTCCGGGTGGACGGCTTCCGCGGACACGTGGACTGGCAGGGCCGATCCTACGCGTGGGGACCGGCTGGTCTCGCTGCGCTCGCGCCGGACTGGAGCGATGCCGATCGAATTTCGATCGTCGCCGAACCGGTACTCGACGTCGAGCGCGCGGGCGATCACCTTTACGTCCTGACGCCTGACGCGATCTGTGTTCTCGACCGGCGTCTTGACGTCTCGCACAAGGTCGACGCGCAGGGCGCCTTCGATATAGCCGCCGTACCCGGGCTGCTGGTGTCAGCGACCGATCAGGGTGTGGGTCTCTTTCAGATATCACATGGACGTGTAGAGAGCGCCGGCACATTCGCAATGGAACGGCCTGGAAGCCTCTGGCTTCCCAGCGCCACGGCCGGTTTCCCAGCCCTGTTCGTCCGCTCGCGGCGCGGCGGCGGCATGATGCTGGACTTCTCCCAGCCGCTCGAGCCGAGAATGGCCGCCCGCTTCTGTGATGACCCGTGGTTCGTCCAGACCGTCCGCTCGGGTCGGATACTCGTCCAGGCACGGGACGACGGCACGTTGTCTGTCTTCCGTTTCTGGCGGACGTACAACGACCTCGACCTCATCTCGCGAGAAGCCGTACGTAGGCCGGGTCTTTAGACCCGGCGCTGGGTCGCTGGGTCGCATCTAAAGATGCGGCCTACGTACGTCCGGTCCTTACTTGCGCTCCGCAACCACCGCCTGGATCGCCTCGAATGCAGTGCGGGCTGCCGGAACGCCGCAGTACACAGCCTGCTGCAGCGCGATCTCTTTCAGGTCGTCTATCGAAAATCCGCCTTCGGACAACGCTGCCGCCGCGTGCAGGCGGAACTCCTCCCAGCGCCCGAGCGCCACCAGCGTGCCGAGGACGAGCACGCGCCGCGTGCGGAGATCGAGGCCCGGCCGGTTCCATATCTCGCCCCACGCGTAACGAGTGATCAGGTCCTGGAGATCCGCCGTGAGGTCGCTGGTCTTCGCGATCGCGGCATCGACGTAGGCATTGCCGAGGACTTCTCTTCGCCGGGCGTTGCCCGCGGCGCGACGGGCGTCGTCGTCCATGTCCGGGCTCACGTTGCGAGAAAATCGAGGACCGCGCCGGTGAAAGCCTCGGCCTGCTCCACGTTCGAGAGATGAGCCGCCTGGAGCTCGACGCGGCGAGCCCCGGGAATCTGCTCAGAGAGGAATACGCCGTCGCTCGGAGGCGTGGCGGGATCCGCGGCGCCGGTGATCACGAGCGTGGGCGCGGCGATCGTCCGCACGTCTGCGCGAAGATCGGTGTCGCGAATGGCGGCGCTGCATCCGGCATACCCGTCCGGAGGACATGCCGCCACCATCGCGGTAAAAGTCGCCACGATCTCGGGTGCGCGCTGACGAAAGCCCTCCGTGAACCAGCGCGACGGGGTCGCCTCCGCGATTGGTGTCATCCCGTTCGCGCGGACGGCCGCGATCCGCTGCTGCCACATCTCGAACGTCCCGACGCGGGCGCCCGTGTTCGCGAGGACGAGCCGGTCCACGCGATCGGGCGCATGCACCCCCAGCCACATCGCGATGATGCCTCCGAGCGAGATGCCGCAGACGTGCGCGCGCCTCGCGCCGGCGGCATCGAGGACCGCGAGCGCGTCGCGCCCGAGCTGCTCCATCGTGTAATCGCCGGAGGGCACGCTCGAGTGGCCGTGTCCGCGCGTGTCGTAGCGCACCACGCGGAACGCCTTCGCGAATGGACCCGCCTGGCGATCCCAGAGCGAGGACGTGGTGCCAATCGAGTTCGACAACATCAGTGCGGGCGCGTCAGGCGGTCCCTCAACGGTGAAGAACAGCCTGCAACCGTCGGCATCGATCTCAGCCATGGCAGCAAAGCTCGTCTCACAAACGCATGCAAATCGTGTCGCGGACAGCCTCCCGTTTGCTGCCACGCAGTATCTCTTGGCCCCGCTTCGCGGGGCCCCGACATCTCTTGGCCCCGCTTCGCGGGGCCCCGACATCTCCTAAGGCCAGGCGAAAGAACCTGCTTCATTCGTCACGATCTCTTGGCCTTAGGAGATGTCGGGTCCCTCCGCACGCTCCCATGTGGTGAGGATGCGATCGACGAACGCGTCCGCTACGCCAAGATATGCATCGGGCGAGAGGCATCGTTCGATTGCATCGGGCGTCATCACGCGCGTCACGGATGCATCTTCCGCGAGCACCTCCGCGAGCGGCCGCTCTTCGGCTAGTGCCCGCCGGCTCGCGGCCTCGACCAGGGTATGGGCCTGGTGTTTGCCGAGGTCCCGGCCGAGCGCCATCGCGACAGCTTCGGCCTGCGCCAGGCCGCGCGTGAGCTCCATGTTCGTGCGCATGCGCGCCGTGTCAATCACCACGTCTTCCAGCGCGTCGGCGACCGATCGCGTGGCGCCGGCAGTCAGCAGCACGATGTCCGGCAGCACGTCCCACTCCGCATGCCATCCGCCCAGCCCCCGTTCGTGCTCCTGCGGCATGGCGGCGAGCATGCTCGCGACGAGCGCGGGCATGCGGACCGCCGCCGCTAGCGCCACCACACACGACACGGGATTGCGCTTGTGCGGCATCGTCGAGGAGCCGCCGGCAGTTTCCCGGGGATGCGCCTCGGCGACCTCGGTCTGCGCCAGGAGTGACAGATCTCTGGCGATCTTGCCGAGCGTGCCGGTGGCGACGCCAAGCGCGCATGCGAGCTGCGCGAGGCGGTCGCGATGGCTGTGCCACGGTGCGGGCGGCAACTGAAGGTTCAGGCGCTCCGCCAGCGCCGAGCCTACATCTATCGCCTTCGGACCCAACGCGGCAAGCGTTCCCGACGCGCCGCCGAACTGCAGCACGAACGATGACGAGAACGCGCTGCCGACGCCGCGCCGCACCCGCTCCAGCGCATCGAGCCATCCGGCGGCTTTGAGTCCGAACGTCGTTGGCGTGGCGTGTTGAAGCCACGTGCGGCCGGCCATGGGCGTGGTTCGGTACCGCCGCGCGTGGGCCGCCGCCGCGCGGGCCGCTCGCTCGAACTGACGAAGCAGCGGCGTCGACGCGGAACGCATCTGCAGAACGAGAGCGGTGTCGACGATGTCCTGGCTGGTGGCGCCCCAATGCACGTAGCGCGCGGCGTCGGCGTCGATGGCGGCGACACGCCGCGTCAGATCGGCAACGAGCGGAATGACGACGCTGCCCGTGCGCGCGGCGTCGGTGGCCAACGCGGCGAGATCGTAGAACTGCGCGCGGGCGGCCTGTCGGATCGGATCCACCGAGCCGGCCGGCACCACGTCGACGCGCGCCAGGGCATCCGCCAGCGCCACCTCGACGTCCAGCATCGCCTGAACCCGCGCCTGGTCGCTCAGACATGCGGCGACGTCGCGTTCACCAAACAGCGGTTCGTACAGACCGCCAGGCGCCGCCATCACCGTGCACTACACATCGAAGAACACCGTCTCGCCCTCGCCCTGCAGCCTGATGTCGATGTGATACTGGCCGTTGCCCTGATGGCGAGCCAGGAGTGTTGGCCGGCGTTCGACCGGGACGAGCGCGAGGATCGGGTCCTGTTCGTTTGCGGGCTCGTCGTCAAAGTAGATTCGCGTGACCAGCCGCGTGAGGATTCCACGGGCGAGGATGGACACGAGCACGTGGGGCGCCTGCATCCGGCCGGAGAGATCCGGCACGGGTCCCGGTTTGATCGTGGCGAATGAAAAGCATCCCGCCTCGTCGGTTGGCGTACGACCGAACCCGTCAAAGGCCGCATCGAGCGGCCGATCCCGCCCGTCTCCGGGATGGTTGTATCGGCCCACCGCATCAGCCTGCCAGATCTCGATGAGCGCCTCGGAAACGGGCGTGCCCGCGCCGTCGCGGACGGTTCCCTCGATAACGATCTGCTGCCCGACCGTCCCTTCCGCGGTCAGTGTCTCTCCGCCCTTGAACAGCAGCGCGTGATGAAAGAACGGGCCAATCGTCTGAAACGGCGTGAGCCTCGTCGACACGGTTCATCTCTCGATGGGCGTGGCGTCGCTCCCGCGGAGCACGATGTCGAACCTGTAGCCGAGCGCCCATCCCTGCTCGGTCAGGTCGAGATCGAAGCTCGATAGCAGCCGCTGTCGCGCCCGCGAATCGGGAACGGAATTGAAGACTGGATCGAGCGGCAGCAGCGGATCGCCGGGAAAGTACATCTGCGTGATCAGGCGCGTGGTGAAGTTCTGCCCGAAGAGCGAGAAGTGCACGTGCGCCGGCCGCCACGCGTTCGGGTGATTGTGCCAGGGATACGCGCCCGGCTTGACCGTGATGAACCGATAGCGGCCCTCGTCATCGGTTACCGTGCGGCCGGCTCCGGTGAAATTCGGATCGATGGGAGCCGGATGCGTGTCGATCCGGTGCCGGTAGCGACCGGCGGCGTTCGTCTGCCAGATCTCCACGAGCGTGTGGGGGACCGGTCGGCCGTCCTCGTCGAGGACGCGGCCCGCAATCACAATCCGCTCGCCAAGCGGCTCGCCCGCATGCTGGCGGGTCAGGTCGTGATCGACGGGCCCGATCTTTCCGTAGCCATAGACGGGTCCCGTGAGCTCGGACAGCGTGTGAGGAATGATGACGAGCGGCTGCTTCGGATGGCGCAGCTCCGTGGAGCGATACGCAGGCGTGTCGTTCGGCGGATGCACGCCTTCCGGCGGACGACGAGAGGCCTTCAGTGTGATCGCCACCCGGCGATATTGGATCAGAAGCGGGGAAAAACCAATACGTGGACGGTACGTAGGCCGGATCACGCACGTAGGCCGGATCTTTAGATCCGGCCCATCGTTTCGCCGCGCCCGAACTGAAGTTCGGGCCTTATTCCGCCTATTGGAACGGCAGCGTCTCGACCGACGCGTCGAGATTCGTCCAGTTCGTCACGGCCACGGTGAGGTCGTGATTGGCCGGCAGGTTCAGCGATGCGAACTGCCGGTTGGCCGGCGAGTTCGTCGTCCGGTCGATCGAGAAGGCGCTCACCTGCACGCTGCGGGCGGCCCCGCGGTTGCCGACCCGGAGCAGCGACAGGTCCGGTGAGAGCGCCACGTCGACGTCCGCCGTCGGCGCTCCGCCCGCTCCGGTAATCGCGAGCGCGCGCGCCTGGGTGCCCACGGTGCGGGCGAGCGTCAGCGCAAACGTCTTCTCGGCCGCGGGCGTGAAGCGCACCTGATTGGCATCGGCGCTCACGGCAAGCACGTCCTCCTGCCCGGGCGCGGTCGTCACGCTCTCGAGCGCAAGCGAACCGCCCGACGGGATGATCGAGTGATACGCGTACGTGCCGGCCGCGTTGCCGACGATGCGGCGGGTGAGCGCCGTCTGGTCGGGCAGCATGTACGCGCCGGGAATCAGGTAGCACGGCCGGCTGTTGGGAATTTCCGACAGCAGAGAGGGGCCGAACCGCCCCGTGCGGCGTCCGTTTCCATCGGTCACCTGCAGGTCGGCCGGCGAGAGCAGGAAGTCGATGATGAACGTGGTGAGCCCGAACGGCCCGCTGAACGGCAGGTCGTGATCCGCCAGCAGGTAGTCACCGAGCGTCATCATCCCGAGCGTGACGCCGTCCTCGCTGCGGATAGAGGCCGTGTTCGAGTTGGAGAAGAAGTCGAACCGGATCTCGCTGCCGACGCGGCGGAACTTCAGCCGGCAGTTGGGCGAGGTCGCGTTGTTGCAGTCCCAGACGTACAGCTCGACGCCGTCCGGATTGGTGAGCGTCGTGCTGCCGCCCGGCGCGACCTGCGGCTCGCGGCCCGCCGGATAGAGGAACCGGTACGGCATCACGCAGTGCGAAGCGGCCAGCTTGTCGAAGTACCCCGAGTCCCATATCGCCCCCGAGGGGATGAAGAACAGCAGGGGCGCGTTGTTGCGATCGCATCCGCGCAGGAACGTCGCCTCGATCTCGCGATAGGTCTGATCGACGCGCGCCGCGCCCTGCCGTCCCTGGTCATGGAAGTGAATCAGCGATTCGCGGCTGAGCAGCTTGCCGTGGATCGCCGTCAGGTACTTGTGCACCGACGCCTTGGTGATCGACGGCGTGTCGGTGCGCCCCTGCCAGAACCGATCGGCCACGAGCCCCGCAAGCGACGTGCAGAAGCCGGTGGCGAGCCCGCCGTTGGCCTTCCCCTTCAGGAAGTACTCGTAGAAGAAGTAGAACGCCGCGGTGAGCACCGGGTGCCCGAAGATTGGATCGAGCTGCTCGTGCCACACCTCGGCGCTTCCAAAGGTCGTCTCGTACGTGCCCCAGTCCGGAACGCCGTCGGTGAAGTTGTTGAACGACAGATTGTGCTGCCCGTACCGGAACGGCACCTCGAGGATACGGGGAATCTGTGCCGTCCGTGTGTTCGAGACGAGCCCGTCCGGGTTGCGGACCTGCACGGTGACGCTCGACGCGGCCGACCCGTCGCCCGACGTGTTCGGCATCACGAAGCTGAGGTGCGTCGGGTTGACGACGGTGACCGGAAACGCACCGCCGTTGATGAGGACAGACGCGCCGTTGCGGAACGCACGTCCCGTCAGCGTGATCGTGCTCCCGGGGTTCAGCGCGCCGGCCAGCGGCTCGAGTTGCGGCTTCACGTACGCCGAGATGCGATTGCTCTCGGTCGTGTCCGCGCGGCGGATGTAAATGACCTTCTCGCCGCCGGTCGACGTGAGCGGCACCGTGATCGACACGCTTTCATCCGCGTTGACCGTGTGCGGCGTCGGTGAGCCCCCGAAAAAGACCGTGTCGGTGCTCGTGATCCGGGAGCCCCGAAGCGTGAGGTGATCGCCCGGGAACGCGTGCGTCGGCGATACTTCGTTCAGCCAGGGGCGCGTGAGCAGATCGTCCCAGGCGTCTTCGCTGAACTCGAAGAATTCGACCAGGCCATCGAGGCCGTTGCCGAAGCCGTCCGCGCCGACCGTGCCCGGTTGACCCTGCGCGCCGGGATGACCGTTTTCCGCATCCTTGCAGGTTTCGCCGGCGCCGGAGCGCCCGCCCGGGCCGCCAACACCGCCCGATCCACCCGATCCGCCGCGCCCGGCGCGCCCTTCCTGGTTCTTGATCTTGAACGCGCGGTTCGTGACGGTCGTCTCGAGCGTGTTGTCGAGGACGCCGACCGTGATCTTGCCGCCATTGCCGCCGCTGCCGCCCCGTCCACCGCTGCCGCCGCGACCACCGTCGCCGCCATCACCGCCGTCGCCCGGATCGGCGGAGCAGTGCCAGCCGAAGAACCACCATCGCTCGCCGAGTTGACCGTCGGCGCCGTTGCCGCCGCGTCCGCCGCGCTGCCCGCGGCCGCCAATCTGCCCGTCCTCGCCGTTGAGATCGAGGTTGGGCAGGCCAGTCATGCTTTTAACCCACATCTCGAGATTTGGCGCGTTCACACCTGGACCGCCGGTGAGGCCGGTTGCTCCGGCGCCGCCGTTGCCGCCGTCGAGCCCGTCGCGTGAGTTCGGCTTCGTATGGACGCCGGAGTAGCTGCGGCCGTCCAACGACGGATCGTCGGCGCGCGCCGGCACCGCGCCCCCCGGCCGGCGCCACATGATCGATGCGTTGTTCCCGCAGATCACGCGCTCAGCGATGATGTACAGCGTCTTGACGTTCGGTTCGACGACGAGCTGGGTGTCGGTGAGATCCAGCGTGCCCGCGATGATCACGGCGCTGCTGACCGGGATCGTGGTGAGCGAGCGCACCTGGAAGGCCTCCTGCGTCGTGATCGGCCAGTTCGCCGGATTGCGGTCCACGATCTGCTGCAGAACGGTCGGGTCCGCGCGGAGCACTCTGTTCTCGAGCCTCACGAGCTCGGTGAGAGGCTGCGTCCTCAGAGCCGTGCGCGCCAGCACACCGGTCAACGCGGCTGGCGTGGGTACGACAGCGGCCGGCGGCGCCGGAGCGATGGGCGATGCGGATGGGATGACCGATCTCACCGGCGTCGAGAGCGCTGCGGCGGCCGGCGGCAGCGCTGCGGCCTGGGCGAGCAGCGGCTGCGAATTCTGGTTGGCCAGGACGCTGGCGAGCAGCGTCTTGCGCTCGGCGGGCGCGGCGGCTCGGAACTGGGTGGCCACAGCCGCCCAGTTCACCGACGGTGTCGTCTGGGTGCGCGCAGCCACCATGACCGTGCCTGAGCTCATGACGGTTCTGGTCGTGATGCGCAGTGTCTGGAGATCGCTCAGACGCTGTACTCCGGCCGCGTTCATGATGTCCTTGATCGGCTGGAGGCGCGCCCGGCTCTCGTCCGGCACAAGGCTGACGCGCACACGTGGAAGGATGGTCGCCAGCGACGCGGTGATCGTCTGCGCGCGCTGTTGACGTGCGGCCAGGAAGTCCTGCGTGACCGCGCCCTGACGAATGGTGAGATCGCCCATGACGCCGTTGAACTGATAGGCGCGGCTGTCGGCGCCGGCGCCGATGCGCAGCCCCGCCTCGCCAGCCTTTCCAATCGCGCCTGGAATCGCCTTGGACGCGACGACGCGGCCGTCAATGGTGAGCTCGGCCTTGCCCGTCTCATCGCGCGTGAAGCCGACGCGCGTGTCGCGGCCGGCGGCAATCACCGCCGTCCCGGAGTCGACGGCGGTCCAGACGCCGTTGACGAAGAGCGATCCGAGCAGCTTGCCTTCGGGACCGAGGAAGAACGCGATGCCGGGCGATTGCGCTTCGAGAATGTTCTGCCGGTTGGGGCCGATACGGGCAGGCGTGATCGTCGCCTCGATGGTGAACGCCTGGAGGTCGTCCAGGTTCGCGTTCCGCGCGACCTCGACGACGCCGGCGGCCAACATGATCCCCGCGTCGCCCGCCAGGGCTTTGACGTTGGCGGCGCGTTGAATGGCGACGCCGGCGTTGGATCCGTCGAAGACGCCGTTGTAGTCGGCGCGCAGCGCAAACAGCGTCGTGCCTTTCTGCATGACCCCTCCTTGTGCATCTGCGGGACCGCTCCCGGTTCAACACGTACGTAGGCCGGATCTTTAAATCCGGCGCGGGTGCCCGGCCTGTTTGCCGGGCCGCATCTAAAGATGCGGCCTACGTACGGCCGATGCGGGCGCCGGTCCGCGTGAGAGAGGGGGGCGAAGCAGTGTTGGCCTGAATCGTGGCTGCGTCAAGCGACGAGTGCGCGCCCGTGCACAGAGAAATATGGACCAGTGAGCGAACGACGTCAGTCCGGACAGGATGGGGTGAGCGTACGACGTCGTAACCCGTCGAAACGTCGCGCGCTGCCGGCGCGACCCGACGAGCTCGCGCCCTGAACCTCGAGCACGTCAATTGTGACGGATCCCAGCCTGAAGCCCGAAGGCCACGCTCCCGTGCGTCACTCCCGTCGGACGTCCTTTGGATTCTTGTCGTCCCGAAGGCCGATGAAGGCGGCGTGACGGAGATGGCCGTCGGCGGTCCATTCGACGAAACGAACCTGTGCGACGAGTCGCGGCTTCAGCCAGCGCATCTCGGACATCTGCTCCGCGGTCACGCCCCATCCCCAGTGGGAGGTGTGACTGGAGGGCAGGTTGACGAACGGGCACCGTTGCGCGTGCAGTCCGTCGAACCGTCGGACAACGTCGGCACGCAGATGCGGCGTGAATCCGGCGCGGACCTTCGACGCGAAGATCAGATCCGCGCCTTCGTAATAGCCGACGAGCAGCGTGTCGAGCGTTCCATACCCGGGTCGATACCCCCCCACGACGAATTCCTGCTGCTTGTCCAGCTTCAGCTTCACCCACGCGCCGCTCCTCCGGCCGGGTTCGTACAGCGACGCCTTGCGTTTCGCAACCACTCCTTCCAGGCCCAGTCGGCGGACGGCCTCGGTGACCGAGTCCGCATCACCGGGCAAGGCGTCGGACAGCAGTACGCCTGAGCCCGCGACGACTTCGCGGAGCCGGGCTTTGCGCTCCTCGAGCGGCCGGCCCATGATGTCGGCCCCGTTCACCTGCAGCAGGTCGAACGCGTAATACGCGATGCTGGCCGGGTGCGCGGTGCGGTACTGGAGCGCCTGAAAGGAAGGCCGCCCGTGCTCGCCCACCGCGACGATCTCGCCATCGAGGATGGCCTCTTCTGCGCGGATGCGGACAACGGCGCTTCGAACGGCGGGGTAGTCGGCCGTCAGATCCTTGTTCCGCCTGGAGAGCAATCGCACCGAGTCCCCGTTCTTGACTGCCAGGGCGCGATAGCCATCGAACTTCACCTCGTACACCCAGTCGTCGCCGTCCGGCAGCGTGTTCACGAGCCTGGCGTGCATGGGCTCGATGAACCTGCCGGTGAACGTACGCCCGCGCGACGATTTGCCCACGGTCACATCATCGCACCGTGGGCGAGCCGGATCCTCGACGTGCGGAAGCCAAACCAAAGTTTCCCCTACCTAGGTGTGTCACGGCGGTTCACAGGAGGAACGTACGAATGAACCCCGAAGTTCGTTCTCTCAACGAGGACGCATCATGGATCACCGATATACCGGTGTCGTCACCCGAACGCTTCGGGACGAGGAACGGCGGGTTCCGACGAGCGAAGCGCAGACCCCGCTGGTCATCGAGCCGCTGCAGGCGCGAGATGCGACGTTTCTGCAGGAGTTCCTCGAATCCCACTCGTCAGAGCTGATGGAGGACATCGCCACGCACGGCGCGGTACTCCTGCGGGGCTTTGATGTCACGTCGCCTGCTGACTTCGAACGACAGGTCCTCAGCATCCGCGGCATGCACGGGATGAACGAGGTCCTCATGTCCGAAGAAGGCCGGACGGTGGTGGATGGGACGCGCTTCGTCCTCTACACGAACGCCAATTTCAAAACGGGCGGCACGTTGGAAATCCCTGTTTTTCACAACGAGAATTACTACGTGCCGGATGTGCCGCGCTTCATCTCATTCTTCTGTCAGACGCCGTCGTGGCTCGGCGGCGAGACGGGGCTTGTAATTACCGCTCAGCTGTACGCGGATCTGCCGGCCGCGCTGCGGGCGAAGCTGGAGCAGCGCGCCCTTGCGGTCAGGGAATATCGTGTTGCCGACGTGGTCGAACGCTACGGTTTTTCAGCCGCGGAGATACAGGATTTCTGCGCTCGGGTCGGCATCGAGACAACGACCCGTGACGGTCAGCAATACCTCGTGATTTACAAGCCCAGCGTCATCGAGCATCCGACGACGCACGAGCGAGCGCTGGTGCTGCACATCTCTGGAGAATTGAACAGGGTCGGCCTCCAGACCGCGGCGACCGAAGCGTTCGCGGCAGATTACGCCGGCCTTCCATGGGCCGTTCACAAGTGCCATTGGAGATTCCCGTCGGTCATCTGGAACGCCAAGCTCGCGGGAGGCTTGATCACCAAGCCTCGAACGTCGTGGCCGCTCCTGATGTTCAAGTTCGTCAAACTGTCCAGGAAGCTGCGTCTCGCCAAACCCAGACCACCGGCGGCGCAGGCAGGTCCTCGTGTCGGCGACCTCTTCGATCCGCAGGAGATCCAGTTGGTAGCCCGGGCCATGCGGCGGCGGTATTCGTCGTTTACGTGGCAACGCGGCGACGTGCTGATGATCGACAACCTGAAAATGGCCCACGCCGGCATGCCCGGGTTCGGTCCGAGGAATCTCAAGGCGCTCATCTGCAACTGCGTGCCGTTGCCGTGCGGACGGGAATCGTCCGGACTGCATGCGCCGCGGCCCGATGACGTCCGGGAATCGCTCGGATCCCAGCTGGTCGCATATCGGGAAAACACGCCCGCGGCCGTGGTCGCGTAGAGAAACTGTCGCGGACCGTCCCGCCGTTGCTGGTGCCCCGGCGGGTCCTCTTCCTGTCCAATCCTCCTGCTCCTCACCTCGCCGAAGATCGCGCGCCATCAATCAATCGATGTAGGATCCCGAGTCAGTGCGGGCAGGTGTGCGATCCGAGCCACGCGCGCGTCGAATCGTCAGTTGCGGAGGGGAACCGATGTCTTCGAGGTTGAACGCCTGGAGATGCGGGTGCCGAGCGATGCCGTTCGGCATCCTGAGTGGGGGCTGCGCGCTCGGCGTGGCCATGCTCGTCGTGTCGTTCTCACCCATTGTCTATGCCCAGATTCGGACGGCGCGAGAAGGGGTCTACAGCGACGCGCAGGCGACCCGCGGCCAGGGGATTTACAAGGAGCGGTGCTCCCCGTGCCATGGCGACACGTTGGGAGGAGGCCTGGCCCCTCCGCTGACGGGCGACGACTTCATGCGGAACTGGGGCACTCAACCCCTGGCGGACCTTGCGAACAAGATCCGGAACACGATGCCCGCGGACAAGCCCGGGACGCTGACCGCGCAGCAGTCCACTGACCTCGTGGCCTACCTGCTTCGGGCCGGCAAGTTTCCGGCGGGACGAGCCGAGCTGAGCGCAGACGAGGCCGCGCTGAAACAGATCGCATTCCTCGCGGCGCCCCCGGCCGGCTCGACGCCGCAGACCGCGCGTACCGCGCCGCAAGGGCCGTCGTTTCCACCGTCGGCGAACCTGGCCCAGTTGATGCGCGGCATGCTCTTTCCGACGTCGAACTTGATCTTCAACGTCCAGACCAACGATCCGAGCACCCGCAAGAAGGCGGATTTGCAGTCCGGGACATCCGGCTTTTCGTGGGTCGATTGGGGCGCCGATATCTATTCGCCGTGGGAGCTCGTCGACTACGCCGCGATGGCGATCGCGGAAGCCGCACCCCGCCTGCTGACGCCAGGACGCCGATGTGAGAACGGCAAGCCCGTCCCCGTCGATCAACCTGACTGGGTGAAGTTCACGCTGGAGATGATGGAAGCCGGGAAGGCCGCCTACAAGGCATCGCAATCGAGGAGCCAGGAAGTCGTCAGCGAGGCCACGAATCAGCTCTCCGAATCGTGCCTGAACTGCCACGTGGTCTACCGCGACAAGCCGGGCGGAACGCCGGCGGATCCATCCAACAAGGCGGCCCGGTGTGTGAAATAGGCCTCAGGGATC
>DASYQV010000279.1:0-4886 GCA_036005125.1 Vicinamibacterales bacterium
ATCCCGGCGCGCCTCGCGCCGATCGAGCAGGCGTGGATGGCGCTGGCGCACGCGATCTCCAAAGTGACGACGCCAATCGTCATGGGTATCATGTATTTCCTGGTTGTCACGCCGATCGGCTTCGTGAGGAGACTGCTGGGCGGCAATCCGCTCGTACACGCGCCGACGGGCGACAGTTTCTGGAAGCCGCGACCGCCGGGAAGACGCCGGTCGAGCATGAAGCGGCAGTTTTAGCACGCAACGATGGGCATTCTGGCCGAGCTCTGGACGTACATGCGGGAGCGCAGGAAATGGTGGCTGCTCCCGGTGATCATCGTCCTCCTGATGGTCGGTACGCTGCTGATCTTCGCGCAGAGCTCCGTCCTGGCTCCGTTCATCTACACCATCTTCTAGTCGTCAGAATGTCACAGCGCCGCATCGCCGTACTCCTGGTCAATGTATTCGTTTTCGTCGTATTCGCGGAGCTCGTCTCCCTGACGATTTACTATTACGACACCGGACATCTCTTCTACCTTCATCGAAAGACCTACGAGCTCATTCCCGAAACACGCGATCGACGGCTGACCGGCGAGGGACTGCACCCCTACTTCGGTCCGACGCACAAATCGGGCTACCCGTTCGACCTGCCGGAGAGCCTGCGCACTCCGCACGTGAGCGAGCGCGGAGCGTCGCAACCTCCTCGAGTCGAGACCAATAATTTCGGCTTCGTCTCGCCCTACAACTATCCCTTCATCAAGCAACGCGACGATCAGTTCGTCATCGGGCTGTTTGGCGGGTCGGTTGGCGTCTGGTTCTGCCAGGTCGGCGCGAATCGACTGGTCGAGCGCCTGCAGCAGGTTGGTTTCTTCAAGCGGAAAGAGCTCATTCCGTTGTGCTTGAGCCACGAAGGATACAAGCAGCCACAGCAGCTCCTGGTGCTGGCGTATTTTCTTTCGATCGGCCAGCAGTTCGATCTGGTCGTCAATATCGACGGCTTCAACGAGGTGGCGTTATCCAGCATCAACGATCAGCGCGGCATCGACATTTCGATGCCGAGCGCTCAGCATCTCGATCCGCTGATCAACCTGGTGAATCAGTTCACGCTCACCCCGGAGAAACTCCAGTCCCTTGCAGCCATTGGTCGTTATAAGGACCAACTGAACAGCCTGACCAGTGCGATTCGGCGAAACAGAATCGCGTCGGTCAACTTCGCATTGGAGCAGTACCACCGAATCGTCTCGAACAGATATCATGCCGAACTGGCCAGGTTCGCCGCCCTGCCGTCGAATCCTTCCAGTAATTCCATCGTCACCGTGACGCCGCCGACTACCCGTCGCGACGGACCCTCGCTCTTCAAGGACATCGCAAGAAACTGGATCGGCGCGTCGCTTCTCATGAACGCGCTGCTGTCGCCCCGAGGCGTGCCGTATTTCCACTTTCTCCAACCGAATCAGTACTACTCAACCAGATCGTTCCGTGACGAAGAGGCGCGTGCGGTGCTCAGCGATGCGTCCCCCTTCAAGGGAGGCGTGGAGCAGGGTTATCCGGTGCTGGTGGCGGAATCACAATCCTGGATGTCGAAGACGAGCACGATGAGGTTCTTCGATGCAACGCATATCTTCGACGGTGAAGCTGCGCCGGTCTACATGGACAACTGCTGTCACTACACGCTCGCGGGAAACAGGATTCTGGCTGATTTCATTGCCGACAGCATTCTGCGTTCCGAGGGCTCGTGGAAGGGTGAGAGTGATTGAGGCGGGGGCCGGAGCGCGCGGAGGAAGCGGAGCCTGCGGAGACGGGTTTCAACGCCGAGCTCGCCGATCGCCTGCGGGGCCGAAGCGCGCGGACTGAGCGGAGTTCGCGGAGACGGATTTCAACGCCGAGCTCGCCGATCGCCTGCGGGGGCCGAAGCGCGCGGAGTGAGCGGAGTTCGCGGAGACGGATTTCAACGCCGAGCTCGCCGAGATCGCAGAGCGTACGGCTAAGTTCTCTGCGCTCTCCGCTCACTCTGCCGCGTTTCAGATCTGATTCCTCTACGCGCTCGACGTTTAAAGTCGTCCCTGCGTCCCCGTCCCTCCGCCCCGCTCAACGCGCTCGCTGCCCTACACCGGCGCGGGCGCCGTCGCCTCCACGAGCGGCCGGACTTCGATGGTGCCAATGCGGGCCGATGGAATCCGGGCCGCGATGGCAATGGCCTCGTCGAGATTCCCGGCGTCGATCAGGAAATACCCGCCAATCTGCTCGCGCGTCTCCGCGAACGGACCATCGGTGACGAGCCGCTTGCCGTCGCGGACCCGAACGCTCGTTGCGGCCGACGTCGGGTGCAGCTGTGAGCCGGCCAGATACTGCCCGTTCGCTTTGAGCTGCTCCGTGAGCTGCCGGTATTCCCCGTAAATCTTCAGCCGTTCGGCTTCGCTGAGCCCGCCCCAGGCCTTTTCGTCGTCGCAAATCAGCAGCATGTACTTCATGTGTATGCCTCCGTTGGTACGTCGAACGGCGGGTGCCCGGATCGACACCTCGGCAAAAAAATATTGACCAATCGTGTACGTTTACTCGATCCACGGTGGCAGCGCCTGCGGACATGGCGCTTCGATGAGGGTCGGGCCATCGTGCTCGAGCGCCGCGAGCACGGCGTCGGGAACCTTCAGCACGGAGTCCACCCGGCATCCGCGCGCGCCAAAGGCTTCGGCGTAGCGGACGAAGTCGGGGCTGTGCAGGTCGCTTCCGATGGATCGGTTCGGATACCGAAAGTTCTGGTCGGCCTTGATCGTGCCGTAGGCGTGATCGTTGAAGATCACCGCGACCACCGGGACGCGCTCCTGCACGGCCGTGGCCAGCTCGTGGCCGCTGAAGAGAAAGCCCCCATCGCCGGAGAGCGCGACAACGGGCACGTCGGGACGTGCCAGCTTCGCGCCGATGGCCGCTGGAAACGCAAACCCGAGACATCCGAAGCCGATCGGGTAATGAAAAGTTCGAGGCCGACGGCAGACGAACGCGCCGGCGCCCCAGCACGCGATGCCGTTGATGTCGTTGAACACCAGCGATTCGTCGGGAAGAACACGACGCAATCCTTCGAGCGTGGCTACCGCTTCCGGTGCCCGCTCGCGGATGGCCGCCCGCCGACGGTCGCGGACAGCGACGACATCCAGCCACGGGCGGCGGACGCCGGCGCCCCGCTCGCGAAACTGGACGAGGAGCGCCTCGGCCATCTGTTTCGCCTCACCAACGATTCCGATGCCCGCCGGCGTATGTTTTCCGATCTCGGTCGGATCGATGTCGACGTGAATGACCTTGCCGCTGATCCGGCGCGTCCACCAGCTGGTCGTGAGCGGTCCAAATCGCACCCCAATCGCCAGGATGACATCGGCCTGCTCCAGTGCTTCCCGACCGAGCTGGTGCACCATCCATCCATCGCCCAGGGACAGAGGATGGTCCTCGGCGACGACGCCCTTGCCCGAGCTCGTCATGACGACGGGAATGGATAAGAGGTCGACCAGCTCCCGGAGCGAGGCGGCGGCTTTCCATGCGCCCCCGCCAATGACGAGGAGCGGCAGGCTGGCTTCTCTCAGCGCGTCCGCCGCACGCTGCACATCGGCAAGCGGAACGCTCGGCGCACATCGGGTGTGGTCGGGCCGATCGTCAAGCACCGCCGGATCGACGGTCGCGCTGAGCAGATCGAGCGGCAGATCCAGGTAACAGGGCCGAGGCCGCGCGTTCTCGAAACGGCAAAAGGCCTCGTCCACCGCTCGCCCGATCTCCTCGGCACGAGCCGGCCGGCTGCCCCACTGCGTGACGGACCCGAGCACGGCTTCGGTGTCGCGAAGCTGGTGGAAGTCCTCGCGATCTTTCGCGACCGTGCCGGTGGAGAGCTGGCTTGCAAGCATGAGCACGGGCGACGAGTCTGCGTACGCTTCACCAATCGCCGTGAGCGCGTTGGTCACGCCAGGGCCGGGAACCGTCAGACACACCCCGGGTCGGCCCGTGGCGCGCGCATGCCCGTCGGCCATGTGGGCGGCGCCGCGCTCATCCCGCGTCGTCACCACGTGGACTGCGGGCTCGTCCAGAAGGGCATCGTAGATTGCAAGGTTATGGATGCCCGGGATGCCGAAGATGGTGTCGATTCCGTGGGCCTTCAACCTGTCGACGAGCAGCTGCGCGCCAGTCATTGTTCTCCCCCGTGGCCGTCGTCAGTCGTCCACAATCCATTGATCTCGTCGGCGTCCCACGCCCGCCTGCGTCTGGCGCGACGACGGCGACGCACCACGAAGACCACGCATGCCAGCGCCAGAATCACCGTCCAGACCGCGGAGCCGCTCGTGACTGCGGGAACCCAGTTCGTCCAGCGCAGATACGCGCGCCAGGCGTGGGCCGCGGCCGTGTCGGGCGTCTCGCCCGTTTCAATCTCGAGCGCGCGCGGGAACGGGACTCCGCGCGCGACCTGGGCGGCGATGCGGCCGGGACACGCACCCCCACACCGCTGTCGCAGATCCTCCACCAGCACTGTCGCCAGGAGATACGCGAGGATTGTGTCACTCTGCGCGTCGGACTGGAACAGCTGACTCACGTCGGAAATCTTCGGCTCTCGCACAGCGGCCACCAGCAGGCGGAGCTGGTCGGTGACGTTCCATCCCGCCTCCACCGACGTCGCGACCCCCTCGTGGAACCATCGCGGCAGCGGCTGTCCTCCGGCGCGGATGTCGAGCGCGAGGTGCACCACCTCGTGTCGCAGCACGGATTCGAGCGAGTCGTATGGGTACCTGGTCGCGCGTGCCGGAAAGATGACGACGTGACGAGACCCGAAGGCGCGGCCGACCACCCAGGGCGGCACCTCGCGCGCTCGCGGATCGGCCTCGCTGACGAGCGTCACATCCACGCTCGGCGGAAGCTCGAGCCCTGCGCGCAGGAGC
>DASYQV010000280.1:0-4914 GCA_036005125.1 Vicinamibacterales bacterium
CGCACCCGCTGCTCCGCGCGCGGGCGCGAGTAGAGCCCGTACTTCTCGAGCCAGTCGGCCGCTGCCCTGGCATCGATCTCGCCGTTCAAGTACCGCCGCGCCGCCTCGTTGCCGGCATAGGAGAGCCGGTCCACGAGCCCGAAGACGTCGTAGTACTGTGACGCCTGCGACGGATCGAGACCGGCCGCCGGAAAAAGCACCTTCTCCTCGAACGCTACGCGCTCGGCTCTCGGGAACGCCACCTCGATGCCGAAGTTGGCAGTCCCTTCCGCGATCAGTGACTGCGGAGAAAAAAGTGGATAGACGGAGAACTCCTGCCATCCGCGATCCCGCACCAGATTCTTCTCCAGGAGTACGTTGTACACGTGATGTCCCGGATATCCTTCATGGCAGGCCAGGTCGATCGCGCGGTCGATGTAAATGGGCAGGTCCGTATTCACCTGGATGATGCTGCGGTAATTTCCCTGGTACCAGTTGTAGGCGCTCCAGCTTTTGTGAGTGACGTATTCGACGGTAAAGCTCTCGGTCGTTGGAAGCTGGATGTGCTCGAGGGTGCGGCTCCGGCATCCGTCGATCGCTGCCTTGAACACGCGGTCCAACCGATCGGGAGGGATGACGAAGCGTTCGCGGAATTCCTCGTAGCGCTCGACGAGCGACGGTTCGCGGGCTTGCCCCGAGTGCAGTCGAGGGGCTTGCCCTGAGTCCAATCGAGGGGCCCGCCCCGAGCCGGATCGAGACGACAACGCGCGCTCAATCTCCGAGAGTATCCGCTCGAAGTCGGCCGCTGTGTGGGTGGGCGCCACGGCGTCGTACAACGCTTTCGATTCCTCGTCGAAGGTCAGACGCCTCCCCTCCAGCATGGCGACACGCGCGCGCAGCGCCTCGAGCTGCCGCTTGAGGTACGCGTGCCGCAGGTGGACGAGCTCCTCGGCGTCCTCACCGGGGGCACGTGCGGCCACCTGCTTCAGCAGATCCCCCGCGTCCCGGTCGATGTCGGGTATGGCGCGTTTCGAGGCCTCCGCCTGCTTCCGCCACTCCGGGGGCCCGTAATACGCATCCACGTAGTCCGCATCGTGCTGCCCGACGGCAAGCACCAGCTTCACGTACCGCTCCGCCACCATGTCCATGGTCTCCGCCTGCGCACAGCCGCCTGCCGCGGCGCACATCGCTGCCATCAGGCAGGCTCGAATTCGATCCACGCTCATTGATGCCAATCGCGGATGGTCGGAATCAGATAGTCGTCGAACGCGCGCGCGAAGTCGTACCTCGGCTGGAAGCCCCAGTCTTCCCGCGCCGCCGAGTCGTCCACGTCGGCCGGCCACGAATCAACGATGCTCTGCCGCTTCGCGTCCACGTGATAGGTGATGCACGCGTCGGGAAAGACTTTCAGCACAATATCGCGGATCTCATCCGCTGTGGGGCTGAAGGCCCCGAGGTTGTACGCCGTGCGCGTGAGCCGCTGACGAGGCGCATCAGCGAGGCGCAAGAGCGCATCGACCGCGTCCGGCATCGCCATGAACGGGATCCGCGTGTCCGGCCGAACGAAGCAGGCGTACGGCTCGGCCTTGGCCGCGGCGTGAATCATCTCCGATGCGTAGTCCGATGTCCCGCCCGCGGGCATCGTTACGGCCGAGATGAGCCCGGGGAAGCGGACGCACCGGAAGTCGACCCGTCCCGCCATTGACTCTACCGCGAGCTGTTTGTAGTGCCGCGCATAGTAACGGCCGAGGTGTTCGCAGTAGAGCTTGTTGCACCCGTACATCGTGGTGGGCTTGTTCCACTCCTCCTCCTGCACGCGTCCGACCCGCATCTTGGTCTCGAGGTCGGGCAGACCATAGGCCGCAATCGACGAAGGATAGAGGAACACGACCGGCCGCCCGTGCGACTCGCCCTCATGGCGGGCGAATTCGAGAAGGTTGAGCGTCCCCTCGACGTTGACGGTGTGCGCGGTTATCGGGGTGAACTCGGAGCGTGTCGAGAGCAGCGCGGCGAGGTGGAACACGAGGTCGATGTCGAACTCGGCCAGCACGCGCTCGAGCAGCCCACGGTCGAGAATCGATCCGGTGAACTCGCGGCGGACACGCTTCGCCAGGTCCGGTTCGAGCGGTGTGATGTCAATGGTGACGATAGGACGGTTGGTGGCGGCGAGGCGCGTGATCAGACCGTGGCCGATCTCGCCCCCTGCGCCCGTGACCAGGACGACAGGTCTGCGCATCGACCTTCCATTCTATCCGGCGCGTCTGGTGCGCTGGTCAGGGACGGCTGGCCTCCGTGAGGAACGACCGCGAGGCGACGCGGGCAAGCACCGAGGTCTGCTTGTCCCACTGGCGACGTGCGTCCCGCAAGGTCCGAAGCCGGACCTCGGAACCGGGTCCATGCTTGAGAAGGTAGGGAGCGTAGAAGTCCCGATCGACCTCGTGCCATCGATGGCAGCCGAACGGCAGCCGTCCCCCGGTCCGCTCGAAGCACTCCCGCGGCGCGTCCTCGAACCCGAACCGCAGCGCGACGTCCACCGGCGCGATCCGGAAGTCCGGATCGTAATGCGGGGCGTATTCGGTCCAGAACCGATCTTCACCTACGCCTCCGCGGAACGCCCGGCGCAGGTGCCACTTCACATCGTTGAAGCATCGGAACCGCTTCAGCAGCTTCCGCGGCCAGTTGACCAACCGCTGCAGCTTCGATGCATGTTCGCAGTAGCGCTGCCAGTATTCGTCTGGATGGACAAAGTACTCACGTGACTGGATGACACGCAGGCAGCTTCGGACCCGTCGGAGCGAAAACCCGCCGCTGGACGCCTTCGACTCGGCGACGTGCGCCGTGTCGGCCGAGAGGGGACCTGGCGCGGCAATGTAGTCGTAGCCCGCACGGCACCAGGTCAACAGGTCATCGCGAAAGACCAGCGTATCCAGGTCATAGATCAAGATGAATTCATAGTCCAGGAACGCTCGGTAGAAGGCCTCGGACAGCAGCAGGCGTCTCTGCCGCTCGGCCGAGCCGAAGCAGCGCGTTGGAAATCGTTTCGGAATGAAACCGGGATAGATTGCCGGATGATCGTCGGGAATCAGCACGAACTTGTCGTAGCGGCTCAGGTGATGGCGCGCATGCCGGAACGCGGTCTCCTCGTCGTCGCAGTAACGGCTCTTCGTCGACAGCGTCACAACCACTGCCGCCAACTTGCGAGGTATGGCTGTGGAGAGCATGACGGCCTTCGTGCTGTGCAATACAGGTGCCCGCTCTTTTGCCTTCAGAGTCACAGCGTGTTCCACGCAACCCGAGCCCGATTCGCGAGGCCGGGTCGTGGATGGTCCCGAGCTACCGTTTTGTGGAGTGCGACGCCATCGAAACGGCAGTCTTCGCTGACTCGCGCGAGTCTCGTTTCACGGTGCGCGGGCGTGGAGGCACGAAGGTGCGGACGGAAACTGCACCGAGCGCCGCTGCATGTCGTGGCGCTGGCTCACGCATTGGATCTTCGCGTCGGCTCCAGCGAATCATCGCCGCGCGCGTCTCTTCCAGCGCTCGTACCGCAGCCTCAGCGTCCTGACAGGATTGGCATTCTCTGTCGGCCGGATGTCACGATCCGTCACGCTCAGGTACAACGAGTACCGGCCGTCATTGAACGACTCCCCGTTCGGATCGTTCTTGTCGGCTCGAAGGATGTAGGCGACGTGCGAGGTCTTTCCGTCGCACGGGGCGTTGACGACCGGTTCGGTTGTGCAGGTGCACCGGTTGTCGCCGCCGCGGGCGTCGCCCGCCTCCATCGCCGCCATCACGCGGTCCGTCAGGCTTCCCCGATGCCGCGTGAATGCCTCGACCGCCGCGAGCACGACCTCGTCGGCCCTCAGAATGTTGCCCTGGATCGAAAAGAAGAACGGGGTCCCGCGTACGTGGCCCTGGCGATCGAGTGACGAGGGCTGGGTCCTGGATCCCGAGAACCCCGCCGTCCGCCCGCGGACGTCAACGATCCCGAACTGCCGGAAATCGATGGCCGGGTCCGGCTTCAGCAGCGCAAGGATGTCGGCCGGCGCGGTGCCCTTCCGCAGCTCGGCAAAGATGAGCTTCTGTGTGGCGCGCGTGCGATCGATGGCGGCCTGCGCCGCCGCGACACCTACGCCCGGCACGACGATCGCCTGGATGTCCCGCAGGTCCTTCGCCGGGTACGTCTCTATCCGATCCTGCGAGACGCACGTGGCCGAGGCGATCACGACCGTGCGCGTCCGCTGGTCAACAGCGACGACCGACCACGTGGCCGACGCCGAAGACGCCGAAGCCAGCACGAGTGCGAAGACGAGAAGGAAACGGAATCCCATGAATGGTGCGGTCGCAGCGGTCCGCGGGTCTAACCCGGATTATTCATGATTCGTGATTCATGATTCTTGATTTCCATCGGACCCCAAATCAAGAATCAAGAATCAAGAATTGAGCGACTGAGACCCGCGGCTACATGTGCGCGCGGCATCTGTCCGTATAGGCGCGGGTCTTCAGACGCGCGCGGCCAGGCCAGCGACGCTCGCTCTACGTACGTTGATAGTCCGGCTGCCAGTCGCGGACCGCCTGTTTGATCTGGTCGGAGGTCAGGTTCTCCGCCAGCGCACGGTCCATCAGGATGGGCAGTTCGGCATCGGACGCAAACCGTAACGCCACCAGTTGCCGCAGCGCCAGACGCTCGATGTCGGCCTGACGCTGCGGGAGCAGCCGCGCGAGCCGCAGACGCATCTCGAGACGGATGATGCGGTCCTGCAGCCGCACGGTGTAGATGCGGCTGATCGCGACCAGCACGAGCGCCGACAGCGCCAGGCACAGCTCCCCGACGCCGGCCAGCGACGGCGCGCGGAACAGCGAGATGACGATGATCAGGAACGCGAGGAGCGCGAAGAGCGCGGCCACGTTTGTCAGCACGGGCCGATGACGGTGCGT
>DASYQV010000281.1:0-7313 GCA_036005125.1 Vicinamibacterales bacterium
TCGGAAATCTCGAGCATGAGGCCCGTGTGATGACGATCATCCGCGCAATGGACGGCTGACCGCAAGCGTACTGCCCACGACCATTGCCGCCGCAAACGCGGCCGTGAGCCCGACCGACAGGGTCAATGAAGGCGCCGACGCCGCATGGCCGAACAGGACGAGACGGATAGCATCCACCCCGTACGTCAGCGGGTTGATCGCCATGATGATCCGCACCCATCCCGAGGCGCCCGATTCGGGAAAGAGCGCGCCCGACAGCAGCCACATCGGGACGAGGAACAGGTTCATGATCGCGTGGAAGCCCTGGGTCGACTCCATGTTCCAGGCGATCAGGAAGCCTAGGCCTGTCAGCCCTACCGCAACGAGCAGCAGCACGCCGGCGAGCGGCACGATGGCTGCCAGCGTGAGCGGGACCCGTGCGAGCGGCGCGAGCAGCAGGAACAGGCCCGCTTGAGCGACGGCCAGCGTCGTGCCGCCGAGAATCTTGCCCAGCACGATCGCGCTGCGCCGGACCGGCGCGACGAGGACGCCCTGCAGGAAGCCTTCGCGGCGATCCTCGATCACCGAGATCGTCGAAAAGATCGCTGTGAAGAGGATGATGAGCGCGAGCGTGCCTGGAAAGAAATATTCCAGGTAGCCGCCCGCCAGCCGCGCCTCGGGGCCGGCCTGGAACGACCGGCCGAGGCCCGAGCCAATCAGAAACCAGAACACCACCGGCGAGCCGAGCGCACCGATGATGCGGCTGCGCTGACGGACGAAGCGCATGACGTCGCGTACCCACAGTCCCCACACCGCACGCAGGTAGGTCATTCGAGCCGCTCCCCGGTGAAGTGAATGAAGGCATCTTCGAGCGTCGGGCGCCCGAACGTGATGGCGTCGATCTCGCCGGGAAACGCCTCGACCACGGCCGGCACGAACTCGTGGCCCTGACGCTTCTCGATGCGCAGGCGTCCGTCGACCAAATCCACTTTTACCCCGAAACGCTGCCTGATCGCGGGCGCGAGCGCCTCCGGATCGCGGGCCGCGATGGCGATCACGTCGCCCCCTACGGCGTCGACGAGCTGCCCGGGCGTGCCGAGCGCGACGACAGAGCCCCGGTGCACGATCGCCACGCGGTCGCACACGGTGGCTTCGTCCATCAGGTGAGTGGTCATTACGACCGTCATGCCCTGCGCGCGCAGCTCGGCAAGCTGATCCCGGACATCACGGCGGGCCGCGGGGTCGAGTCCTGTGGTCGGCTCGTCGAGGATCAGCAGCTCGGGGCGCGTCATGAGCGCCTTGGCCAGCTCCGCACGCCGCTGCAACCCGCCGGACAACGTATTCACGAGGTCGGCGGAGCGATCGGCGAGTCCGACGGCGCCGAGCGCGAATCGCGCGCGGGAGGCGAGATCAGCGCCGTGAAGTCCGTACAGCCGCCCGTGACAGCGGAGGTTCTCCTCCACCGTCAACTGCCGATCGATCGCCGGCGCCTGGAAGACGACGCCGAGCCGCGCGCGCACCTCGTGCGGCCGCTCGGCAACGTCGATGCCGAATACACGCACGGTGCCGCTCGTCGCGCGCATGAGCGTCGAGACAATCCGGAACAGCGTGGTTTTGCCGCCCCCATTCGGGCCGAGCAGCGCGAACCATTCCGCCGCCGCGACGTCGAACGACACGTCCGACAGCGCGACGCGCTCATCGTAGCGATGATGGAGGTGCGAGACGGCCAGCGCAGGTGTTACAGCCAGATGCGATCGACAACCAGAGCGCCCCAGAGCAGGGGCAGATAGACAATCGAGGCGAGGAACAATCTCCGCGCGGCGGTCGTGGAGCGCTCGCGCGCGAAGCGCACGCTCAACGCCACGAGCGCGGCTCCAAGAGCCAGCGCGACGGCCACGTACGCCGGACCGGCAAGACCCACAACTGCCGGCGCCACGCTGACAGGGAGCAGCACGACCGCGTAGAGCAGTGCCTGCCGGCCCGTGCTGCGGCCATCCGGTTCGAGAACCGGCAGCAGCGGAATGCCGGCCCGCGCGTAGTCCTCGCGGTACAGCCAGGCAATTGCGAGGAAGTGCGGCATCTGCCAGAAGAACACGATCGCGAAGAGGACCACTGCGGGCATCGAGATCCGGCCGGTTGCGGCCGTCCAGCCGATGACTGCCGGCAGAGCACCGGGAAACGCCCCGATCAGCGTCGAGAGCCACGTGCGTCGCTTCAACGGCGTGTACAGCAGGATGTAGCTTGCCAGCGTCAGCGCCGCCACGGCCGCCGACATGACGTTCACGCCAAGAGCGAGCACCAGGAGGCCCGCGGCCGAGAGCAGCAAGCCGAATCGCATGCCCTCGGACACATGCATGCGACCGTCAGGCAGCGGGCGGCGCATGGTGCGTCGCATGAGCCCGTCGGTTTCACGCTCCCAGACCTGATTGAGCGCGGCGGCACCTCCCGCAACCAACGCTGTCCCGATGAGCGTCTGCAGCAGCGTGAGCGGTGGCACGGCAGCGGGGGCCGCCAGATACAGTCCGGCAAGCGTGGTGATGAGCACCAGGAGGTTCAGGCGGGGCTTCGTGAGCGCGAGGAAATCCGCCGTGCGTCCGTACGCGACCGACTGCGTGCGGCGCGGCACGGTTGCAACCGGAGAGACAGAGACTTCCAGGGCGTGCTTCACGCGTCGGCACCAGTGGACGGGTTCGGGTCGGGCCTACGGATGTAGGTCGCATTGTAGCCGTAAGCCGGCTCCTCCGCCTGCGCAGCGCGCCCTGCGGCCGCAAAACGCGACCGGTACGCCCGAAGCGTCAAGACGAGCGAGGTGCCGAGCACCATCCCGCCGGTCGCGACGTGCACGGAGTTGATGATGAACTGCTTCGCGGTCCAGATCACGTATGCGCCGAGCGTCACTTGCACCGCGAGCAGCACGCACAACATCGCCGCCGGACGCACCAGCTCACGTCGATCGCGGTGGTGGAAAAGGATACGTGCCGTCGTGCTCAGAATAAGCGTCGTCACCAGGAGCGCGCCGAGGCGATGGGCGAAGTGCACCGCGATCTTCGCGTCCCAGTGCGTCGGCACCAGTTGGCCGAACGCCAGCGGGAAGTCAGGGATCGCCAGCCCCGCTTCCGTGTGCCTCATCGTCGCGCCAATGAGAATCTGAATATAGATGGCTGTCGTCGTGACGGCTGTGATTGTCTGCAGCGCGCGGTCCGCGGGAGTGATTGTGCCGTACCCATCCGCGTAACCTCGCAGCCAGCCTCGCGACGTGACCAGAGCGATCGTGACGGTGAGACACAGGACGAGCTGCGCGAGGCCCGCATGGGAGATCGAGATCGCGTCCGGCAGGTACCAGAGGACGGTGATGCCGCCCAGAATGCCCTGGGTGATCACCGCGGCCAGCGCCAGAAACCCGAGGCGCCGTACCCAGCGCCGGGGCTCGGCGCGCCATAACCAGATGGCGAGCACGACAATCAGGACACCGACCGTGCTGGCGATCAACCGGTGGCCGTGCTCGTAGAAGATCCCGCCCACCATCTTGTCGAGCGGGAACGAGAACATGAACCACCCGTACGTGTTCGGCCAATCGGGGACCGCGAGGCCGGAACCGGTGCTCGTGACGAGACCTCCGGCGAAGATCAGGAGCAGAGTGGACGCTGCAACGAGGGCCGCGAACAGGTGTAGAACCATGCCATGGGTACGAAGGAGTGAATCAGGCGCGACGTGCGGGTGGCCACGTCCCAAGGCGATTTGTGATTCATGATCCGCGATTCGTGCTCCGACCGCCACGCCGTGTCTCCCGGAACGGCTCAGCGCCGTTCCTTGATCGCGAATCGCAAATCACGAATCACGAATCGCAAATGTCAAGACGTCATCTTGAACGTGAACGACACGTCCTTCGTTTCTTTGTCGCCGATCGTCACGTTCTGGGTCTGCGCGCCCAGCTTCTCGTGCCACGCCTCGATCGTGTAGGTCCCGGGCGGCAGGCCTTTCAGCGCGAACTTCCCGTCCTGACCGGTCGTCGAGAAATAGGGGTGATCCAGCACGCCCACATACGCGTTCATCCAGCCGTGCACGTCGCACTTGAACGGCAGCATCACTTCCTTCGTGGTGAACGTGTGGTTGAACTTCATCCCCTGGATCGGCTGACCGGTATTGAACTCCTGGTTGTTCTTCGGCAGCGCGTGAATGTTGTGGAGCGTCGGGTCGCTGTTGAGGATCTCGAGCGGCTGGCCGACCATGATGCCGAACACATGCGGCCGATAGTGGCAGCCCTTCTGATCGAGAACGAGCGACGTCGATGGGGTCGGGAAGGTGCGGTTGCCGAGGCCGTCCTTCACGTAGACGAATACGTTCTGCAGCGCGCCACCATCGCCCGTGAGAATGAACTCGGTCGTCGTGCCCTTGCCTTCGCGCACGCACACCGGATCAGCGTTCATCTTGATGCCTTCGGGCTTGGGCGCCTCGCCTTCCAGCTTGATCGCCCCGGTGATGTTGCCGGCGGTGTTCGGATCCACGGCACTGGCCGCCGGCGCCCCGGATGGAGCCGCCGAGCCGCTCGGCGCGGCCTCTTGTTTACTGCTTCCGCCGCAGGCGGCAGCAGTGACAGCGATGGCCAGTACGGGAGCCATCAGACCTTTCAGCGAACATGATGACATTGAGTTTCTCTCCTGACGCGGCTGGCGCATTCGTGACGTTGCAGGCGGATGCCAAACCTGTTCAGAAATATCACGGGGACGGCGGGGCGTAAAGAGCCTACGATGTGCGGCCGCCTGCCTCTGTTATCTTCCGAAGCACACGATCCTGCATCCACTTGGTGTCCCACCACTCGACCGGATTGACCGGACGTCCGTTGACCATCATCGTGAAGTGCAGGTGATCGCCGCCGGCAAGGCCGGTCATCCCGCTGCGACCGATGGTCTGTCCCTTCTCGACGCGATCCCCCGGTTTGACGTCCATCGACGAGAGGTGGCCGTAGAGGGACTGGACCCCGAGACCGTGGTCGATCACGACGCAATTGCCGTAGATGCCGAGGTAATCCGCGTGCACGACCACGCCGCGCTGCGCGGCGACGACCGGCACGTTGGCCGTGACCGCGAGATCGAATCCGAGATGGACCTGCTGATCGACTTCCTTCCCCTGGTACACGTAGGTCCGGTGATCGGCGAACTTCGCCTCCACTTGAGAATTCCCGAGCTGCTGGAAGTTGTCCTTCCACAGCATCTCGGGGGCGCTTTTCCGGGCGAGCGCCGCGAGGGTCTCCGCGTTTTTCCGGCGGAGGTCACCGTTGATCCGCAGGAACGAGGTCAGCAGATCCTCTCCCGATGTGGAGACCGGCAGATCGGGAGTGTGACTCCCGATGGCCGGCACCACACGCTGAAGGAACCGGTCGTCAAGCTGGATGCGGCTTCGTGCAAAGGGCTTCGGAAACGCGCGATGGTCGAGCGGCGCCGTGGCCTGGTTGCCCGCCGCGTCCCGTGCGAACACCTCGATCGGAGCGTTCAGGTCCTGGTCGTGGAGCAACGCGAAGAAGGCGACGCGCGTGGCGGGCTCCGCAATACCGACCGCCGATCCCGGGAAACCGGGATACGTCTCGTCGCCAACGCGCACGCCCGACTCCACGTCGGGAGGCGTCGCGCGGTACACGACGAACTCGGCGCCGCCATGGTTGATGTAGTGGTGGGTCGAGAGCACCGCTACGCGCGGCGGCTCGAGGCGGACCTGCACGTCCCGTGCGGCGGTCGACTCGGCCTGCCGGAGTCCATAGAGAACGGGACGTGAGGCACGCACCACGATACGGGCCGCGCCGGGCTGCAACTCCGGGATGTTGCGCTTGCCAATCGGCCGGCTGATGTAGATCCGTTCGGCCGTGTCCTGCTTGACGTCGGCCTCCACCCCGCCGCGCAACACACGCGCGGCGGAGACCCCGGCCTCCACCCCGCCGCGCAACACACGCGCGGCGGGGACCCCGGCCTGCGCCGGTTGACCGAGCACGAACACCGGCAACGTCTTGCCGTTCTGCTCGACCGCGACGTTGATCTGGGTGAATCGCCCTCCGGGTGCTTCCACCATCACCTCGAGGGCCGTCGTCTGCCCGATGAACTTCTCCGGCTGCCGTATCTGAACGCTCGGACCTACCGCCCGTCCCGCCCAGACCCACGCGCCCAGGCCGGCAACGAGTGCGAGGACGACGAGCACACCAAGGAATTTCAGGAACGCACGCATCCTGTGATCATAGCGCGCCCGATCCCGAGTCATAGCTGGGCTTTACGGCGCGTGATACATGGGCTAACATTTGAGGGTTCCTCGCGACGAGTGCCGGTATCGTCTAGGGGTCAGGACACGTGGTTCTCAGCCACGGGACCGGGGTTCGAATCCCCGTACCGGTACCAACCTTCAAGCCGTCCAGGGCCAATCGCTTACGGCGACCTGCGCGCCTCGTTGCGGTGTTCGCGAGCCGTCAACTGAGACACGATTGAGACACTTCGGCAGCAGAGTCTCGAAGTTGGGGTCCGGGCATTCGGCCCTGACTCCTCGCCCATCTCGCGGATCAACACGATCACCACTTCCTCGGCAGACGTCCTGTGCTCTTGGGTCTCGTGTCTCATCGCATCGCCCCACCATCACTGCCTGGGGTCTCCAGGATCGAGGCTCGGCCAGAAATCCGGACGACTGCCGAGGTGCCGCTCTTGTTTGATTGGGCGCGAATCCGGTATCGAGCCAGCGCTGCGTCAGATGAGACACTGCAAGCCTTCCATGCACTCTGTCAGCATTTCTGCATGGACAGGTGACCTGTTCGAGATTGCCGGTCGGATTGGCGTGGCGGCCGAAGTCCAATCCGGCAAACACTGGCGCCCGAGGTGCTCCAGAATCAAACCGTGCGTAGTTGCCAGATGACGAGGACTCCGCGCGCCGCCGAGCCACCGAGATCCCTTGGGTTATTTCAAGCCAAGCCGCCTCTTGACGGACGGCCAGTCTCGCGTGACCGCGACGAAAGCGACGAGCTCGGGACAGCGGAGAAACCGGTTCGTCGCGCTCCAGGCCGATCGTGGAACTGGGCGCCCCATAGTCGCGCCCGGGCACACGGCTACGGCGTCGGCGAGGAAGTCGAGCAACCGCTGCAGGCGGGCCCACTCAGTACGCGTCTCGTCGTCGGTCGTAATTGCCGCACGCCTTCCAGTCGAACAGCAGATCGCCGTCATCAGGATCGGATTACTCGTGATGGACCCGCAAGATCAGTTTCGCTGCGACACGATGAGCGCGGGGAACGGGTCGCGGGCGATCGTGCCCGGATGCTCGATGGCGCGTCAGGAAAATACCGGGTGTGGGTCCACCGCGATTGCATG
>DASYQV010000282.1:0-49180 GCA_036005125.1 Vicinamibacterales bacterium
GAGAACGGAGCGGCCGCGGCACGCGCGACCGCGCGACGCACTTCCGCCACGCCGTCGCTGACGCCGACCAGTTGCGGCATGACTGCCGCAGCGCGCGCTGTCTCCGCCTTTCCGGCGAGCAACGCTTCGACGCGCGGCGCCGCAATCGCGGCCGCAATCTCCAACGACGATTCGATCTCGGACGGGGGCATGCGACCGATGGGCCAGCGGCACGTCAGCGCCGCCAGGCCGCGACTGCCGAGCCGTATCGGGACCGCGACTTCCCAGGCGCCCTCGACGCACTCCGGCCCGACGCGCACTTCGGCCTCGAGGGTCCGACTGCCGATGCGCGGCTGCAGCCCTCCACCGGCCGCCGCAATCGTCGCGACCGCTCCGGCCGCCGACGACTGCACCTCCACGCGGCCGGCGCGAACGCAGGTCGCCACGCGCCCGAGCATCGTCTGCAGCGCAACCTCGTCATCCTCGGCGTCCTGCGTCAGACGCAACAAAGAGAGCGTAAGACCGGGCGACTCGGGGCCAGACAGCGGGTCCGGCGCGCCTTCGCGCTGAGCGGTGGCTCGAGCGGGTGCCGCCGTCCCATCGATCTGCCGTGCGAGCAGTGCCGGCGCCGCGCGCGCCATTCGTCGTAATTGCCGGTCGTGCGCACTCGCATCGCCGCCGCGACCAGCGCGGCGCAGCGCGTCCATCCAGATCAGCAAGGCTCGCGCCCGCCGCAGAGGAGAATGAATGCTCCGGGCCAGCCGGAGCACCGTATCGAGGCACTCGCGTGCGAGGCCGAAATCTCCGGCCGCGGTGAGCACGCGCAGATGCGCCGTGCGGGCGACGACCTGGAACAAGGGGTCGCGATGCGCGTCCGCCGCATTGACCGCCGTCCTCGCCCGCTGGCCCGCATCGAACAGCCTGCCGGATTCAATGAGGATGCGGACGTGCGTCGCCAGCGTCGATATCGTCTCGAAGGGCATTTCGCCCGAGACGTTCGCAATCGGCGTCTCGACGAGGGGGAGCGCTTCGGCCGCGCGTCCTTGCCAGAAGAGACATCGCGCCAGCGCCGCATCTCTCCACCGCGACGTCGGTGACTCGTCGAGCCCCCCGGCCAGCCGCAGCGCGCGCAGCAGGGCCTCGGCTTCCGGCAGACGGCCGGCGTCGATGCGCGCCAGGGCCAGCCAGACGCGCGCGAGGAGGCCGGTGTTCCCCGGGACCGCTTCCGATGCGTCGGCCGCGCTCGTGAATGCGCGCTCCGCCTCCTCGGCATGGCCGCGTTCGAGGAACACACGCCCGAGCATCAGGCCAACTCGCGCGGTTCCACTCGAACTATGCCGTCGCTCCAGCGCGGCCGCACATTCCCGAAGCGTCCGAACGGCTGCAGCGTGACGCCCGGCGCGCGCCAGCTCCTCGGCGCGCTCGGCACGAGCCAGATACTTCAAACATTCCGTGGACTCGAGGCGCACACCCGCCTTGGGCCAGGCAGCGACGTCGCCGTAGGCGTGCCGGGCTTCTCGTACAACCCACGCGCTCTTCGGGTCACTGAGGGCGTGCGGCGCAATCGTGACGAGCACGTGTGGCCGCGGGTTGAGCGTGGCGGCCCTGACGAGGAGCCACAGCGGGTTGAGCGTGCGGGCCAGTGTGCGCCGGCTGCCACCGCTGCCCACGATGAGCGCCAGCGCGCGATCTCGCAGCGCCTCCTCGACCCACGTGCGCAGGCGGTGGAACACGGCCGTCGCGATGGGTACGTAGCCGCGCCGCCGCGCCTCGCGGGCGATCACGTGCTGGAGCGCCCCTGCCTGATCGAGGGTGCCCGACTGCACCGTAATCCACCGCGGCTCCCCATCGCAGCCATGATCGAGCAGATCGAGGATCGCCTCGAGGCCCGTCGGCGTGATGTCCACCGGTCGCGCCCCCGGGTCCCACGCTTCGAACGTGCTGCCGTCAGGCGCCACACCGCGGTCGATGCAGCGACCGGGCGGATCGCCGACCGGCTCGTGCCCCGGCAGCAGCGAGCGCAGCATCACGGACGAACCTGTTGCGAGGTCCCAGGCATGGTCCTCGGCGTACGGCAGAAACCGGTCGTGCAGCAGAGACGTCATGCCGTGTGACGTGCAAGACGATCGCCGGCCGCGAACGCGCCGAGATCGCTGCGGTGTCGAGCCGAAGCGCGCAATTTCTTCGTATAGAATGGGTCTCCGATGCTGCGATTTCTTACCGCCGGCGAGTCGCACGGGCAGGCGCTGGTCGCGACGCTCGATGGCCTGCCGGCCGGCCTTGACCTGGACTTCGGTCGCATCGACGCACAGCTTCGCCGCCGCCAGGGCGGCTACGGCCGCGGCAGGCGCATGGCCATCGAAAGCGATCGCGCGGAGATCCTGTCAGGCGTGCGGCGTGGCCGCACGACCGGCGCGCCAATCGCGCTGCTCATCCGCAACAAGGATTGGGTCAACTGGCAGCAGACCATGTTCGTCGAGCCGGAGATGCCGCCGGATGCGGCCGGCTCAAACAAGGCGCCCGTGACGCGGCCCCGCCCAGGCCACGCGGATCTTGCGGGCGCCATCAAATACGGCCACTCAGACGTGCGCGACGTGCTCGAGCGTGCCAGTGCACGCGAGACGGCTGCGCGCGTCGCGGTCGGCACCATCGCCCGGCAACTGCTGGCGCACTTCGGCATGGACGTCGTGAGCCATGTGGCGGTGATCGGCAACGCCGGCCTTCCCGCCGATCGCGTCGTCACGGCCGCGGAAGCGCGCAGCGTGCCCGAGGATGCGCCCCTTCGGTGCGTCGATCCCGACGTGCAGCAGCGCATGATCGCCGCGATCGACCTGGCTCGTGACGCAGGCGACACGCTCGGCGGGGCGTTCGAGGTTATCGTGACCGGAGTGCCCCCCGGCCTCGGTTCGTATGTTCAATGGGATCGGAAACTGGACGGCCGACTCGCGCAGGCAATCATGTGCATCCATGCGATCAAGGCGGTCGGCATCGGCATCGGGCCCGAGGTCGCGATCCGGCCGGGCTCGCGGGTGCACGACGAGATTCTGCCGCCGGCCGACGAGGACCATGCGGTCGAACGGCCGACCAACCGCGCCGGCGGCCTCGAGGGGGGCGTGACGAACGGCGAGGACCTCCGCGTGATCGGCTTCATGAAGCCCATCTCGACGTTGATGAAGCCGCTGCGATCCATCGATTTGACGACGATGGCCGAGGCGCCCGCCGCGATCGAACGCAGCGACGTGTGTGCCGTGCCTGCGGCGGCGGTGGTCGCCGAAGCCATGGTCGCCTTCGTGCTGGCGGACGCATTCCTGGAAAAATTTGGCGGCGACTCCATCGACGAGATCGAGCGCCACTACGGCGCGACGCGCGACGAGGTACGCCGCCGCTTCGCCCGGCCACGTTCGACGGTCTAGTGGAGTGTGTCTTCGAAATGTAAAGCGGGCCGTTCCGATGGAACGGCCCGAAAATGACGAACCAGCTCTCGCACTGTGAATTGCGGTGCGAACGATACATGGCGCCACACCAGGAGTTGGGCACGGGAGGTGCGAAATGAGCAGAAATCTTTGGACGGTGATCGCTGCGGTGGCTGTGATTGTGGCCATGACCGTGATCATGAAACTGGTACCCCCGGCCGCTGTTGCGAGCGAAGACCCGCGGCCTGGAGGCGCGGCCAAGGCGGGACCAGCGCCGAAGACCACATGGGGCGAACCGGACCTGCAGGGCATCTGGACCAGCAAGTACCAGACTCCCCTGGAACGACCCGCGAAGTACGCGAACAAGCTGACGTTAACCGAGGAAGAAAGGGCCGACCTGGATCAGGTCAGAGCAAAGAGCGCTCGCAGAGATACTCGAGCGCAGAGGGGGACTGAAAGCGACGTCGCCGGAGCCTACAACGCCGTTTTCCAGAGCATGAAGGCCACAGGCCCCCGCACCTCGTTGATCGTGGATCCGCCGGATGGGAGAATTCCTGCGTTCACACCAGAGGCGAGAAGGCGGCTGAACGAAATACGCGAATTCGAGGTCATGACGATACAGGCCACAGAAACATGCCGGACTCGTCAGACCGAGTGTGCTGACTGGAAGTACGCGCCGCCGTCGCCCCGAATGTATGAGGTCCCTCCGCACTACAACACGAAAAACCTGAATCGCGTCGACGGGCCGGAGGATCGTGCGATGACCGAGCGTTGTATGGTCGCCGTGCTGCCCGACTTCGGTGGGTTCCGCCGGATCGTACAGACCGCCCAAGCTGTCGCGATTTTCTATGACGTGGGTCAGGGGCAGGGATGGCAGCGCGTCATTCCGATAACGACGAAACCCCATCTGCCATCCCACGTCCGCCAGTGGTGGGGAGACTCGCGCGGTCGTTGGGAAGGCAATACGCTGGTCGTCGACGTCACCAATTTCTCACCCAAGAGTGACTTCGCCGGCTCCCGCGAGAACCTGCACCTGGTCGAACGGTGGACGCGGCTGGACACGAATACGATTGAGTACGCCGTCACGATCGAGGATCCCACGACCTGGACCAAACCGTGGACCGTCACGCAGGAAATGGGAAAGCTCGACGATCCGACGAACCGTATCTATACCGAGCCTCGATGCCATGAAGGTAATTACGGTCTGATGACGATGCTCGTGGGCGCACGCGCGGATGAGAAGGCGTTTGCCGAAAGGCGTGGTCCCCATCCGGCTACCAGGGACACTACTAAGCTCGGATTTGGAGACGCTCAGGACGAACTTGCGGCCGGAGGACCGACGAATCCGGCGAGAACGATTTCGATTGAGCGCTGATCGAGGAAGTGGAAAGTGGAGAAGTGGAAAGTGGAAAAGTAAGTTGAAAAGGCGCCGGTGCTCGGCGCACCGCTCCGGGCCCACTTTTTACCTGTTCCACTTTCCACTTTCCACTTCTGGAGTGGTCCCGATTCGTACGCCGACGCGACCGCTTCGTGAAAACGCTCTCGCCTCCGATGATTCGCGAGATTCTCCACTACGGCGCCGCCGTCCTGCATCGCCCCGCTCAGCCCGTCGCCGAGATCACCGCCGACATCCATCAACTCGTCGACGATCTGATTCAAACGATGTACGCGGCGCCCGGCATCGGTCTCGCCGCCCCGCAGGTTGGCGTCGCGCTGCGTGTCTTCGTGGTCGACCTGTCGGTCGGCCGCAACCCGGCGGAGCTGATGACGTTCATCAACCCCGAGTTCGTCGAGCGGGACGGCATGCAGCTCGAAGAAGAAGGCTGTTTGAGCGTGCCCGGCTTCAATGCCACCGTGGCGCGTCCGGCACGGGCGGTTGTCAAAGGTCTGGACCGCGAGGGCAAGGAGCAGACGGTTGAAGGTACGGGGCTGCTGGCGCGCGCCTTCCAGCACGAGATGGATCACCTTGAGGGAACCGTGTTCGTCGATCGGCTGCGAGGGATTCAAAAAGACCTCATCCTCAGCAAGATCCGGAAGCTCACGCGCGCCGGCAAATGGTAGACGCGCTGCGAATCGTTTTCATGGGCACACCGGCCTTCGCCGTGCCGACACTCGGCGGCCTGCTCGCGTCGCGCCACACGGTGGCGGGAGTGGTGACGCAACCCGACAAGCCACGCGGACGCGGTCAGAAGGTCAGCGACGCCCCGGTAAAAACACTGGCGGTCGAACGCGGGCTGCCGATCATCCAGCCCGCGCGCTTGCGCGAGCCGGATGTCGAGGCGGCGCTCCGCGCATGGCGTCCCGATCTCGGCGTCGTCGCCGCATACGGCAAGCTGATTCCCGATGCTCTGTTGACGATCCCACGCCTGGGGATGATCAACGTGCACGCTTCTCTTCTGCCGAAGTATCGGGGAGCGGCCCCGATCCAGTGGGCGATCATCAACGGCGAAACCGAGACGGGTGTCACGATCATGCGGGTCATTCGCGAGCTCGACGCCGGGGCGATGTTCGCAAAGGCGGTGCGGCCGATCGGCCCCGAAGAGACCAGCGACGTCGTGGAACGGGACCTCGCCGAGCTCGGCGCGCGTCTGCTGGTCAGCGTCGTGGACCGCATCGCCGAGGGGACCGCCACCGAAGAGGCGCAGGATGACTCGCAGGCCAGCTTCGCGCCGCGCCTCACCAAGGACGAAGGCCTGATTGATTGGAGCCTGCGGGCACGGGCAATCCACGACCGGGTACGCGGCCTGCATCCATGGCCCCACGCGTACACGTTCATCGATGGTGAGCGCACGATCATCCTGCGGAGTCGCGTCGAAGGGGCCGACGCGGCGCGGGGTCCCGCTGGCGACGCGCCTGCCCCTGGAACCGTGACTCACGTCACGCGCGACGCTCTTCATGTCGCCACCGGCGCTGCAGGCGTGCTGGCCATCGTCGAGCTGCAGCCCGACGGACGACGGCCGATGACGGCGCGCGACTTCCTCGCGGGCCGGCCGGTGCTTGCGGGCTCCGTGTTCGGCGCCCCGTGACCGCCCCCGCGCGCACGGCGGCCTATCACGCGCTGCGCGCGGTTTCGACGGGCCGATTCGATCTGCCGACGGCCCTTGCTCACAGTCGGCGTTCCCTCGATGACGAGCGCGATCGAGCACTTGCGGCGGCGATCGTCGTCGGGACGCTGCGGTGGCAGCGCACGCTCGATCATCTCATCACGCATTTCGCTCGACGCCCCGTCGCCCGGATGGACGAGGAAGTCCTGACGATCCTCCGCTCGAGCATGTATCAGCTGCTCCACCTGGATCGCGTGCCGGCCGCGGCGGTGGTCGACGATGCGGTCGATCTGACCCGCGCTGCGCGGAAGCCAAGTGCGGCCGGGTTCGTGAATGCGATCCTCAGATCGCTCTTACGTCAGCGCCATCGGCTTCCGCTGCCCGCACGACCGGACACTAAGGAACGGCGTCAAGCCGTTCCGGTAGACGCAGAACGGCATCAAGCCGTTCCCGAAGACGCAGAACGGCATCAAGCCGTTCCCGAAGACGCAGAACGGCGTCAAGCCGTTCCTGAAGACGCGGCCGATTACCAGGCGAGGCTTGCGTATCTGGGCATCACCCATTCGCATCCCGATTGGCTCGTCGACCGCTGGTTGACTCGCTACGGATTCGAGGCAGCCGAGGCCTGGACGCGGTTCAATAACGACACGCCCGGTCTGACGATTCGCGTCAACACGCTTCGTGCCAGCGTCGAGGATGCGATGCGCGTGCTCGCGACGGAGGGGATTGTCACCGAGCGGACGCGGTACGCCCCGAGTGGACTCGTGGTCACCGAAGGTAATCCGCTGCGCCGATCGCCGGATGGTCTCGTCTTCGTGCAGGACGAGGCCTCGCAGCTCGTTCCGCTCCTGGTGGATCCGCAACCTGGCGAGCGGATCCTCGACCTGTGCGCGTCGCCCGGCGGAAAGACAACGGCCATGGCAGCAGCCATGCGCGATGAGGGGCTGATCGTCGCCTGCGACGTACGTCCGCGGCGCGTTGAGTTGTTGCGTCGCACGGTCGAGATGAGCGGCGCGCGCCGCGTCCGCCTGCTGCAGGTGGACTCGCGAGGACCACTGCCCATGGGTCCCCTCTTCGACCGCGTGCTGGTCGACGCTCCCTGCTCCGGCCTTGGCACGATCCGACGCGATCCGGACATCCGCTGGCGCCGGCGCGCCGAGGAGCTGGCTGCGTTTGCAGACGACCAGGTCCGGCTGCTCGATCGCGCGGCGGCGGTGCTCGGCCCCGGCGGACGGCTCGTGTATGCGACCTGCTCGAGCGAGCCGGAGGAGAACGAGGAGGTTGTCGATCGATTCCTCGCCAGCCGTCCGGATGTAGAGCTGATCGATCTCCGCGCCGAGCCGCTGCCGGCAATGCTTCACCAGCTCGTTGACGATCGAGGCATGTTCAGGACGCTGCCATTCCGCCACGGTCTCGAGGCATTCTTCGGCGCGGTCCTGCGCCGCATCGCTCGTACGTAGGCCGCATCGCTCGTACGTAGGCCGCATCTTTAGATGCGGCCCCGGGCCGGTCGGGTCGCTGTGCGACCCGACCAGCCAGCGCTGACTAGTCGGTCCGCCGAAGCGTTCCGCGAGGGCGGAAGACCCGGCCTACGTACGATGTTCGTGGTACGATGGATGCTTGCAGATGCAGATCAAGACCCGCGTGTGGAGCGTTGGCAAGGTGCTCCTGCTGGTCGGGGCCGTGGTCTCGACGTTCTTCTTGTTTGCCGGCATTTCGATGCGCGTGGCGCTCCGCGCGCGCGAGGTACAGGTGCCCGATCTCCGAGGGCACGACGTCAAGGACGCGTCGCAGTCGCTGGCCGAGATCGGCCTCGGGCTGCGTGTGGACGATATCCGGCGGCCCGATGCGCGCGTGCCCGCCGGCCGAATCATGCAACAGGATCCTTTCCCGGGCGTCCAGGCCCGACGGCAGCGCACGATTCGCGTCTGGCTCAGCGCAGGGGTTGCGTCGACGACGGTGCCGGCGCTCGTCGGACAGACGGAACGTACTGCGCGCATCCGGCTCCATCAGGACAGCCTCGCGCTCGCGTCGGTTACCGAGTTCCGCTCGCCCGAGTATCCGACCGATGTCATCGTTGCGCAGGAGCCGCCGCCTTTGACCAAAGGCGCGCAGGTCTCGCTGCTCGTCAATCGGGGCGACCAGGCCGCGACCTTTGTGATGCCGGACCTCATCGGACTCAACGGCGAACGAGCGGCCGACGTGCTGCGCGCCCGGGGCTTCCGGGTGAGCATCGTCGGCCAGCAGCCGTATCCGGGCGTGCCGCCGGGTACGGTCGTGCGGCAGCAGCCGGCGGGCGGCTTCCAGGTGGGACCGGCGGAAGCGATTTCGATCGAGGTGAGCCGGTGACGCCTGCCGCTCGCGCCGGCGCGCCGCTCCAAATCGCGCCGTCGATCCTGTCGGCCGATTTCGGCGCGCTCAGCCGTGACATTGCCGCCGTGGAGCGGGGCGGCGCCGATTTGATTCACGTGGACGTGATGGACGGCCACTTCGTGCCGAACATCACGATCGGACCGCCCGTGGTCCGCGCGATCAAGCGCGTCGCCACGCGCCCGCTCGATGTGCATCTGATGATCGAGGAGCCCGACCGGTACCTCGAGGCGTTTGTCGAGGCAGGCGCCTCGATGATCTCGGTGCACGTCGAAGCCGTGCCTCACCTGCATCGTACGATCACGCACATCAAGAAGCTTGGCGCCCGAGCCGGAGCCGTGCTCAATCCGTCCACGCCGGCGGTGGCGCTCGACGACATCGCGGGCGTCCTCGATTACGTGCTCGTGATGTCGGTGAACCCGGGCTTTGGCGGACAGTCGTTCATCCCGCACAGTCTGGAGAAGGTGCGACGCGTTGCGAAGGTCCTGACGCGGAACGGCGCGGACATTCCTATCGAGATCGACGGCGGCATCGACGCGCGCAACGTCGCGCACGTGGTTGCCGCGGGCGCCAGCATCATCGTCGCCGGCACCGCAATCTTCGGCGCGCCCGATGCCGAGCAGGCCACGCGCGACCTGCGGATGGCTGCGACGGCGCAGGCTCCGACCGGTTTGCGCGCATGACCATCCTCGACCAGGTCGGGCCGACACGCCGCACAACGGTTCGCGTCCGCTACGCCGACACCGATCGGATGGGCGTGGTCTACTACGCCAACTACTTTGTCTGGTTCGAGGTGGGACGGACCGAGTGGCTGCGCGAAACGGGCTGGAGCTACCGTGACATGGAGTCCGACGGCGGCGTGGCGCTCCCGGTGATCGAGGCGCACTGCGATTATCGACAATCGGCGCGCTACGATGACGTGTTGGAGATTCGGACACGTGCCACGCTGCTGACACCGGTGCGCGTCCGCTTCGACTACGAGATCGTGCGGACGAGCGATGACGTCATCGCGGCCACCGGCCACACCGTACATGCAGCGCTCGACGCAGGCGGTCGGCCACGCCGTCTGCCGGAGCGCGTCCGGATGATGCTGTCATGATGGCGCACGCCCGGCCGGAACCGGCCGCCGTCTGTCTACAATATCTGGAGGACTCGTGCATGATGTGCCTCCTCCGGGACCTCATTGGGTGTTCACCGATCGGCGTTCATCAAAGCTGAATGATTGCGAGAGTCCTTCGTAGATTCCGGGCGCGTTCGAGCGGCGCCGTGTTGATAGCTGTGTTCCTGGTCGCGTGTGGAGGAAAGAAATCAGCCATCCCGCCAGGAACGGCTCAGCCGGACAAGTTTCTTTTCGACCGGGGAAATGCTGAGCTCAAGGACAAGAGCTGGCTCCGGGCGCGCGAATACTTCCGCCAGATTGTCGACAACTATCCCCAGAGCCCGCTCCGCCCGGACGCAAAGCTCGGGGTGGGTGACACCTACCTCGGGGAGAACACGGCCGAGTCGCTCGTGCTCGCTGCCAACGAATTCCGGGAGTTCATCACCTTCTACCCCACCAACGCGCGGGCCGATTACGCTCAGTACAAGCTCGCCATGAGCCACTACAACCAGATGCGCAGGCCCGAGCGCGACCAGACGGAAACGCGCGAGTCTGTCAAGGAGTTCGAGGTCTTCTTCGAGCGGTATCCGAACAGCGCCCTCACGCCCGAGGTGAAGGTGAAATGGCGTGAAGCGCGCGACCGCCTGAGCGAAGCGTCCTTTCGCGTGGGGTATTTTTATTTCCGCTCCCGCTGGTATCCGGGCGCCATCGACCGCTTCCGGAGCGTGCTGAAGGAGGACCCGGGGTATAGCGGCCGGGACGCCGTGTACTACTATCTGGCGGAGTCTCTCGCCCGAACCGATAAGAAAGCAGAGGCAATCCCGCTCTTCCAACGGCTGCTCGAGGAATTCGAGCAGAGCGAGCACCTGGCCGACGCCAGGAAGCGTCTCGAAGAGCTGAAGACTCAATAACTTATCGGGAGAGACCATGACCCGCAATCAACGAGCGGCCGCCCCCGGGGCCCCCAGAAGGTCGTACTACAGCTCTGAACGACCTTCCGGGGACCTCGGCCCTGGGCCGCGTCGGAGCGCCTGTTCTGCGCTCCGGCAACCCCGGGGTCTCCACCGCGCCTGCGCGGTGGGGTGGGAGATGGCAGGGACCCTGGCGCTGCTGGCGGTCGCGACGCTGCAGGGCGCGGCTCAGAGCGCTCCGGCTCCGGCCCCCACCGGGCTTACCGCGGAAGTACTGGCGCTGGCGTGCGCGCCGCGTCCGGCGTTCGAGATCCCGCCGATGCCCCTCCGGATCACCGGCGGCCAGGACTCGACGATCCGCCGCACCTATGCACCCGGCGACCTGCTGACCATCAACGCAGGCACCGACAACGGCATCGAGGTCGGGCAGCAGTACTACACGCGGCGTCTGATGCGCGACTACCAGCAGCGTGTGTCGCGTGCGGCGCCCGGCAGCATCCGCACGACCGGCTGGGTCAGGGTTTACGCCGTTGATACCCAGATGTCGCTGGCGACGATCGAGCATGCATGCGAGACGATTGATGTCGGCGATTATCTCGAGCCGTTCGAGCTGCCCGTCGTGCCGGCCCCGGAGACCACCACGGCCAAGCCGCAGCGGGAAAACTACGGCCGCATCATGTTCGGCAACGACTTCCGTCAAACGTTCGGCAAGGGTGATCTGTTCGTGGTCAACCGTGGGAGCGACCACGGCGTGACGCCGGGCGCGCGGTTCGTCGTCTACCGTGACAAGCGGGTTCCGGAGAACTTCCTCTTCGAGCTCGGCGAGGCGGTGGCGATGCAGGTCGGTCCGGAGGCTTCGACCCTGCAGGTCACGATCGCGCGCGATGCGCTCCGCGCCGGCGACTACGTGGCGATCCGCAAATAACGCCACGAAAGCCACGAAGATAATTAGCCACGAAGGGCACGAGGTCACGAAGGCAAAACCAAGAGAACTTTCTCTTTGTTCTCTTCGTGCGCTTCGTGTGCTTCGTGGCAGTCGTCGCGCGCGCTACACGGCCCGGCGCTCGGACTGCTGCGCGCGCGCGAGATTCAGGTCCGTCACGCGCGCGTTCAGCATCACCTGGAACCGGCGGTAATAGTCGATCGCCGATACGACCGCGGCCGCCATCACCACCCACAGCGCGGCATGTCCCACGGGCGCCAGCCATGGCAGCGGGCCTCCTCCGAGGATCAGCAGGAGGATGGCCGTGACCTGCGACGCCATTTTGATCTTCCCGAGCCGCGACGCCGGAATGGTGATGCCCCTCGTGTAGGCGATGCTGCGCAGGCCCGTGATCGCGAACTCGCGTCCGATGACGAGCGCCACCATCCACGCCGGAGCGAGATCGAGCTGCACCAGCGAGATGAACGCCGCCGACGTGAGTAGCTTGTCCGCGATCGGATCCATCATCTGCCCGAGCCACGTGACCTGCCGACGACGCCGCGCGACGTAGCCATCGAGCCAGTCCGTGATCGACGCCAGCCCGAAGATTGCCGCGCCCGCGAGCTCCTTCGAGACACCGAACACCTGACGTCCCTCGAACTCGGTGAGGAGGACGACCATCAGGAGAGGCACGAGAAAGATGCGGACGAGTGTCAGCGAGTTCGGGAGGTTCATGCGACGGCTGCATTCTATCGTGTATGATCGTTGATTGTCATGAAGGCGATCCTTCTCGTTGGGGGCAAGGGTACGCGTCTGCGACCGCTCACGATTCATACACCGAAGCCGATCGTCCCGATCTTCAATCGGCCGCTGCTCTATTACCAGCTCGACCTTCTGAAGCAGGTACCCGAAATCGATGAGGTCGTCCTCAGCCTCAATTACCAGCCGAGACGGATCGAAGAGATCTTCGGCGATGGCGACGGCCTCGGCATCAAGATTCGCTACGTCGTCGAGCCGGCGCCATTAGGTACCGCGGGGGCCATCAAGTACGCCGGCGACAAGCTCACCGAGTCGGTCGTTGTCTTCAACGGAGACATCCTGACCGAAGTTGATCTCGCCGCGGTCATCCGGCTGCATCGCGAGCGGAAGGCGCGCGCGACCATCGTGCTCACCCCGGTTGACAACCCGACGGCCTACGGCCTCGTCGAGACCGATACCGACGGGAACATCCGGCGCTTTCTCGAAAAGCCGAAACCGGAAGAGATCACGACGAACAACATCAACGCGGGCATCTATGTCCTCGAGCCCGATACCTTCGATCGCATCCCGAGCAATGTCGCCTGGTCGATCGAGCGCAGCTATTTCCCGTCGCTCATCGAGCGGGGCGAGACGTTCGTGGCGTACATCGACCACGGGTACTGGATCGACATCGGCACACCGGAGAAGTACGTCCAGGTGCATCGCGACATCATGGACAAGCGCTTTCCGGCGCTGCCATTCAGGGATCTGGCGGCACCGCACGCCTGGATCGACAGCGGAGCGCGGATTGAGGACGGCGCGACGATCGAGGGGCCCTGCTTCATCGACGAGGGCGTGCTCGTGAAGCCGGGCGCTCGCATCGGACGCTATTCGGTGGTCGGCCGGCAGTGCCATATCGAGGAAGACGCACGCGTCGAGGGGGCGATTGTGTGGCAGAACTCCCGGATCGGACGGGATGCGGCGCTGTACGACGCCGTGCTCGGCCGCAACTGCCACATCGGACGCTGCGTCTCCGTCAATTCCGGTACGGTGCTCGGCGATCGTTCCGCTCTGACCGACTATACGCGCGTATGAAATTCCATCCCGGCATCTTCAAGGCATACGACGTCCGCGGCCTCTACCCCGACGAGATCGACGAACAGATAACACGCGCAATCGGACGCGGGTTCGTGACGTACCTGCAGGCGCGCCGCATCGGCGTCTCGCACGACATGCGCGTTTCGTCGCCCGCGCTTGCCACCGCGTTCATCGACGGCGCCCGCGCGCAGGGCGCCGATGTCGTCGACTACGGCATGCTCGGGACCGACATGCTCTATTTCGCGGTGGTCCACGATCGGCTGGACGGCGGCGCCCAGATCACCGCGTCACACAACCCGAAGCAGTACAACGGCATCAAGATGGTGCGCGAAGGGGCCCTGCCGCTCAGCGGGGATGCCGGCATCGCTGACATCCGCGAGATGATTGCGGGGAATGCCCTGCCGCCGCCCGCCGGCCAGGCCGGTTCGGTGACGAAGCGGAACATCGTGCCGCAGTACCTTGACAACATCATGTCGTTCATCGACCCGCCGGTGATCAAGCCGTTCAACGTGGTCGCCGACGCGGGCAACGGGATGGCGGGGCTCGTGGCGCCGCTGATGTTCGAGTCGCTGCCATGCCGTGTCACCACGCTCTGCTTCGAGATCGACGGGACCTTCCCCAATCACGAGGCCAATCCGCTCATCGAGGAGAACCGGCGCGATATCACCGCCGAGGTGATCCGCCGGAAGGCCGACGTCGGCATCGCGTGGGACGGAGACGCGGACCGGTGCTTCTTTCTCGACGGCAAGGGCGAGTTCATTTCAGGGGATTTCATCACGGCGCTGCTGGCCGAGGCCTTCCTGCTGAAGCACCCTGGAGCAACCATCATCTACGACCTCCGCGCCAGCCGCGCGGTCAAGGACACGGTCGAGCGTCTCGGAGGCCGCGCGCTGATGAACCGCGTCGGTCACGCGTTCATCAAGCGCCGGATGCGCGAGGAGGACGCGATCTTCGGCGGCGAGGTGACCGGACACTACTATTTCCGCGACTTCTCCTACGCGGACAACGGGTTCATTCCGGCGCTCCTCATCCTGGAGCTCATGTCGAAGAAGAACCAGTCGCTCCGCGAGCTGCTTCAGCCGTACCGCGAGCGCTACTTCATCTCCGGTGAAATCAATACCAAATTGCCCAATATGGACGACGTGCCGCGCAAGCTCGCGGCCATCGAGTCGCGGTATGGGGACGCTCGTCTCGCGACGCTCGATGGCATCTCCGTGGATTACCCGGACTGGCATTTCAACGTACGCCCGTCGAACACGGAACCGCTGCTGCGCCTGAACCTGGAGGCGGAGACGCCGGAGCTGATGGAGCAGAAACGCGACGAAGTGCTCCACGTGATTCGAGGATGACCGCGGGTCTCTGGAACACAGGAGGTGGGAGTTAGGAGTTAGAGTGAATCGTGCCTTCACCGCACTCTGACTCCTGATTCCTGACTCCTGATTCCTGATTCCTATTTGCGGCCGTGGTACAATCTGCCTTCACGGACGCGGGCTTAGCATAGTGGTAATGCTCTGGCTTCCCAAGCCAGCTAGACGGGTTCGATTCCCGTAGCCCGCTCCACATTCACCTTTCCCTTCCTGAGCGGCTTTTCCTTCGCGCAAGGGGCGCACGACGTCTTCGCGATCCGGCAGTTGCCCTGGAGACCGGCGTCAAGGCCCGGTCTATCGGAGCGATACGCCGACGGTTGCCGCGAAAAGGGTTGCGCCTGGCGTTCCGGGACTCGCCGCCTGTTCCCTGCCCGGCGACAGCCGGTGGAAGCGGACGTCGAACCCAAACGCCATATGACGGTTCAGGAACCATCGCGCGCCGCCTCCGAAGTTGATGGACATGACGCTCCCCGAGCTTCGTGTGGCGGCAGCAGTCGCGGTCTGGCTGGCTCCGGCGACCGGGGTGGCCCGCGTTTCGATCGAACCGAGCCCGGCGCCTGCACTGAGATAGCTCCAGCCATCGACGGTGCCGAAGTTGAACGAGACCTGCGGAGCGATTGTCGTGACTGTGCTTTCGACGTCGGGCAATACCCGCGCAGCAGTTGATCCTGTCTGCCCCGTCTGGCCGCTGACAGGTGCGGCGGTGACCGTCGAGGATGTTCCCCGGACACGCGCGATATTGAGGCCGACCCCCATGCGCTTCCCGAAGACCGTGAGTGGATAGACATGTCCGCCGACGTCGAAACCGAACCCCCGCGACGGCACGCCTGTGCCCTGAGGAACCGGCGGGAAGAAATCGGTGTTGGGAAGCGCGCTCATCGCTCCGCGCACGTCAATGACGTGCGGGCCAGGTGGGCCGGGTGGTGTTTGTGGCGATACCGGCGTGCCGAGCACGCCGACAATGAAGATGAGAACGATGGCCGCTCGAGGCGGCATCGGTCCGTTATGCGGGTCCCAATCTGAGTCTTGTCCACGTTGTTGGACCGCATAACGGACTAGGCGCGCGGAGCGCGCCAAAAAGACACTGGCGTAACCAGTCAAGCGCGCTGCCGGGGTATCAGGGCAGTGCCCTTGACTGGTTCTCTGCTTTGGCCTTCCGGCGCTCCGCCCAATACCTGCGCATCCGTTCGGACACCGCCTTTCTCGCGGCAGCTGACATCCTCGGCCGGCGACGTCGCGTTGTCCCTGGCGCCGCACCATCCGCGCCGGCGTCCCGTGCCTGGCGGCGGCCGCCGAACAGGTCGGGAAACAAGGCTCGAATTGCTGCCTCTTCCTGCAGCAGTTCCTGAACGCGCGCCGCCGCGCCGATACGCGCCAGCTCGCGCAACTGCTCCGGACGTATGTTGGCCACTCAAACCTCCTGAAGAAAAATCCAAACCATCATCCTATGTGACGGTTACGGGACTGTAAAGGACACCCCACAGACCCGCGGTTGCACTCGTACCTCTAATACCCCTTGGTGCTCGCTGGCGGTTTCTGCCCCTTCGACTCCTGGACGATGCGAACGCCTGCGCTCGCGCCGATCCGCGTGGCACCGGCCGCCACCATCGCCTTGAGCCCTTCGAGATCCCTGACCCCGCCCGCTGCCTTGACGCCCATCTCCTCGCCGACCACACGACGCATCAGCGCAACATCGGCGACCGTCGCGCCGCCGGGCCCGAAGCCTGTTGAGGTCTTCACGTAATCGGCGCCAGCCGCTTTTGCGAGCGTGCACGCTGTCACCTTTTCCTGATCGGTCAGGAGCGCGGCCTCGATGATGACCTTGCTCAGCGCGCCAGCCTCCCGGCACGGAGCAGTCACCGCTTCGATGTCGCGCTCGACGAGCCTGAGATCGTCGGACTTGAGTGCCCCGACGTTGATGACCATGTCGATCTCCCGCGCGCCATCGAAGATTGCCCGCCGGGTCTCGTAATGCTTCACGTCGGGCGTCGTGGCGCCGAGCGGAAACCCCACCACCGATGTCACCTTCACGGCGCTGTCACGCAGCGCGTGCGCGCAGAGCGCGACCCAGGTGGGGTTCACACACACGGTGGCGAAGCCGTACTCTGCCGCCTCGCGGCAGAGCATCTCGATGTCGCGCCGTGTTGCATCCGGTTTGAGCAGCGTATGGTCGATCATCGACGCAACGTTTCCGGCGGCGCCGCCGGCCGCGTGGAGTCCAAGCCGCGTGGCGCCCGCGTCGACAACGCCACGCAGACGGTCCGGGCAGCACTCGTACAGAACCGAATGACAGGCGCAGCGGTCGGGAACCGGCCGGGAAGCGCCGGCGGCCGCCAGCTCCTCGATGATGATTTCGACAAGCCGCTGGACGTCGTGGGCCTGCATAGGCGGGGGCGTCAGCCGCGAGCGTCCTCCAGATCGCGAATCTTTGCCAGTCGCCGGATGTACCTTGCCTCGCGCATTGGCGTGTCCAGGAAGGTATCGACGATCTGAAGGGCCTCTTCCACGGTGAGCAACGTCGAGCCGAGCGCCAGCACGTTGGCGCCGTTGTGCTGGCGCGCGTACCGCGCGAGCGTCTGATTGAGGCACATCGCGGCGCGCACGTCACGGATCTTGTTTGCGGCGATCGCCGAACCGAGGCCCGCGCCGTCGATGACGATGCCGGCATCGGCCTCGCCGCGAGAGACCTGGCGCGCGACGCTCGCCGCCATGTCCGGGTAGTCGACGGGATCGCTGCGGTCCGTGCCGAGATCGTGGACCGCAAGCCCTCGCCCGCGCAGGTGCTGACGGATCGCCGCCTTGAGCTGGACGCCGGTGTGATCGGCCGCAACGGCCACCGTGCGAATCTCGGCGCGCGGCACGAGCGAGGCGGCATCGGCATCATGCCCCTCGCGAACGATCGAGACACGTCGTGCGTTGAGCGTGTCCTGCGCCAGCGGCGTCACATGGCCGCCCCGCACGAGCACAACGGTGCTCCCGTACTCGAGGACGCGCGCGTCGGCTTCCGTGATCATCTCAAAGCGTTTCATCGTGTTCGGCCCGCTATGTTACCCTCGCGTGCGAATCGCGCTCAACACCACGCAGATGCAGACGCTCATCTCGTCCGAAGAGATCCAACAGCGCGTCCGCGAGCTGGCGCAGGACATCCGCGCCGCCCATTCCGGGGATCTCCATCTGGTCTGCGTCCTCAAGGGCGCGTTCATGTTCCTGTCGGACCTCATTCGCGCGCTTCCCGGCCGGACGAGCATCGACTTCATGGCGCTCTCGAGCTATGGCAAGAGCACGAGGTCCTCAGGCGAAGTGCGCGTCCTCAAGGACCTCGACACCGGCATTGAAGGGCGCAGCGTCGTCATCGTCGAGGACATCGTGGACACCGGCCTGACGCTCACCTATCTTCAGGACATCCTGCGCGCGCGCGGCCCGCGCACGTTGAGGACGGCATGCCTCCTCAGCAAACCGTCCCGACGCCGGGTCGACGTGACGGTCGAGTACATCGGCTTCACAATCGAGGACAGGTTCGTGGTGGGCTATGGGCTGGATTACGCGGAGGAACACCGGAACCTGCCCTATATCGCCATTCTTGATTCTTGATTCTTGATTCTTGATTATGAATCGGCCACGGCAATCATGAATCATGAATCGAGAATCATGAATGACTAATGCCTGACCGCCAGCTTCACCTTCTCCGACATCAGCCGGGCGTCGCGCAGCACGGCATCCGCATCGAGGGTCAAGACCTTGCGGCCGCGCATCAGGATGCGGCCGTCGACAATTGACGTGTCCACATCGTCGCCGCGCGTCGTGTAGACGAGGTGTGAGATCGGGTCGTACAGCGGCGTCTGGCGCGCGCTCGACATCGAGACCACGATGACGTCGGCGCGCTTGCCGGGTGCGAGGGATCCAATCCGCCGATCCATGCCGAGCGCGCGCGCCCCCCCGATCGTCGCCATCTCCAGCGCTGTCCCCGCCGGCACGGCCCGCGGGTCGCCCGTCTGCAGCTTGTGCAGGAACGATGCGATACGCATCGCCTCGAACATGTCCAGGTCGTTGTTGCTGGCGGCGCCGTCGGTACCAAGGCCCACCGCGACGCCTGCCTTCAGATACGCGGGTACGGGCGCGGTGCCGCTCGCGAGCTTCATGTTGCTTTCCGGGTTGTGCGACACCCCCACGCCGCGCGCCTTGAGAATGCCGATCTCCGGCTCGGTAACCCAGACAGCGTGTGCGGCGAGCACGCCGGCTCCGAGAAACCCGAGCGCGTCGAGGTACATCACCGGCGACGGCTTGGACCGCTCCTGCGCGGTCTTGAGCTCGGCCTGCGTCTCGGCGAGATGGATCAGCGTGGGAACGTTGTACCGGCGGGCCAGGTCGCGCGACGCCATCAATGTCGGTCCGTCGAGCGTGTACATGGCGTGGGGCGCTACCGCGGGCGTGATCACTCCATCGTCACGCCAGCTCTGAAGGAACGTCTCGGCCCGCGCCAGGCCGTCGGCAGGCGTCTTGGCGTCCGGGGCGCGGAACTGGATGATCGTCTGCCCGAGCACCGCCCGCAAGCCGGCGGCCTTGGTCTCCTTCGCGATCTCTTCCTCGAAGTAGTACATGTCCGCGAAAGTCGTCGTACCCGACTGGATCATCTCCAGCGCAGCCAGCCGCGTGCCGATCCGCACGAACTCCGGCGAGACCAGTTTCGCCTCGGCCGGGAAGATGTACTTCTGCAGCCAATCCATCAGAGCGAGATCGTCGGCGAGGCCGCGGAACAACACCATCGGCGCGTGAGTGTGCGTGTTGATCAACCCGGGCATGATCACGCTGCCCCACGCTTCAATGGTCTCGCGGCCCCGGTAGCGCTGCCGGATCACTTCCGGTCGATCCACGGCGACGATGTCCGGGCCGTCGATCGCGATCGACCCTGGAGCAAGGACCCGACGCGTGGCGTCCATGGTGACGACGGTTCCGTTGGCGATCACGAGCGCCACCGTGCCCGGTGCGGGCTGGGCGGAAATCGTAATCAGCGAGAGGACGAGTGCGGCGGACGCGGAGCACAGGCGAAACGCGCGGTGCATACGGGCGATTCTAACCAGTCAAGGGCTCTGCCTGATATCCCGACAGAGCCCTAGCCTGGTCAGCAGTGTCTTTTTGGCGCGCTCGGCGCGCTCTAGCCCGTTATGCGGGCCACAGCGAGTACAACATTCGTGTGGCCGCCGCATAACGGGCTGTAACGCGGGTCAGGTGTCACGTCGGTCGCGGGGTCTTCGAGGCACGACCGGCCGCACTTGGCACGCGCGCGAACAGCTTTGTACTATTGCCCCGTGCCATTGCATCTCGTCAATCATCCTCTCGTGCACGACGCGCTCGTGGGGCTGCGCGACGCGCGTACGGCCCCGCCGGAGTTCCGGAGGGCCGCCAACCGGATCAGCGTCCTGCTGGCCGCCGAGGCTCTGCGTGACCTCCCCAGTACACCCGATGTCGTTCAGACGCCGCTCGGTCGCGCCGACGGCCGCCGTATCACAAGCGACGTCGTTGTCGTTCCGGTGCTGCGCGCCGGCCTCGGCATGCTCGACGCGGTGCTCGAGCTGCTGCCGGCCGCGCGCGTCGGGCACATCGGGCTGCAGCGCGACGAGGCGACCGCCATCGCATCGAAGTACTATTCGAAGCTTCCGCACGATATCGCCAACAGCTTCGTGCTGATGATCGATCCGATGCTCGCCACCGGCGGCAGCGCCGTGGCCGCGATCGATCTGCTGAAAGCCGCGGGCGCGCGGTCGATCCGCATGATCTGCATCGTGGCCGCGCCGGAAGGCGTGGCGCTCGTCGAGCGCCACCACTCGGATGTGGCCGTTTACACGCCCGTCGTCGATCGGGCGCTCGACGCGCACAAGTTCATCGTGCCGGGATTGGGTGACTTCGGCGACCGGTTGTACGGAACGGTTTGAGAACCAGGGGGCCTCGGGCTTCGAACTTCAGGGCAAAGCATCAAGCCCGAAGCCTGAAGCCATCACGTGGACGACGCCGTACCTGCCACGCCGACCAGCGTACGATTCAGGAACGACACAACCTCGGGCCAAATCTGCTCTGCGACCGTCGGATTGTACGTCTTCAACGCGTTGTGCGATGACATGAACGCGTGACCCGTGCCCGGGTGAACGGTCAACGTCACCTGCTTGCCCATGTTCCTCAGCTTGGCTTCGAGTGCACGTGCGGCGGCAGGCGAAAAGTAGTCGTCGTGCTCCGCCATGTGCCCGCTGATCGAGGCGGTCAGCTTCGACCAGTCCGGCTCGGTCGCGCCCTGCGGGAACCCATAGAAGGGCACGACGGCCTTGACCTTGTCAGGACGATTGGCGGCGATGATGAACGAGAGCATCCCGCCCATACAGAATCCGATGACGCCGATGCCGTCGCTGGTCACTGCTTTGTGGCCGGCGAGATAGTCAACCGCGCCGCTCATGTCACGGGCTGCACGGTCCGGCGGCAGGCTTTGCATCAGGTGCGCAGCCTTGTCCATCTCGTCGTGCCGGGCCAGTTGCCCATGGTACAGATCCGGCGCGAGCGCCACGAACCCCGCGGCTCCGAGGCGATCCGCTATCTCCTTGATTCCCGAATCGAGGCCCCACCATTCCTGAATGACAAGGACTCCGGGACCAGAGCCCGATGCAGGCTTGACGAGATATCCTGACGCGACGCTTCCGTTGCTGTGGAATTGGATGGTTTCACTCATGGCCGTTAAGAATATCCCTGATTCGGCGCCGAATCATATATAGGCCGTGCTCACACGGGACGCGCTCGGGTCGTGCACATGACCATGTGCTACACTGAACGTCTTCAGGTTGGGCGCTTGGCTCAGTGGTAGAGCATCGCCTTCACACGGCGGGGGTCAGTGGTTCGAATCCACTAGCGCCCACCAAACTTTTCCCCGCCGCCTTCAGAAGGCTCCAAGTAGTTGGAACGTGGTGGTGGTTCCGGCGGTTCGATTAAATCGAATTCCGTCGAAGGCCATGCCTCGGGATAAAACATCTGCTGAAGGCACCGCTCTGATCGAGCGAAATGGTTGCGCGCATCCGCCCAGAGCTCGCGCCAGGCATCGACCACGCGCTCCTTTACGAGCCGCATGTAGCCCCGAGACGGCTGGAGCGCCGCTGTTGTCAGCCGGCTCGTTTCTTGGCGAGAAGTTCGCGGACATATGGAACGAGATCCACCGGAATCACCATCGCCGTGTGGGTCGTGGATTCGTAGGCCGCTTCGTCCTCCGCCACGGCCTCTTCGTCCGACTGCGCCTCGTAATGTTCGAGGACCCGGCGAACGCGTTCTTCGTCCCAACCTTCCGGAAACTTTGGCTGCTTCATTTCTTCCTTCGCCGCCGGAGCGCCTTCAGCGCTTTCGGACCGAGGTCGTACGCGGTGATCACGAACGCTGAATCTGGTTGCGGATCGGGCAAATAAATCACTCGAAGATACCTGCCCGCTTCCGTCTGACCGATGGCGACGCGTGAACCCTCAGTGCCCGCACGATCTTCAATCGGTTTGACGAGAACTTCCTCGACCTCGCTCTCCTGGACATTATGCCGATAAATGTGCGGCTGACCCGTTACGGGATCCATGTAACAGCGAAGCCGCACACCGTCGCGGCGTTGCTGTTGATGCGAGCATCTGGGCGCCGGTCGGAGATGGCGATCCGCGTCGCCCTTGGCGCGAGCCCTGGACGACTGCTACGCCAGACGCTCACCGAAGCGCTTGTCCTCGCCTTGTTAAGCACCACCTGCGGCCTGCTCGTCGCCCGTGCACTCCTCGGCGCCGTGCTTTGGCTCGCGCCAGGCGACGTGCCCAGGATTGAACACGCGACGCTCGATATGAGGGTGCTGACGTTCTGCGCCGTTGCCGCACTCGCATGGGTACTGACGCTCGGAACGGTTCCAGCCTGGACTTATCGACGTCTTGGTCGTGCTCCCGGTGTTGAGCACGCCTTCAAAGCCGTTACGGGAACGAAGGGTCTCCTGGTATTCACGGTGGCGGAGATTTCGGCCGCCGTCGTCGTGGCGATCGGTGCCGGATTATTGCTGCGCACGTTTGCCCATCTGCAATCGATCGAGCGCGGCTTCAATTTGAAGGAGCTCGTTGTGGCTTCGCTGCTCCTTCCCGAGACCCGCCAGCGCGATTCACGTTCGACGTTGGCGTTCTACGATCAGCTTCTCCCGCAGGTGGAAGCACTTCCGGGTGTGATCGCTGCGACGCCTACTCACTTCGGCCCGGGGTCCGGAACGCTTGGACTAAGCGCTCCGATGCTTTTCGAGGGACAGACCCGAGAGGAGGCGAGGACAAATCCGTGGTCCACGTGGGAGCCGGTCCTTCCCTCGTATTTCCGTACGCTCGGGATTCGGATCCTCCGAGGTCGTGCCTTCACCGATGGCGACCGGCGGGACCGTGCACCCGTCGCCGTCGTCAGTGAGTCAGTAGCCCAGCGCTACTGGCCTGGTCGAGACCCGCTTGGCAAACGGCTTCAGTTCGCTCTTTCCACTCCTGCACGTCAGTGGCCGTGGGTAACGGTCGTTGGGGTCGCGGCGGACACGCGCTATCGCGAGCTGACGAAGTCGTGGATGACGGTCTACTTGCCAGCCGACCAGTTCTTTTTCTTCCAAGCTGCGTCTCTGGTCGTTCGCGCCGCATCCGCGCCTGAGGCGCTTGGGCCAGCGATCCTACAGAGAGTCCACACCATCGAGCCCGCTGCTACCGTCGCGTCTGTCGAAGCCATGGACACGCTCCTGGCGCGAGAACGGGCCCGCCCGCTCACTGCGTTGACGGTGAGTGGTTTCTTTGCGCTGATGGCCATCGTGCTAGCGGGAGTCGGCGTCTATGGCGTGATGTCATACGAAGTGCGCCAGCGTCGTCGCGAGATTGCCGTGCGATCGGCCATCGGTGCCACCTCTCCAGACATCTTCCGGGCCGTCGTACGACGCAGCTTCATCGTTGGCGCCGCTGGCGCCGCCATCGGCCTCGTTGTCGCCATTTCCGTGACACGCACACTGGCGTCGTTGCTCTATGGAATCCAGCCAATTGACCTCGGCGTGTTCGTCACGGGCGCCGGCGTGCTGCTCGCTGTCGTGCTCGCCGCAGCATATTTCCCTGCGCGTCGGGCCGCGGGCCTCGATCCCGTCGCCGCGCTCCGAGCGGAGTAAGGGCACGGTCCATCGAGTTTGTCCGACTGCTGGTCGTTCAAATGTCGTTCAGGCCAATCGCAGAGTTTCCCGCTCCGCAGCGGAGTTGATCGACTCTTCGCAGCCAAGGGGTGATCTCGTTCCAACTCGCGCAAGTTAGATCACCAACCTTCTCGCTATCAAGTCACACGGGACCCGAGCTCGGGAAGTGATTTGCCGAGGGACGCGCACAGCGGACTGGAAAACAGTGACTCCTCGATCACAGGACGTCTTGCGCCTGACCCACTGGTAAACCACCCGCGACACGCTCAATCGCATGGCTGGTTCGTTCACGTATGTCCGAAAGATGGATCGCCCGTTCCTCGTTTCGCAAGCGACCTGCGGGAAGCCGGGCACACAAATTGCGGTCTTCGACGAAATGGGCGCCCCGACCAAGCTAAGCCGTTACAAGGATTTCACGTGGTTTACCGCTAAGTACGCACGCCCCGGCCTGCCGGATCCGGACGAGCTCGCGGCCGACCTGGAATCGCTCGGCCCGACGTTCATCAAGATCGGGCAACTGCTTTCCACCCGCTCGGACCTTCTTCCACCCGCATATCTGAATGCGCTCGCGCGGCTTCAGGACTCGGTCGCGCCTTTTTCCTTCGAAGATGTCGAGACCGTCGTCCAGGAGGAGCTCGGCGTCCGGATGTCGAAGGCATTCTTCGAGTTCGATCCGGTGCCGATAGCCGCCGCTTCGCTCGCGCAGGTGCATCGAGCGGTCCTCAGAAGCGGCCGCGAGGTCGCCGTGAAGGTGCAACGCCCGGGAATCGAGGCGCAGGTCACCAGCGACATCGAGTTCCTCACGCAGATTGCGTCGCTGGTGGAGCGCTTCTCGGACGCGGGCCGCAAGGCCGATCCCACCCTGATCGTCGAGGAGTTCCGGAAAGCTCTTCTCGCAGAGCTGGACTATCGGCAGGAAGCTGAGAATCTCCGCGCGATTGCCTCTCAGCTTCGCGACTTCGACCGCATCGTCGTTCCGGAGCCTGTCGACGACTACACGCGCCGGCGCGTTCTCACGATGGAGTACGTCAGCGGCACGAAGATCACTCGTGTCAGCCCCGTCGAGCTTTGCGACATCGACACACAGGATCTTGCCGAGCAACTCTTTCGAGCGTACTTGCAGCAGGTTCTGATCGACGGCGTCTTTCACGCCGATCCGCATCCGGGCAACGTGTTCATCACCACAGATCACCGGCTCGCGCTGCTCGACCTCGGGATGATTGGACGCGTGTCGCCGCCGATGCAGGAACAACTGTTCCGTCTCGTGCTGGGAATCGCCGAGGGGGACGGCGATCAGGCCGCCTCCGTGGCCATCCAGCTCGGTGAGAAGCTCGAATCCTTCGACGAGGCGGCGCTGCGCCGCGCGATCGTCGACATGGTCGGCCGCTATCACGGTGTCGCGCTCAAAGACCTGAACGCGGGTCGCGTGATGCTGGAGATGGGCAGGATGGGCGCCGACCACCGATTGCGGATGTCACCGGAGCTCGCGCTCCTCGGCAAGACCCTGCTCAACCTCGATCACATCGGACGCACGCTGGATCCAACCTTCGACGCGAACGCGTCGATTCGACGGAACGCCGCCGATTTGATGCGGCGGCGGATGATGAAGAGCATCTCGCCCGCGAACATCTTCGCGTCCATGCAGGACGCCAAAGAGTTCGTCGAGCGGCTGCCGGGCCGGGTGAACCGCATTCTCGACGCCGTGGCGGCAAGCGAGCTGCGCGTGAAGGTCGAGATCATCGACGATGGGGCGATCATCGGAGGCCTGCAGAAGGTGGCCAACCGGATCGCGCTCGGCCTCGTGCTGGCGGCGCTCATCGTCGGCGCGGCGATGCTGATGCGCGTGCAGACGACGTTCACGATCCTGGGGTATCCAGGTCTCGCGATGCTCCTGTTCCTGGCCGCTGCGGCCGGCGGCGTGTGGCTGGCGTGGGCGATTCTCTCGCACGACGTTCGCACGCGCGCACATTAGCGGATTCGTGATCCGGGACATCACGAATCACGAACCACCAATCACAAAAACAAAAAGGGCAGCCGGAAACCCAGCTGCCCTTTTTTGCCTCGCACCGTGACGCCAAAGCGCCTGGTTACGAGGTCTTCTTGAGCTGTCCCAACAGCGCCTCGAGCATCTTCTCATATTCCTGCTCGGCCTGCTGGTACTGCTTCATGTACTCCTCCTCCGTCAGCTTGGCTCGCCGCCAGTCGCCGTCGAACGAATAGCTCTTGCCGCGCAGTTCGACGGTATCGAAGGGCTGATTCTCTTCCCGCTTTGGCTTGAGCCCATCCGCGCCGAGATCCGAGATGAAGATCTTGGTGTCCGGCACCGACGCGCTATTGAGGTCGATGTACACGTCGCGATATTCCTTGCTCTCCAGCTTCTTGTCGAGAAGCTGGGGCACCGAGTACTTGGCCTCGACGACCAGAAGCTGGCTGCCGGCAAAGTACAACGCGCCGATGTAGCTGTCGGGCAAAGTCGGGTGCTTTGCGGCGATGCTGTCCACTTTGGCCTGGTCCATCAGACGGGCCAGCTCCGCGGCCAGGGCGGTCGACTTCGGAGCCTGGCCAAACGTTGCAGTGGGAACCAGCAGCAGGGCCACCGTCAGAAGAACGCCACGCAACCGATACAGCGCGATGCTCACGTCGCCCCCCGGGGATGGTGACCAGACGGTCAGAGCGCGGCATAGCCACAAACGCAAAATGCCGCGCCGTGACCCAGGTCCTGTCACGTTGGTGGCACTACCGCGCTGGCAGTATTTGTCAGAAAAACAAAATCCAGCGCCCTAGTGTCACGTTGGCACACCTTGTATCACCGCCGGAGCCGGCCGTCAATCAGCCAATCAGCCGATGAAGAGCGCGTCCTCGTCCTCGACGACCGAGCCGCGGCGCCGGCCGCTCTCGCGCAGATCCCGGAACGCCGCCAGCGCCGCCCGGATTCCGGCCAGAAGGGCCGCCCCTTCGCGCGCCGGGCCGAACACCCGCGACTGCACCGCACTGAGCGTCTGCTCCACGCGCTGTGCAAAGTCACCGAGCACGCGGTCCGCGCTTTCAATCTGAGTGGCCGCCAGCGATGCCGCGCGCGCCGCTTCCGCCGTCATTCTCGTGATGTTGGCCATGACCGGCTTGATGTCCTGCTCGAACTGGCTCGCCAGGTGATCCATGCGCTTCGCCACGCGCAACGCGACCACTACGGCACCGATCTGGATGCCGGCCATCACCGCCACGGCCATCGCGATGATCCCGAGCCAGACGTCGTTCAAGACTCCCGCTCCTTCTCACGTGTGGCCTCATACGCCTCGCGGCCGCGCTCGAACGCGCTCGTCAGGTTCTCCCTTTCACGAGCGAGTATGTCGCGCCCCTGCCTCGCCGCGTCAGCGGCGCGCTCCCGCCCGTCACGCGCTGCCTGTCCGAGAAACCCGCGTGTATCCTCACCGGATGCGGGCGCAAACAGCAATGCCACCGCGGCGCCCGTCACCGCCCCGGCCACGAATGCCAGCAGCAGACTGCCAGCGCCGACGCCTTCATTGGTATTGGCCACGGCATTTCCTCCGTCTCATCGCGAAGCCCGGGGTAGTCTCAGGTCAGAACACGCTGACGCGAACGTTCAGAAATTTTCTCGGGTCGGCCCGGATGTCTCTGAACAGCTGTCGGAGCTCGGTGACCGCCGCGTTCATGTTCTCATACAACTGCCGGTCGTGCAGCAGTTGACCGGCGGTGCCTTGCCCCTGCTGGAGCTCTCCGACCACTTTGTCCAGTCGCTCGGCCATCGAGTTGAGCCTGTTGTACAGCGCCGGATCCGTGACGAGTTTGCCCGCGGTGCCTTCTCCTTTATTGAGCCGCATGGTGAGCGTATCGAGGTTGGCGGTCGTCGACGTCAGCGATCTGCTGAGCGTGTCGTCTTCGACGAGCTGTCCAAGGCTGCCCTTGCCGTTCCGGATGCGCGCCGTGATCTCTTCGAGGTTTCGCAGTGACGCCTCGAGCGTCCTCGCAGCCGTCGGATCGTTGGCAAGACGACCGATCGTGCCGCGACCGTCGGTGAGCCGTCGGGCGACGTCTTCGGCCGAGTCGACCAGGGCACCCATCTGCCTGTAGAGCGAGTCGTCGGTGAACATCCGCCCGATCGTCCCCCGCCCTTCCCGCACGCCCGCGAGCAACCTCGCCACTTCCTCGAGCCCTTGTGTCGCTCGCGTGGTGACATCGGAGATCGTGGGCGCAGGCGGACGGCTTGGCACGTAGTTCCAGTCGTGAAGTGGCTGGCCCTCGCTCGACGCGGTAATGTCGACCGCTGCCTCGCCGAGCAGCGAAACCGATCCCAGCATGGCCACCGACTGGTCGGTGACTCGTGGCTGCACGTCCTTCGAGAGCTCCATCACCACTTCCACGCGGTTGCCCACGAATTCGACACGGGTCACGGATCCGACCTCCACGCCCGCGACCCGCACGGGCGCGCCTGGCTTGAGGCCGGCGACGTTGTCGAACACTGTCTTGAGTCTGTACCGCTGCCAGAAGAAGCCGCCTTCGCCGCCGAGCATGAAAATCAGAATGCCCGCCATCACGAGCGCGAAAACGGTCAGCAGGCCGATCTTCAATTCGGCCCAGCCAAGTGAGCGAGTTCGAGGCATGATTCAAATCCCCTACGATAAAAAGGATCGGATGTACGGATCTGTCGACGCCCGCAGCTCAGCCGAGTGGCCCTCGAAATGGACGTGTCCATCCTTGAGCATGATGAACTCCGCTTGTTCGCACTTCTCGTCGTCGGCGGGCGTGATTTCGACGATGCCGCCCTCGCGGACGGCTTCGTAGGTGGCGACGCGGAAGGCGTCGCGCAACTGGTGCGTGACCAGAATGGAGCTCACCCCCTCGAGGTCGCGCAGCTTGATGATCTCGTCGTCAACGGTGTTCGCCGTGATGGGGTCGAGGCCGGTGGTCGGCTCGTCGTAGAGCAGGATCCGCGGCTTGTACGCCATCGCCCGCGCGATGGCCACGCGCCGCCGCTGTCCACCCGAGAGCTCCGAGGGCATATTGTCGATGTACGCGGCCAGGCCGATGAATCCGAGGACCTCTTCGACGCGCCGCCACACCTGGTCCTCGCCGAGCCCCTGCTCCAGCAGCTTGTATCCGACGTTTTCAGCGACGGTCAGCGAATCGAACAGCGCGCCTTCCTGGAACACCATCCCGAGGTCGTTGCGCACGACCATCAGCTCCTCCTCGGTCATGATGTCGACGCGCTCGCCGTTGACCCAGATGATGCCGCTATCGGGCTTGAGGAGTCCCACGATCAACTTGAGGATCGTCGACTTTCCCGCACCGCTGGCGCCGAGGAAGACTTTCGTGTGGCCCTTGATGAGCGTGAAGCTGACCTCGCGCAGAATCACCTTCTCGTCGAACGCAAGCGACACGCGGTCGAAGACGACGATCGGCGACCCCGGACCGAGCGCCTCTTCGAGTTCGGTCGAGCGCTCCGTGGCAATTGTCATCCTAGTACAACAGCGCAATCAACAACGGGGTCAGGAAGAAATCCACCGCGATCACCGCGACCGATGCGACGACGACGGCAGTCGTCGTCGACCGGCCGACGCCCTGAGTACCGCCCCGGGTACGCAGGCCGACGTGACAGCCAATCGTTACGATCACGAAGCCGAGCACGAGCGGCTTGATCAACCCCTGCCACGCATCCTGAAGGTACAGGGCGTCGCGGACGGACGTCCAGTACACGCTCGAGCCGACCCTCAGGCTTGTGACGGCAATCAGCCAACCCGCGCTGATGCCAAACGTGTCGGCCACCACCGTCAACACCGGGGCCATGAACGTACCCGCCAGCACGCGGGGAACGACGAGCTTGCGAATGGGGTCGGTGCCGAGCGCGCGAAGCGCGTTGATCTGATCGGTGACGACCATTGAGCCGAGTTCCGCCGCGATGCCCGAGCCGACCCGGCCGGCGAACATCAGTCCGGTGAGAACCGGGCCGAGCTCCCTGATCATCGAGGCGCTGACGAGCTGCCCAACGAGCGACCGCGCGCCGAACCGGTCCAGTGTCTGGCCACTCTGCAACGCCAGCGCCGCGCCGGTAAAAAACCCCGTCAGAAGCACGACCGTGAGCGAGCCGACACCGAGTGTATCGAACTGCTCGATGACGTCGCGCCGGTAGAAGGGGCGCGTGACCATGCCACGGATCGCGGCAGAAACGAGGAGGACGTACTCTTGCACCTCGAGCAGTCCGCCCTTCACCCATTTGTCGACGAAGCTCGCCACACGATCACCGGTTCGCGGAGAGACCGGTCAGGCCGAGCTCTCGAGTGCGAAGCGCCTTGAGGCTGTCGCGCAGCGTGGCAGCGCGCTCGAAATCGAGGTTCGCAGCCGCCGCCTTCATCTCGCTCTGGAGCCGGGCGATGTGGGCGTCGAGCTCTGCCTGCGTGCGGAACGTCTCGCGTTCCTCGCGCACCGAGGGGGTGGCCACGTAGTCGCGCTCGTACACGCTCGACAGCACGTCATCGATCTCCCGCACGACCGACTCGGGCGTGATGCCGTGGGCCTCGTTGTAGGCGGATTGCAGCGCGCGCCGCCGTTCGGTTTCCGCAATAGCCGACTTCATCGACGCCGTCTGAATCTCAGCGTACATGAGGACCCGGCCGTTCACGTTCCGCGCGGCGCGTCCGGATGTCTGAATGAGCGAACCGGACGAACGGAGAAACCCTTCTTTGTCCGCGTCGAGGATGGCCACGAGCGAGACCTCGGGCAGGTCCAGCCCTTCACGCAGCAGATTGATCCCGACCAGCACGTCGAACGCGCCCCTCCGCAGGTCCCGGAGGATCTCCACCCGCTCGAGCGTGTCGATGTCCGAGTGCAGGTAACGCACCTTGACGCCGAGCTCCTGGTAGTAGGTCGTCAGGTCCTCCGCCATGCGCTTGGTGAGCGTTGTCACGAGGACGCGCTCGCGACGCGCGACGCGCTCGCGGATCTCGTTCAGCAGGTCGTCGACCTGCCCGCGCACGGGCCGCACCTCGATCGGCGGATCCATCAGTCCGGTCGGCCGAATCACCTGCTCGACGATCACGCCGGCCGCCTTCGAGAGCTCGTATGGACCCGGCGTGGCGGACACGAACACGACCTGATGGACGCGGCGCTCCCACTCCTCGAAGTTCAGCGGCCGGTTGTCGAGCGCCGACGGCAGACGGAAGCCGTAGGCGACCAGCACTTCCTTTCGGGAGCGGTCGCCGTGGTACATGCCACGTATCTGCGGGATCGTCTGGTGGCTTTCGTCGACAACGACCAGCGCATCATCGGGCAGGTAATCGAGCAGCGTCGGGGGCGGCTCGCCCGGAGCGCGCCCGGTCAGGTGTCTCGCGTAGTTCTCGATGCCGTGGCAGTAGCCGATCTCTCGAATCATCTCGAGGTCGAACATCGTCCGCTGGTGCAGCCGCTGCGCCTCGAGCAGCTTGCCCTCGGACTCGAGTTGACCCCGGTACCATTCGAGCTCCTTCTTGATCGACTCCACCGCCGCCTTGGTCCGATCGCGTGACGTGACGAAGTGCGACTTGGGGTAGACGGCAACCTTGTCGTGACGCCTCGAGATCTTGGCCGTGAGCGGATCGAAGGACGCGAGCTCGTCGACTTCATCGCCGAACAAGCCGATCCGCAGCGCCTGCTCTTCATACGACGGGTAGACTTCGACGATGTCGCCGCGGACCCGAAACGTGCCGCGGCCAAACTCCGTATCGTTCCGTTCGTATTGGATCTCGACGAGCTTGCGCAGGATCTGATCCCGATCGATCCGCTGTCCGATCTCGAGCGGCAGCAGCATCCCGTAGTACGCCTCGGGTGATCCCAGGCCGTAGATGCACGACACGCTCGCCACGATGATGACATCGCGCCGCTCGAACAGCGACCGCGTGGCCGAGAGGCGCATCCGGTCGATCTCGTCGTTGATGGTCGCTTCCTTCTCGATGTACGAGTCGGTGGAGGGGACGTAGGCCTCGGGCTGGTAGTAATCGTAGTAGCTGACGAAGTACTCGACGGCGTTCTCCGGGAAGAACCGCCGGAATTCCTGAAAGAGCTGGGCGGCAAGCGTCTTGTTGTGCGCCATCACGAGCGTGGGGCGGTTCACGCGCGAGATCACCTGCGCCATCGTGAACGTCTTGCCCGAGCCGGTGACGCCGAGCAGGACCTGATGCGGGTCGCCGCGGGTCAGGCCTTCGGTGAGCTCGTCGACTGCGCGAATCTGGTCGCCGCGCAGCTCGAAATCGGTAACCAGACTGAACCGATCGTACACAGAAGGCATGCGTCGCAGGACAGGGTCGCGCAGAGCACGACAAAAATCACATCGTACCACACGCCAACCGCGGTACGTAGGCCGGGTCTTTAGACACGGCGCAGCGAACAGCGCCGCATCTGCCCTTCGACGTGCTCAGGGCGCCCCGAGCGCCAGTCGAGGGGCGAGCTTGTCGAGGGGTGAAGATGCGGCCTACGTCACTCGAAGCGATCTCGCGGTTACCTCCGCCGATCGGAGCCAGCCTCCTTGTAGCGCGCGAAGTAGCCCTTGCGCGTCTGGATCCGGACGTCCTTCAGATCCGGCCGGCGGACCTTGATCTCGACCTTGCGCCACTTCCCGTCGGTCGTCTGATTCGTGGAGAGGTATCCAAGGCTGTACTGCGCGCGGATCTGCGTCAGGATCTTGTCGTAGGCGGATTCGACCTCCTTCATCGTGTTCGGAAAGAACGCTTCGCCGCCCGTCGACTGCGCGATCTGGATCAGGCGCATTCGTTGCTCCGCCCGGACGCCGCTCGACTGGTGCTCCAGAAAGCCGATGGCGTAGATTGTCACGTCAGATGCGCGGACGAGCGTCATCACGTCGGAGAACCCGAGGGTGCTTCGCGTGTCGCCACCGTCGGTGTAGAGCACGAGAATCGTACGACCTTCGTCTTCAGCCGCCCCGTCGAGATAGACGCCAAGCGCGTCATAGAGCGCCGTCATGCCTTCGGGTTTGCGGCCGCGGATCCGTTCCACCATCCGTGGAAAATCCTCCTGGCCGTACTTCGCTATCCGCACCTCGGTGTCGAAGTCGACGAGCGTCATGTCGACGGCGTCGGCGAGCGTGTTGAGAAACTTGATCGCCGCCGAGCGCGACAGCTTGATGTCCTCGCCCATGCTGCCGCTCGTGTCGAACAACAGGCCGACATGCATCTTGGGCGCAGCCTCCGTGGCATCGCCGCGCGCGAAGACGCGGATGGTCTGCCGCTTCCCCTCTTCGATGATCTCGAAGTCTTCCGGCTGGAGGTCACGGATGAAGTTCCCGCGCCTGTCGACAACGGTCACACCGAAGCTGACGAGCTCGGTCTCGGTCCTGAAGGTCGGCTGCTGTGCGACCAGGTGCACACCACCCGCGACAGCCGCGCATATCAACACGACGGGGATGGCTCGGGTCATACCGGATCTCCCGGCGATTATCCTACCCAAACCGGGGCCGCAGGGATCAGCTCTCATCGCTCGACCGCGCTCGGGATGTCCTGAGCAGAGTCGAAGGGCACGTATCAGGGCTGTCTCAGGCATCAGGCACGCTGGGGCCTGGCGCCTCGGTGCTGCACTAGCAGGCGTATAATCAAGGTTTGGCGCGTATGGTTTCCCAACATCCAGGGATCAAGGCGCCCCTTCCGGTCACCACATGAGGTGCCTTGCCGTCTGCCAGAACGAGCTGGTCATCAGGATCCTCCACGAAACCCTGGTGCCCAGCTTCGAAGTCGACTTCCTCGTTGAAAGCCGGCTCCTGGCCCGTCGCCTTCACGACTCCGGGATAAACATCACGGTCGCGGACCCTCGTCGCACCGACTCGTACCTCAAGGCCGACCTTACCCCGAGTACGTGCGTCATCGTGGAGGACAACGGCCGACGCAGCCTCAAAAAGGTTCTGGAGGCCATCCGCGATGCCGGCGGCACGCTGATCTACGTGCTTGGCGTCGGACTCACGGACGCCGGCCGCCGTGAGGACGATCTGAAGTCGCAGTTTCCCGAGCTGAACTTCATCACGATCTCGGAGCTCTTCGGTGGACCGCTCAAGACCGAGTTCAGCCGATCGTTGACCCGGCTCAAAGTTCAGCAATATCAGCGCTACTTCAGCGACGCGGATCGCGTCCTCATCGTCCTGCACCACGATCCCGATCCGGACGCGATGGCAAGCGGTCTCGCGCTGCGTAACATACTGCGCCGTACGAAACAAACCGCCATCATCGGCGCGCTACAGGGCGTGACCCGGCCCGAGAATCTGCGGATGGAGAACCTGCTCGACATTCACGTCGAGCACATCGAGCCGCCGCAGGTGCACGAGTACGAGCGCATCGCGATGGTGGACGTCCAGCCGCACTACTTCGGCGAGCTGATCGACCGCGTCGACCTGGTGATCGATCACCACCCCGAACAGACGGGCTATAGCGCGGTGTTCAAGGATATCCGTCCCGACTACGGTTCCACGTCGACCATCCTGACCGAGCACCTGCGGGCCGTCGATGCGAACATCTCCGAGCGGACCGCGACGGCGATGCTCTATGCCATCAAGTCGGACACGTTGTTCTTCAACCGCCAGGCGAACCGGGTGGACCTCGATGCGTTCTCCTACCTGTATCCGCTGGCCGACGCGGCGCTCATCCGCAAGATGGAAGGCGCGGAAATCACGATGGAGCGCCTGGAGTACGTCCTCAAGGCCAAACAGAGCGGCCGGATGCACGAGCAGGTCTTCTGCGCATTCCTGGGCCAGTCGCCGCGCGAGGACTTCATCCCCTACGTCGCCGATTTCTATCTCCAGCTCGAGAACGTGAAGTGGACGATCATCGGCGGGATCGTCAACGACACGCTGGTCATGTCGGTGCGGAACCTTGGCTACTCACGCAATGCCGGGGAGTTCGTGCGCAAGTACTTCGCCGACATCGGGAGCGCCGGCGGCCACCGTGCGATGGCAAAGGCGGTGGTGCCACTGCGCGCGTTCAGGGAGAAGTTCGGCGATCCCGACCCCGACCGCTTTCCGAACCAGATCCTCGAGCTGATGGTGCATTTCCTCCACGAGCACCAGCCCGCGGACAAGAAGCTGGTGCGGGCGTAATCAGTAGGCAGTAGGCAGTAGGCAGTAGGCAGTAGGCAGAAAACGCCAGCCGAGGCGCATTACCTCGCCGCGTGGCGACCGTCTATTTACTGCCTACCGCCTACTGCCTACTGCCTACTGCCTACTTAATCCAACGCCTGTCTCAAGTCTTCAATCAAGTCTTCCGGATCCTCCAGCCCGATCGACAGCCGCATCATGCCCTTGGTGACGCCCGCCGCCTCGAGCTGCTCGTCAGTGTGTCCCCACTGTGAGGTGAGGATCGGCAGGCTGCAGAGACTCTCCGTCCCGCCGAGACTGGCCGCGCGGCGGATGATCTGGAGCCGATCGAACGCGCGGAACGCGGCATCCTGACCTCCCTCGACGTCGATGCACACCATCCCGCCGAAGCCGCGCATCTGGCGCCGCGCAATATCGTGATCCGGGTGAGACGGGAGGCCCGGGTAGTACACGCGCCTGACATGCGGATGCCGCTCGAGCGCCAGCGCCACCACCGCGGCGTTGGCATTGTGCCGCTCGACACGGAGCGGCAGCGTCTTGAGCCCCCGGCCGAGCGCGTAGGCCGCCTGCGGATCCATGACTCCGCCGAGCAGTCGCCGCGCCTTCGCCAACAGCTCAATCAGCTCACGACGGGCCGAAAGCACTCCGCCGGTCACGTCGCTGTGCCCGTTGAGATATTTCGTCGCACTCTGCATCGAGACGTCCACCCCGAGCTCGAGCGGCCGCTGGTTGATGGAGCTCGCGAACGTATTGTCGAGGACGCTCAGGACGCCGCGCGCCCGGCACGCGTCGGCGACCTTCCGGATGTCCACGCATCGGAGGTGTGGATTGATGGGCGACTCGAACCAGACCATCCGGGTCCGCTCGCCGACGATGTGGTGCGGCTCGCGCAGGTCCTCGAGGCTGACAAAGCGCGGGCGAATGTCGAATTTCGGGAGGAAGTCCTCGAGGAGATGGAACGTGCCACCGTAAATGGCGGCACTGCACACAACCTCGTCTCCCGCGCGCAGGAAGGTCAGCAGGACGTTGGTGGTCGCGGCCATCCCCGAGCCGAATGCCAGCGCGCCCTCGGCGCCATCGAGCGCCGCCACCTTCTCCTCCGTCGCGACAATTGTCGGATTCTCGTACCGTGAGTACAGGTAGCGCGACGATTTCCCCTCGTTGTAGCGGCGGACGGCCTCCGCGTTTTCGAAAACGAACGTCGTCGTCTCGTAGATCGGGGTGGTCAGCGAGCCGGGCGGCTCGGTTTTCCCCTCACCGCGGTGGATCAACGTGGTCGAAAATCCCTTGTTCATCGTCTGTTCTCCGGCGGGCGGTCCGTCCGACGGATCCCCTCGCACCGATTCAAAATTCTGAAGAGGCGGCCGCGCCGGTACGGTAGTATTGGCGACCATTGTCATGCCAGATTGACGTCGCACCGGGGTATCGCCCGGCGCTACAAGGAGCCATGCCATGAGGCGAACTATCGTTCTGGGTGTCCTGCTCGCCGCGGGCGCCCTCAGCGTCGCGGTCGGCGCCTACCAGCAGCCCGCCGGCCAGGCGAAGGTCATCGAGGTCGAGAAACTCAAAGACAACTTCTGGGTCCTGAAGGGGGGCGGCGGTAACTCGTCGGTCTTCGTGACCACGAACGGCGTCGTGGTCGTTGACACCAAGAATCCGGGCTGGGGTCAGCCGCTCCTCGACAAGATCAAGGAGCTCACCCCCAAGCCCATCACCACCGTGATCAACACCCATACGCACTTCGATCACGTGAGCGGCAACGTCGAGTTCCCGACCAACATCGACATCGTGGTGCAGGAGAACACGAAGTCGAACATGGAGAAGATGGCCCCGGTCACGGGATTGCCGCAGAAGGGACCGGCGCCCAACATCTTCAAGGAAAACAACGGGAGAGGGTTGCCGAAGCGCACCTTCAAGGACCGCATGACGATCGGCAAAGGGGCCGATCAGGTCGACCTCTACTACTTTGGACGCGGTCATACCAACGGAGACGCGTGGGTCGTGTTCCCGTCGCTCCGGATCATGTCCGCCGGTGACATCTTCGCGGGCAAGAACCTTCCGTTGCTCGATGCGAACAATGGCGGGAGCGGCGTCGCTATTGGGGACTCGCTGGCCAAGGCGCATTCGACCGTGAAGAACGTGGACACGATCATCACCGGTCACAGCGTGCAGATGACAATGAACGACCTGAAGGAGTACTCCGATTTCAACAAGGAGTTCCTCGCGGCCGTTCGCGAGGCCAGGAAGGCCGGGAAGAGCGTTGACGACCTTGCCGCCAGCTGGAAGATGCCGCCGAAGTACACCGGCTACGGGGCAGTCCAGGAGGCGCGGCTGAAATCCAATATCCAGGTGATTTACAACGAGCTGCCGAAGACGAGCAATTAAGCCGGCAGGCAGCCGGTAGCTGGCAGCACCAAGCCGGCAGGAGGCAGGACGCCGCAGGCAGCACGCAGAGGTTTTCTTACTGCGTGCCACCCGCTGCCTGTTGCCTGCTGCCTGCTGCCTGCTGCGAGGTTCCGAGGTGCTCTCCGCTTGCGCCGACGACCGGCTCGATGAACTGACGGTACGCATCTTCGTACGCCCGCTCCATCAGCTCGCCGAGTGTCTGATGGCGATCGGACGCCTCATCATACGCCCCGCCGAAGTCGAAGGGCCCGACCGGATTGTGCGCCGGACAAATCAGATACACGGCCTCGAAACGCGCCGTGCGGCTGTCGAGCGCGTCGCGCCGCGCTGCGGCTTCCGATGCGCTCACGAACTCGCCCAGCCGCTGGCGCACCTCGAGCCCTGACGCGCGGAGGCGATGAGGGCCGGCGGTCACGGGAACGGCGCTGACCACGACCGCCTGCGTAACGCCGGCACCCGCGAGCTCGTCGAGCAACCGAGCGAGCGAAGCCGGCCGGTCGCAGAGCCGGTGCGTCTCACCGCGCCAGTAGGTGTCGCGGCCGAAGGTCACGAGGTGGTAATCGGTGCCGAGTGGAAGGGTCAGGGCGCCCGCCACCACGTCGAGCACGAGATCGCGACCGAGTCCAGCCAGGTCGAGGATTTCCGCCTGCCGGTCTCGACCCGCCCGGCCAGTCGTGAAGTCGCGGCGATAGGGCTCCCGCAGCATCGCCGCTACGAGATCGCTTCGCGTGTCGACATCGGTGACGACCATCATGAGCTCGCGATAACCGGGCTGCCCGAGGCTCTCGGACAACAGCTCTGCATATCGCCGACTGAGCGCGCGACTGTCCGGACGTTTGACTGGTGCGGCACCGCGCACGAGGTCCCAGGTCGCGCGGGCAAAGAGCGTCCGCGCCGCGCCCGCATCGATCGGCGCCCCGAGCAGTCGCCACCACCACCACCCGACCGCCCGCCGTTCTGCCTGCGCTCGCAGTCTGGCGACCACGAGACCTCCCGCCAGGACGAGGACGATTGCGGCCGTCACGATCGTGGGAGCAAACAGCAGCACGGGTGGAATCGTCGCTCCACGCGCAATCACGATGAAACGCGCCAGGAGCGTGACGACCAACGGCACAACCAGCCATCCGGCCGCTCGCAGCGGCCAGCGCCACCTGTAGAGCGGGCGCACGCGCGAACCGCGCCAGATACCGTTCGGCTCCCAGAGCTTCACCGCGCCGTCAATGGCCGCGAGCGCCGCGCTCGCCGCACCGATGCCATGGCCCGCCACGACATCAATCTTGACGCCGGCTTCTTCCAGGGCGCGGAGCACACCCGCGTGGTAGACGCCGTGGGCGCCTGTACCGCAAAGAACCAGCGCCGTGCGGCGTTGCGGCGAGTACGGCGTCTGTTCCACTATTCGTCGTCGTGGATCGTAGTGAGCTTGATGAGCTCGAACTGGCGCGTTCCGCTGGGCGTGCTGACCATGATCTCGTCACCTTCCTCCTTGTTGAGGATGGCGCGGCCAATCGGCGACGACGTCGAGATCAGGCCCTTGGTCACGTCGGCCTCCTCGGGCATCACGAGCTGGTAGACGATGGTGTCGCCGTTCTCGCCCTTGAGATGGACAGTCGAGCCGAAGCCTGCCCTGTCATGCGGAATACGATCGAGATTCATCAGCGAGATCTCGCCGACGCGCTTTTTCAACATCGCGATCCGCGCGTTGACGATCCCCTGGCGCTCCTTGGCCGCTTTGTACTCGGCGTTCTCCCGCAGGTCGCCATGCTCGCGCGCACGCTGAATCTCCTTCGGCAGATCGATCTTCAGCTCGCGCTCGAGGGCCGCAATCTCGTCGCTGAAACGCTTGAGGATGCGCTCCTTCATCTGTGCTGCTGTACAACAACATAGCACATGCTATTCTCAGCCTCGGTCGGTCGATGAAGACGATCACGAGCCGGCAGAATCCGCTGGTCCGCGCGTTCCGCGAACTGGCCGATGCGCCCGACCCCGGAGGACGGCGCCTGCTGCTCGACGGCGTACACCTCGTGCGCGATGCGCGCGATGCGGCGGTCCGTTTGAAAGCCGTCGCGATCTCGGCGACGCACGCCGGTGACGGTTCCGAGCTGGCTGCGCTCGCACGCGAGCTCGAACGCGATCGCGTCGAGATCTCGTCGGTGAGCGACGCCGTGATGGCCGCCATGAGCCCGGTTCGGACGCCGTCGGGCATCGTGGCGATTGCCGAACGCGAGCCGCTCGACGCCGACGCCATCTGCGCGCAGCCGGGCGCGCTCGTGGTGGTGGCGGCCGACGTGCAGGATCCGGGCAACCTCGGTGCCCTCCTGCGTGCGGCCGAGGCGGGTGGCGCCACCGGCGTCATCGTCTGCGGCAGGTCAGCGAACCCGTTTTCGTGGAAGGCGGTGCGCGGCAGCATGGGAAGCGCGCTGCGCCTGCCGGTCGCCACCATCCGGACACCGGAAGTGGCGCTCGAGCGCGTACGGGCGGCGGGACTGCAATCGGTGGCCGCGGCGCCGCGCGTCGGGGTTGCGCCAGATGAGATCGACTGGCGTCCGGGCACCGCGATGTTCCTCGGCGGCGAGGGAACAGGGTTGCCCGCATCGCTCACCGAGAGCTGCGATGCGCGGGTGACGATTCCAATGCGGCCGCCTGTCGAATCGCTCAACGTCGCCGTCGCGGCGGCGTTGCTCGTCTACGAGGCGCGACGCCAGCGAACATGAGTACCGGATCCCTCTTCGGCGACGATGACGATTCGCGGATGCGCGCGAAGAGGACGCGGGGATCCGGCGCCCGGAAGGAAGGCACGCCGCTCGCCGAGCGCATGCGCCCGCGAACGCTCGACGAGCTTCTGGGACAGGATGATGTCCTCGCGCCGGGTAAGCCGCTTCGCGAGGCGATCGAGCGCGACCTGCTTCAGTCGATCATCCTCTGGGGACCACCCGGCACGGGAAAGACCACGCTTGCGCGAATCATTGCCGAGATGACGCAGGCGCACTTCGTCCCCTTCAGCGCCGTGCTCTCGGGCATCAGGGAGATCAAGGACGTCATGGCGGCCGCCGAGGAGCGACGCCGCTTGACCGGCCGCCGGACCATTGTCTTCGTCGATGAGATTCACCGCTTCAACAAGGCGCAGCAGGACGCCTTCCTTCCCCGCGTCGAAGCCGGCGACATCGTCCTGATCGGCGCGACAACGGAGAATCCGTCATTCGAGGTGAACGCGGCGCTGCTGTCGCGGTCGAAGGTCTTCGTCCTGCGTCCGTTGAACGAGCGTGAGATCGAGGTCATTCTCCGCCGGGCCCTCGCGGACGAGGAGCAGGGCCTCGGCAAGCGCGACCTCCACGTGACGGACGCGGCGATCGGCGCGATCGCGCGCCATGCCAACGGGGACGCGCGGGTCGCTCTCAACCTGCTGGAGTTTTCAGCCGCGGCCGCGCCGACGGATCCCGTCACAGGTGTCGGGCAGATCGACCTGCCGCAGCTCGAGCAGTCGATCCAGCGCCGGGCGCTGCTGTACGACAAGGCCGGCGAAGAGCATTACAACCTGATCTCGGCGCTGCACAAGTCGATGCGCAACAGCGATCCCGATGCGGCCGTCTACTGGGTGGCGCGAATGCTCGAAGCCGGGGAGGACCCGCTGTATGTCGCCCGCCGCCTTGTGCGTTTCGCATCCGAGGACGTCGGAAATGCCGATCCGCAGGCATTGATGGTCGCGGTCGCGGCAAAGGATGCCGTGCACTTCATCGGGATGCCGGAGGGCAACAATGCACTTGCCCAGGCCGCCATCTATCTCGCGACGGCGCCGAAGAGCAACGCCGTATACGTCGCGTACAACGAAGCCGCCGAGGATGCGCACCGGCAGGCGGCCGAACCCGTGCCGCTCCACCTGCGTAACGCGCCTACCAGGCTGATGAAGGATCTCGAGTACGGCAAGGACTACCAGTATGCGCACGACGAGCGCGACGCGATCACCGGGATGACATGCCTGCCGCCGTCACTCGACGATCGAAAGTACTACCGGCCCACCGAGCGAGGTTTTGAGAAGGAGATCAAGCGCCGGATGGATGGCTGGGAGAAGATCAAAGCCGACCGGCGCAAGGGCACGTAAATTGGTGTACGTAGGCCGCATCTTCAGATGCGGCCCGGCCGGGTCTAAAGACCCGGCCTACGAATGCCTTTACTCCGTCGCCGCGCGGAAGTCCGGCGACAACACACCAGGCACCTTCCGGAACATCTCGTCACGCACCGGCAGGATGAACGAGAAGCGGTAATCGCCCTGCATCCGACCGATCGGAATTCCCACCAGGTCACCATGCTGGCTGAGGACGCCGCCACCCGAGACGCCTGGGTGGCCGTCGGTCAGGCAGGTCACGAGGCCGTTTGCCGTGCGCTGTCCTACGTAGCCGGTGCTGAGAATGATGCCCTTGGAATAGTCGTTACCGAGACGGAAGAGCGGCTCCGCGAACTGGTAGCCGAACGTCGTGTCGAGGCGCAACGCCGGCAGGTCGAGGTGGCTGTTCACCCTGATGATGGCCCAGTCACCCGGATGCACTTCCACGTTGGCATCGCCGGCGTCAACGAGGTGAGCGGGAAGCTCCTTACCCCTGTACTTGATCTTGATTGACGTGATGCGACGGCTTTCGGGACCATCGGATTCGTCGAGCGCCACCACGCCGTGTTTCACCGTGATGAAGTAGCCCTTACCGAGATATCCCGCCGTGCCGTAGCTCGACTTGCCAAAGTTGTCGTAGGCGTTCATCTCGACGAAGCTCTCGCGCCGCTCGCGGAGCAATCGAACCGGAAGCAGGCCCATCTCGCTCTGAATCTGGCGCTTGATTTCGGCGACCAGCGGCAAGGTGTTGCCGCTCGCGGCGACGACCTCGGGCTGCCGTTCGACCACCTCCGCCTGCCGCCCACCTGTGCCAAACGTGTGGTCGTCGGTCGCTGCCTGCCGGGTCTTCAGGATGCTCCGGGCGACCTCGTCGCGGAGCGCACTGATTCGCGCGTCGTTTTCAGCAAGTTGCAGGGCAATGGATTGCTGCGCTGAATAGGCGCCAGCGGCAAAGAAGAGAGCGGCACCACCGACAGCGAGGGCGGTGTAACCGAAGAAGCGGCGAGCGGACATGCATGCTCCGATCCGCTACCTAGAGTTGTAAGGAGCGGGCCAGGAGCACCGCGCACTTCCAAGTTCGGCAGCTAAAACACCCCGCGCGCTGAGGGCGGGACTTACAGCTTTGCGTGCCGGCACACGGCCGGCCCGCCTTTTCGCTTGGGAAACGGCTGAGCTAAATGCCTTTTAAATCAGTATTTAGCGAGCGCCGATAGAGTAGCAGCCACGGCTCCCGCTGTCAAGGTTTCGTTATACGGCGCCGCCGGACGATAAGCCAGCCCACGAGAAAAACCGCCACCCCGTAGGCAAAAAGGCGGGGACTGGGCCCGAGTGGGCCGGCCGTGAAAATGGCCACGAGCAGGACCCACATCCCGGCCAGTTGAAGGGAGCGACCCACGTAATACAGAAACATGTCGTTCTCGGTTCGGGGTTCTCGCTTCTCGGTTCGTGTTCGCCTTCTTGGTTCGGTTCCAGGTTCCTGTTCAGGGTTCGTTTCCGGGTTCGGGGTTCGGCGTTCGGGGTTCGGCGTTCGGGGTTCAGAGTTCGGCGCCTTCACGGCCCACCGAACCGAGAACCCAGAACCGAGAACCGGAACCGAACGCAGAAGGTGAACACGAACCGAGAAGCGAGAACCGGGAACCCGGAACGACAGGTTCGGTACTCCGCGTTCAAATTCTCTGAAAATTCCTTTCGATCTCGCGCCGAGACAGCCTGAGCATGACCGGTCGGCCATGCGGGCAAATCGTCGAATAGGCGGTTCGGTACAGCTCCTCCAGGATGTGCGCCATCTTTTCGGGCGTCAGCGCGTAATTTGCCTTGACGGCAGCGTGGCACGCCGTGGTCGCGGCAATGCGCTTGAGGGCATCCTCGACGCCGGCGCCGCGATCGAGGCCTTCCAAATCCTCCGCAAGCGCGCGCAGCGCGGCGTCACAGTCTTCGCGCCGAAGCAGCGCCGGAACGGCCGACACCCGCAGCGCCTCGCCGCCGAACTCCTCGACCTCGAACCCCAGTCGGTCCAGATCCGCCGCGCGGTCGATAAGGGCCTGACGGGCGCCCGGCGGCAATTCCAGCAGCATCGGCTCGAGCAACCGCTGGCTTTCCAGGCGGCCGGCCGTCAAGCGCTCGGTGATGCGCTCGAACAGCACGCGCTCGTGCGCGACGTGCTGGTCGATAATCGCGATTCCCTCCTCGTCCACCGCGATGATGAATGTGTCGCGGAACTGACCGAGGAGCATCAAGGGCTTGAATCCCGCCGGGGTGTCGAGAGAGGCAGGTGCGACAAGGTCGGCCGACGCGCGCTGCGGAGGTCCAAAGGGTACAGGACGCGCGGCTGCTGATCCCCCTGATCCCACGCCTGCCGTCCACCTGCTCGGAAAAATACCGCTGAATGAACCAGGAAGAACCTGCGCGAACGGCACACGCTCACCGACGGTCGGCGGGCGGAGCTCCAGCTCGGGCGCCGAGGCGCGCCCGAGCGCCTCGCCGAGCGTCCGCCGGACCACCTCGTGCACGTGCGACTGCTCGCGGAAGCGGACTTCAGCCTTCGTGGGGTGCACGTTCACATCGACTTCCTCGCGCGGCATCTCGAGGAACAGATGCACCTCCGGGCTGCGCTCCTTGATTGAGGCCACGCTGTAGGCATCGATGATCGCGTGCGCGATCGTCCGATCCTTGACCACCCGTCGGTTGACGAACACATTCTGCGGGCCGCGGGTCGGTCCCTGCTCCACCAGTGCCGCAATGTAGCCCGATACCCGTATGCCGCCCACCTCGCGCCGGACCTCCACCAGGTCGGGCCTCTCACCATAGAGCTGGTACAGGCGATCCCGCAGCGTCGCTACCGGCGGACATGTCAGCACGTTCCGTCCGGCGCTCGTCAGCGTGAAGCCGATCTCGGGATACCCGAGCGCGAGCTGCGTGACGATTCTTGAAACCTGCGCCGATTCGGCCGCGTCGGATTTCAGGAACTTGCGCCGCGCCGGCACGTTGTAGAAGACGTCGGCCACTTCGACCGAGGTGCCCTCGGGCATGCCGATCTCCGTGACGGCCGCGATGGCGCCACCATTGACCCGAATTTCGGTGCCCGACCCGGTGCCCCGCGCACGCGTGCGCAGGGAGAAATGCGAGACCGATGCGATGCTCGGAAGCGCCTCCCCCCGGAATCCGAGCGTCGCAATCCGCTCGAGATCGTCGGCGCGCCGGATCTTGCTCGTCGCGTGCCGCTCGATCGCGAGCCGCGCGTCCTCCGGCTCCATCCCCTCGCCGTCATCTTCGACCCGAATCAGCTTCTTGCCGCCATATTCCACGGTGACGCCAATGCGCTTCGCGCCGGCGTCGATCGCATTCTCAATCAATTCCTTGATCACCGACGCCGGCCGCTCGACGACCTCCCCGGCGGCGATCTGGTTGGCAAGGTCGGCAGGCAGGCGGTAGATCCTCGGCACTACTGGTGCGTCCTTGTGATTTCCGGGCAGGCCGCCCGTTGGTTGACCCGCAAGATCATGGTCGAACAGTCCACTAGATCCAACCCTTCGCGCGAAAGACGGCCAGCATTGCGGCGGCAATCGCGATCATGATGCCGAAGATCCACCAGAACTGCGTCGCATCGCCGCCCGGAAAATGCGGAAGCGGAACGTTCATGCCGTACATGCCCGTGAGCACCGTCAGCGGAAGGAAAATCGTCGACACGACGGTGAGCACCTTCATGACCTGGTTCAGCCGGTTCGAGACGGTCGAGAGGTGCGCCTCGAGAATCCCGGTGACCCGGTCCTGGAAGATCATGGTTTCGTCCGCGAGCCGCACCAGGTGGTCGTAGACGTCGCGGAACCGGTAGGCCATTTCGTCGGTGATGACGGAGAACTCGCGACGTGCGAGCCGACCGACCACGTCGCGTTGGGGAATCACGACGCGCCGCAGCGACGACAGATCGCGCTTCAGGTCGAGAATCTCCCGCACCAGGTCGCTGCTGCTGCCGAGCATCGCCTCCTGCTCCATGCGATCGATGCGCTCTTCGAGCTCCTCTATCTCCGGCCGGTAGTTGTCCACCATCGAGTCGACGATCCGGTGCAGGAGGGCAACCGGGCCTTCGGCCAGGATGTGCGGGTGCTGACTGCAGATCTCGCGCAACCGCGCGATGCTGCGCGAGCGCCCGTCGTGCACGGTCACAAGATAATTGCGTCCAAGAAGGAAGTCGACGTCGCGCGTGGCGAACCGGTGCTCCTGTTCCTGGAAATCGATTCCGTGCAGGATCAGGTACAGATAGCCCTGATAGGCCTCGACCTTCGGAAACTGAATCTCGCTGGCGGCGTCTTCGACGGCAAGCGGGTGGAAGTGAAAGGTATCCACGAGGACGCTCTGGATCTCCTCGCGCGTGGACGCCACGAGGTCCACCCAGAGCGCCGCCCGCGACGAGGGGTCGAGCCACGCCGGCTCCACCCGCTCGGCGTGCTTCGTCTCGCCGTTCTGGTGGACGTAGATGCTGATCACGTAAGACTCAGGCTGCGGGCTGCCGGCTACAGGCTACGGGCAGAGAAAAAGCAGCATGCTTTCCTGGCGCCCGGAGCCCGAATCCCGCGGCCTGAAGCGTGCTCAGATCTCCTGCAGCTAGTCGCCAACCCGCACCGCCAGCGCCGCCTGCGCGGCGGCCAGGCGCGCGACCGGCACGCGATACGGTGAGCAGCTGACGTAGTTCAATCCGACGTTCTCGAAGAAGTGGATCGACGCGGGATCGCCGCCATGCTCGCCGCAGACACCGAGCTTGATGTCCGGACGCGTCCGGCGGCCGAGCTCGACGGCCGTGCGCACTATCGGGCCCACACCGTCGGTGTCGAACGTCGCGAACGGGTCCTTGTCGAGGATCTTCTTCTCCTGATAGATGCGCAGGAACTTGCCGATGTCATCGCGGGAGAATCCGAACGTGAGCTGTGTCAGGTCGTTCGTGCCAAAGGAGAAGAACTCCGCCTCCTGGGCGATCTGGTCGGCGGTCATCGCGCCGCGGGGGACCTCGATCATCGTGCCGACGAGATAATCCACCTGGACGCCCTGCTCTTTGATGACCTCGGCCGCGACACGATCGACGATCGCTTTCTGGTCGCGGAGCTCCTTCACGTGGCCGACGAGCGGGATCATGATTTCCGGCGTCACCTTCAGGCCTTCCTTGGCGAGCTGGCAGGCTGCCTCGATGATGGCGCGTGTCTGCATCTCGGTGATCTCGGGATAGGTGATGCCGAGACGGACGCCGCGGTGGCCGAGCATCGGGTTGAACTCGTGAAGCTGCTCGACGCGGCGCAGCAGCGCCAGCTTTTTCTCGAGCTCCTCTGCCGCACCCTGACGGTTTTCGAGCTTCGCAATCTCGACCATGAGCTCCTCGCGCTTCGGGAGAAACTCATGGAGCGGCGGATCGATCGTCCGGATCGTGACGGGCTCTCCATGCATGGCCTTGAAGACACCGTAGAAATCGCCGCGCTGCATCGGCAGCAGCTCCGCGAGCGCCTTGCGCCGGTCTGGCTCGTTGTCGGCCAGGATCATGCGCTGCACGATCGGAATTCGTCCCTCGCCGAAGAACATGTGCTCGGTGCGGCAGAGCCCGATGCCCCGCGCGCCGAAGCCGTACGCCATCTCCGACTGATCGGGCTGGTCCGCATTGGCGCGGACGCCCATCCGCCGGAACTTGTCCGACCAGGTCAGGATCTGGTTGAAGCGGCGGTAGATATCCGACTGTTCGGCAGGCAGCTCCCCGTTCACCACCTGCAGGATCTCGCTCGGCTTCGACGCCACGCGCGCGAGCTTCACCTCGCCTGTCAGCCCGTCGAAGGAGATGAAATCGCCCTCCTTGACGGTCTTGCCGTTGACGGTGAACTGCTTCGCTGCCTCGTTGATTTCGAGCTCGCCCGCCCCCACGATCGACGGCTTGCCCATCTGACGGCCGACGACGGCGGCATGCGAGGTCATGCCGCCGGTGGCCGTGAGGATGCCCTGCGACACGAACATGCCGTGGATGTCGTCCGGCACGGTCTCGCGGCGCACCAGGATCACGGGCTTCCCCTGATCGGCCCATGCCACGGCCTGATCCGCGCTGAACACGACCTGACCGCTGGCGGCGCCCGGTGAGGCGGGCAGCCCTTTGGTGGCCGCTGGAATGGCCCTCCATTCCTTCAGATCGAATCCAGGTGCGAGCAACTGCGAGAGCGCCTCCGGATCGATTTGGAGGATCGCCTCCTTTGGCGTGATCAGCTTCTCGGTCACGAGGTCGGTTGCTATCACCACCGCTGCATATCCGGTCCGCTTGCCGTTACGCGTCTGCAGCATGAACAGCCGCTCGTCCTGGATCGTGAACTCGAAGTCCTGAACGTCTTTGTAGTGCTTCTCCAGGCGTGTGGTGATCTCGCGCAGCTCGCGATACGCGTTCGGCATCACCTTCTCGAGCTCGGAGATTGGCTGCGGCGTGCGGATGCCGGCCACCACGTCCTCGCCCTGGGCGTTGACGAGGAACTCGCCGTAGAACTCCTTGGCCCCCGTTGCGGGGTTCCGCGTAAAGCCGACGCCCGTTGCCGAACGGTTGCCGGTGTTGCCGAAGACCATCATCTGCACGTTCACCGCCGTGCCGATGTGATCGGGAATGTCGTAGATGCGGCGATACTCCTGAGCGCGGGGGTTCATCCAGGAGCGGAACACGGCGTTGCGCGCCATCCTCAACTGCTCGTGGGGGTCCTGCGGGAAATCACGATTCGCCCGGGTCCGGACAACCTTCTTGTACCGCTCGACGACCTCGCGCAGCGCCGTCTCGTCGAGATCGGTGTCCTGCGCCGTGCCGCGGGCCTTCTTGACCGCCTCGAACTCGTGCTCGAACGCATCCTTTGGAATCTCGAGCACCACGTTGCCGAACATCTGGATGAAGCGGCGGTAGCTGTCGAACGCGAAGCGGCCGTTCTGCGTGCGGCGCTTCAGTCCCTCCACAGCCTGGTCGTTGAGCCCAAGGTTGAGGATGGTGTCCATCATGCCCGGCATCGAAAACTTCGCGCCAGAACGGACCGAGACGAGCAAGGGGTTCTCGCTCGAGCCGAGCGTGGCGCCCGCCGCCTTTTCGAGCTTCCGCAGATTCTCGGCGACCTCGGCCTCGATCGACGCGGGAATGTTGCCGTTCTCCGCGTAGTAGATGCTGCAGACATCGGTAGAGATCGTGAAACCAGGCGGCACCGGCAGGCCCGCGTTGGTCATCTCGGCCAGTCCCGCGCCCTTGCCGCCGAGCGTGTCCCGCATCGTCCGGTCCCCATCGGCCTTGCCGTTGCCGAAAAAGAACACATGCTTTCTGGCGCGCGCTGCCGGCTTCTTCGCGGGCGCAGCCGCCTTGGCGGTTCCTTTCTTTACCGGCGCGGCCACCTTGCCGGCTCCCTTTTTCGCCACCCGGGCCACCGTCGCCACGGCCTTCGCGACCGCCTTCACCGGCTTCAGCGTCGTCTTCTTTGCCATGCT
>DASYQV010000283.1:0-9085 GCA_036005125.1 Vicinamibacterales bacterium
GGGGTGGAGACGTCGCGGGACTCGGGCACGCAGCGCAGCTCTCGCAGGTCCCGTTGCTGACCGAGGAGCTGCGCGCGCAGAAGGATCTCTTCCCGCAGGGACGACTCGATCAGGATCTGCAGCAGGTCGATTTGCGGGGACGCAACTCGTGGCGCCTGTTACTGCACGAGGTGTCTTCCGTCGAGCTGCTCGAGGTGCATCTCGTGAACGCCGTCGCGCCGTTCATCCTCAACGCGCGTCTCAAGCCGCTGATGCTCCGGACGCCGGAGCGCGACAAACACATCGTGAACGTGTCCGCGATGGAAGGGCAGTTCTACCGGCGCTTCAAGACCACGCGCCACCCGCACACCAACATGGCCAAGGCGGCGCTCAACATGATGACGCGTACGGCGGCCACCGATTACCACGCCGATGGCATCCACATGAACAGCGTCGATACGGGATGGGTGACCGACGAGGACCCGCTCGAGGTCGCCGCGCGCAAGAGGGTCGAGCAACGCTTCCACCCGCCTCTCGATGCCGTCGACGGCGCGGCGCGCATCGTCGATCCGATCATCAGCGGCTTCAACACGGGCCGGCACGTCTGGGGACAGTTCCTCAAGGACTTCGCGCCGACCGACTGGTAACGAGGAAGCCTTCAAGCGCGCGTCGGCGCCTTCAGCGAGGGGTGCCGAACACCTGGACGTAGTAGGGACGGCCCGTCGAATCCGTTGCGTACCCCACGCCAATCTCGGTGAACGTTCTGTTCATCATGTTTGCGCGGTGGCGGGGGGAATTCACCCATCCGGTGACCGTCTCCGATGCGCTTCGCCGGCCTGACGCCAGATTTTCGCCGTAAGCTCTCCAGACATAGCCCGCCGCGGCAAGGCGGTCGGCCGGTGCCGGGTACGGCGCGTCTGGCAGCACGTGTTCGAGGCGACGAAGGCTCGCCATCTGATCGGCTTGGAGTTGCGCCGCCTGCATGAGGCTGGTGCTGGCGCGCAGGTTCGCGAGGCCTCCGTTCCGGCGCTTCGCATTGGTGAGGTTGACGATCGCCGACGTGATGCCGGTCGGCGATGGAGCCCGCGCCGCGACCGTCGGCTGCGGATCAGCGACCGCGGCAACCAGGCAAGGGCTCTGCCCTAGTCCGTTATGCGGTCCCACAGCGGGTACAAAATTCTCGTTGGGCGCATAACGGACTGAGTACGGCGCCGCAAATACGACGAACGGCGCCAGAATGGCGCCAAGGACGCATGACCGCACGACACGTGGCTCTGCAATCAGCACGCCGGATTGGCAGAGCCCTTGACTGGTTAGATCTGGCGCGGGCCGCATCTGAAGATGCGGCCTACGTCAAAAGATGCGGCCTCTGTCGCCCGGTTTATCCGAGGAATTCCCGAAGCGCTTCCCGTGTACTTCGAAAGGCCAGCTCGGCCCATGGAATGTCCGAGGAATCGAAGTATCTTGCTTCGAGGCTCTCGTCGTCGCAGCCGAGGCAGCCCCCGACGACCGACGCGGTGAAGACAACCACAACCGGCGCGCGTCCCGGATACGAGTACACGTTGAGGAGGCGGTCGATCCGGATCTCGAGCCCGCACTCCTCGCGCGCTTCGCGAATGGCCGCCAGCCGCACTTCCTCCCCGCGGTCGACGTAGCCGCCCGGGAACACCCACTTGCCGTAGCCGGGTTCGATTGCGCGCCGGACGAGCACGATGTGACCGTTCGGATCGCTGATGATCGTCCCGACCGCGAGCTTCGGGTCGAGGTAGAAAACGAACCCGCACGTGCCGCACACGAGGCGCATGGGCTCGGTGACCTTCAGCAGGCGTGACTCGAGCTCGCCCCCGCAGATCGGACAGTAGCGATAGACCTCGGTGTGATCGTGCGGATGCATGGCGTGCGGCAGCATATCCCCGGTTCAGACCCCCTTATAATCATGATTCATGTCCATTCTGAAAGTCGCGCGCATGGGGCACCCGGTGCTCCGGCGTCGCGCGAAGCCGCTCGACAAGTCCGAGATCCGCCAATCGGCGGTACAGAAGCTGATCGACGACATGGTCGAGACGATGTTCGAGTATCACGGTGTCGGGCTGGCGGGGCCGCAGGTTCACGAGGGTCTGCGGCTCTTTGTCGCGATCCTCGAGGAAGAACCGGACGCCAGCAGCGAGGCCACGGTCGTCATCAATCCGGAGATCACAGCCAATGGCGCCTTGGTCGAACAAGGGTGGGAGGGCTGTCTGAGCATTCCCGATATCCGCGGCATGGTGCCGCGGCACACCGACATCACGCTGCGGGCGCTCGACCGCAATGGCAAGAGCTTCGATATGCGGCTGCGCGATTTTCCGGCGCGAGTCGCCCAGCACGAGACCGATCATCTCGATGGCGTCCTGTTCTTCGATCGAATGACCTCCATGGAGACGCTGACGTTCCTGGAGGAATATTCCCGTTACTGGACGAAAGAAGAGACCTAAGGTAAATAGGCCGGGTCTTTGGACCCGGCGGCGTGCCGCATCCAAAGATGCGGCCTGCGTCGATTCCTGCTGCACCGCTATATACTTCGACCTCCCGATGCTCGCGACCGCTCCACCAAGTGTCACGCTCAGAACCGCACCGATGTCGCCGTTCGACGGCGCCATCGCGGCCGCAAGGACGTGCTACTCGCCGCGGGTGATTGACGTTTCCGAGGTAACCGAGCGACAACGTGATTCGATCGGGCGCCTGACTTTCGACGCAGGGCACCACACGGTCTATCAGCACGCTCACTTCGAGTTCGGACTCGAGAACATCTCGAGGCAGTTTGTCTGGACCTTCCTGCATTCCCACCCGTTCTACAACTCGGAGCAGTCGAGTCAGCGGTACGTGAAGCTGAAAGAGCCGCGGGCGTTCGTGCCGCCGATTGCGGGCGAGGCGCGCGACGTCTACGAACGAGTCATCCTGCGCGCGTGGGCCCGCTATGCCGAGCTCTCGGCGCTCCTCAAAGACGATGCGTTCGCGATCCTCAAAGAGTTGCGGTACGTCCGGGCGAACAGCTCCCCGGACCGTGTGAAATCGATCGAGAAGGACGCCGAAAAGCGAGCGATTGAAACCGCGCGCTACGTTCTGCCTGTCGCGGCGTTCACTTCGATGGTGCATACGGTGTCGGGCATTGTCCTGCACCGGCTGGCGCGGATGGCCAACAGCGGCGATGCCCCTTACGAAGCGCAGCTCGTCGTCGGCGAGATGGTCGCCCGCGTCAAGGAATGGGACCCGCTCTTCTTCGAAAAAATCGGCACCGGTCCGATTGAGCCGCCGGCGCTCGCGGAAGCGGCGTTTCCGCGCGCGTGCGGCGACGGCGACCGGTTTGCGGCCGAGTTTGACGCCCGGCTGAACGGCCGCTGGTCGCGGCTGCGCGACACCTCGCCCGACGCGGAGGCCATTGTCGCCGACGCGGTCCGCTCGGTATTCGGCCTTCTGTCCGACGAGATGTCCGACGACGAGGCGCTCGATCACGCGCTCAATCCGGCGCGGAACCAGTATCGCCTCGACGTTCTGAACGTGTCGTACCACTCGCCGCTGATGCGGGCGCTCCATCACGCGACCTACGTCTTCGAGAAAAAGCTGAGCCACACGGCCGATTCACAGGACCAGCGGCACCGCATGGTTCCCGCGTCGCGTCCGCAGATGCTGTTCACGGACACGGCGCGGCCCGACTACATCACGCCGCGACTGATTGCCGCCAATCCGCAGGCGCGGGCGCTGTACGACGAGGCTATGCAGGAGGCGTGGGCCGCCAAGAACCGCCTGCTAGGGCTCGGCGTTCCCCTCGAGCACGCGCTCTACGTACTCCCCAATGCCAAAGCGCTGCGCTTCCTCGAGTCAGGCTCGCTGCTCGCGCTGCTGCACAAATGGACGATGCGCACCTGCTTCAATGCGCAGGAGGAGATCTACCTCGCGTCGATGGACGAGGTCGAGCAGGTCCGTCGAGTCCATCCGCGTATCGGCCGCCATATCGGCCCGCCGTGCGTCATCCGAAACGGCCTCATTTCACCGCGCTGCACGGAAGGCACGCACTTCTGTGGCGTCCCGGTGTGGCGCAACTTCCCGGCCGTTGTTCGGCGTCTCTAGACCATTCTTGATTCGTGATTCGTGATTCTTGATTTTGGGGGTCCGATCGGAAATCAAGAATCATGAATCACGAATCATGAATAATCCGGATTAACCGTGACGGGAGCCTGGCTCGCGCACTTGTATACGGCGACGGGAGCCCTGCTGGCGTTTCTCGCCGCCACCGAGATCTTCGAGCACGACTATCGGACGGCGTTCTTCTGGCTGTATCTGGCCGTCGTCGTCGATTCGACCGACGGCGTGGCGGCGCGCGCGGCGCACGTGTCGGAGCGGCTTCCGTGGTTCAGCGGCGCGAAGCTCGACGACATCGTCGATTACGTGACGTACGTGTTCGTTCCGGCGCTCTTCGTCTGGCGCGCGCTGCTCGTGCCCGACCGATGGTGCGTCCCGATCGCGGCGGCGATGCTGCTGTCGAGCGCCTACGGCTTCAGCCGCGAGGACGCCAAGACGCCGGATCATTTCTTCAAGGGCTTTCCGTCGTATTGGAACGCCGTGGTGTTCTATCTGTTCGTGGCTCGCTGGTCCCTGGAGGTCAATGCAGTCATCCTCGTCGCGCTGAGCGTGCTGGTGTTCGTGCCGATCCGCTACGTCTACCCCTCGCGCACGCCGCGGTGGCAACCGCTCACGATCATCCTGGGCGTGGTCTGGGGCGCGTTGATGCTGGTGATGCTCTGGCAGTTCCCGGCGGTATCGCGGCCCGTGTTCATCGCCTCGCTCGTGTTTCCCGTGTACTACACAGCGTTATCGCTGGCGCTGAACGTCCGGCGACCCGCGCATTGACCCGTGCGTTCGTCTGCTGCTGAGCCCGATCGCGATTGTCCGGCTGCCCTCGAACCGCGGAACCTGATAGGCTGATTGATTTGATACGGATGACAATGGAGCTGACGATGGTTCAAATCTACGGGAAAGAGGGTTGACCGCATACGCAGGCCGCCCGTGACGATTACCAGAGGCGGCATGTCTCGTTCAAATTCGTAGACGTCCAGAAGGACGCAGCCGATCTCGAGCGAATGCTCGGCCTGTCGGGCGGACGCCGGCTGGTGCCTGTCATCGTCGAGGACGGCGACAAGGTGACCATCGGGTTCGACGGCGGAACCTGACACGTCTGACCGGCCGCGGTCAGCGGCCAGACCGACGGTTTGCTGGAAAAACAGCCTGAACTTGACATCATTGTGAAACGATTCACACAATCGAGGATACCGCCATGCCTCGACTGTGTCGTGATCTCCTCGTAGTCCTCGCGTGCCTTCTGTGTTCCCCGCGCCTCAGTGCTCAGATCCAGAACCCGGACTGGGTGGCGCGTCAGGTTCGCGAACGTGACGCGGGTCGCGATTCGCGCGCCGAAATGCGGATGCGTCTCTTCGATCGCCAGGGACGCGTCCGCGAACGCTCGATGACACTGCTCGCGCTGCGCGGGACCGGCGAGATCGGCGATCGACTGCTCGTCCGCTTCACGTATCCGAACGACATCAAGGGCACCGGGTTCCTCGTCTGGGAACACCCGAACGCCGACGATGAACGGTTCCTGTATCTGCCTGCGCTCGGTCGCGTGCGCCGTATAGCCGGCCGCGAGAAACAGGAGAGCTTCGTCGGCAGCGATCTCAGCTATGAGGACATCGGCGGCCGCGACCTGGCCGACTACACGTACTCGTTCGCCGACGCGAACGCGACCTGGACTGCGCCGGACGACGGCTCGAAACATCCGGTGTGGGCCCTCGAGGCGCGCGCCAAGGATCGCGCGGCCGACTATCCCCGCTCCGTTTCCCTCGTCCGGAAGGACAACCTGGTTGTCGTGCACGCGGACGTCTTCAACCCGCGGAACGAGCGCGCGAAGGTGTTCGACGTGACCCGCCTGGACCGCATCGACGGCATCTGGACCGTGCTGTCAATGGTTGTGATGAACGAGCGCGACAGGACCCGGACCGAGCTCGACACGACGTCGATTCGATATCGCGTCGGCCTCACGGAGAAAGACTTCACGAGGCGTCAGCTCGAGCAGGAAGGGCGATGAGCGGCTGGATCGCCGGTCTGCTCTGGCGCGTACGCTACCCGGCGTGCGCGGTCATTCTCCTCGGGTTCGTGGTGCTCGCGCCCAGCACGAACTTCACCGAGCTCGACAACGACATCAGCGCGTGGATCTCGAAAACCGATCCGGTCTACCAGACGTACGAGCGCTTTCGTGCAGAATTCGGCGGCGGACGACCACTCATCGTGGCGCTGAAGAGCGATCGCCTGTTCACCCGGGAATCGCTGGAATTCATCCGCGACGTGACGGAGGACATCAGGCGCGTCGACACCGTCGAACGCGTCCAGAGCCTGTCGACCGCCAACATCGTCGAGGCGCTTCCGCCTCGGCCAGACGACGAGGGCGGCATCGAGGTCCGGCCGCTGCTCGACGATCTCGACAAGCCTGGCGCGCCGGACGTCGCCCGGCGCCGTGCGCTGGACGACCCGCTTCTACGCGGCGATCTCGTCTCGGACGACGGAACCGTCACGGCGATTGTCGTGACGTTCGACGAAGATCGCATCGACCAGGTGCGCGCAGGGGTCATCGAGATGATTCACAAGCTGGTCGATCCGCGGCTGCCCCCCGGCATGGAGGCGTTTTACAACGGCAGCCTCGAGATCAGCGAGACCTACAACCGCGTCACGCTCGACAACACGAGAAAGCTCATCCCGCCGGTCCTGCTGCTGACGATCGCCGGCATCTACGTGATGTTCCGATCGTGGCGGCTCACGTTCCTGGTCGTCGTCTCGATGCTCGTCAGCGTTGTCTGGACCATGGGCCTGTTCGTGTTGATGGGGTTCAAGTACAACGTGCTCGCCAGCATGCTGCCCGCCCTCATCGTCGTGCTGGCGATCGCCGACGATCTCCATATCGTCCAGCACTTCATTCACGAGCTGCGCGATACGGGCGACCGGCGCCACGCCTTCCTGTCGAGTGTCGAGCACCTGTTCGTCCCGCTGCTCGGTGCAAGTGCCACGACCGCGTTGGGTCTGGCCTCCCTCGCCACGAGCGACGTCGTCGCTGTCCGGACGTTCGGGATAGGCGCGGCCGTCGGCGTGATGGTGGACTTCGTCATGTCGCTGGTGTTCGTGCCGACGCTGCTGACACTCGTCAACGCCGAACCCGTCCCGCCACCGCAGGAGCGCTGGCTCGTCGCGCCGATGCGCGCCGTGGCGCGGTTCTCGATTGCACACGCCAGGCTGGTGCTCATCGTTTCGCTTGTGGTCGCCGTCGTGGCCATGGCCGGCATGACACGCCTGCACGTCGATACCAACCACATCAACTTCTTCAGCGAGCGGCACCCGCTGCATCGATCGGCCGATGTGATCGATCGTGAGCTGTCGGGCGTCTACAGCTTCAACGTGCTGCTCGAAGGCCCGCCGGATTCCATGAAGTCGCCCGATGCGCTCCGTCGCATGGAACGCCTGCAGGAGGAGCTGCGGCGCCTGCCGTTCGTGCGCAAGGTCGTGTCGGTGGCCGACTACGTCAAGCAGGTCAATCGAGAGCTGCACGGAGGGGGTAAGGACGCCTCCGTGGTCCCGCCGAGCGCCGAGGCCATCGCCCAGGAGCTGTTCGTCTTCGGCCTCTCCGATGATGGCCGGATCGAGCTGGAACGAATCGTCGCCAGCGACTACTCCCGCGCGCAGATGCCGGTGAAGCTTGCGTCGATGAGCTCGGATCTCGTGTTCGAGCAAATCAACCGGGCCGAGGTGCTGGCCGCGGAGGTGTTCGCGGGAAGCGGGCTCACCACCACGATCACCGGCTCCGGCCGCATGTTCGCCACGCTCGATCACTACCTCGTGGTCTCGCAACTCAGCAGCTTTGCGACCGCCTTCATCACGGTCTTCGCCGTCATCTTCGTCCTGTTCCGTTCAGCACGGTTCGGCCTGCTGGCCGTCATCGCCAACGCCGTGCCGGTCCTCGCGGTGCTCGGGTTGATGGGTTGGATGGATATCTCTCTCAACGTCGCGACGATCATGGTGGCGAGCGTCGCGCTCGGGATTGTGGACGACGACACGATTCACTTCATCGGCCGCTATCGGCGCGACGCGGCGCGCGGCGTCGGCACGGAGGAGGCGATCGAGATTGCCACCGTCCACGAGGGACGAGCGTCTCTGACGACGGCGATCATCAACTCGCTGGGCTACGGCATCATGGTGTTCTCGGAGTATCGGCCGACGGCCTGGTTCGGCGGCCTGCTGGCGCTCACGCTGGCGGTGGCGTTCATCGCGGAAGTGTTCGTGGTGCCGGCGGTGATCACGTTCTGGCCGAAGATATACGGCGCGCCACGGATTGCACAGCGGATCGGAAGCGCGGCGTGACGCGCGCGGCGGCGCTCGTGCTGCTTGGACTTGCCGCGGCATCGCCGGCGTCTGGCCAGGACCTGAAGGGGTACGTCTCGGCTCTGTTCGGTGCAATGCCTGAGGCGGGGGCCAATCCTGGCGATCGGGGCGTGGCCGAACTGCGCACGCGACTCTTCGCCGAGGAGTTGTTCGACGCCGGCGATCATGTGCACTTCACGATCGGCGCGTACGTCGACGGTCTGGTGGCGAATCGCGAGCCGCTCGGCGCCCGCGGCGTGACGCGCGATGCGATTGCGCGTGCGGGCGATCTGTACGCCGACGTGCGAATGTCGCGCTTCGACCTGCGCCTCGGCATGTCGCGGATCGTCTGGGGACGGCTCGACGAGTTCCAACCGGGCGATGTCGTCAATCCGCTCGACCTCTCACGGTTTCTGCTCGAAGGGCGCAGCGAAGCGCGGCTGCCGGTTGCGATGGTGCGCGGCCGCGCGTTCCTGTCGGGCGATACCACCGTCGAGGGCGTGCTCGTGCCCTTCTTCCGCCGCGGGCGCTTCGATCAGCTCGCCGAAGAGACGTCTCCGTTCGCGCTGACACCACCGGGCCGTCCCGAGCGGCACGAGCCGGACGTGACGTGGCGGAGCTTGCAGGGCGGCGGCCGATTGACGTCGACCGTCGGACGGCTCGATTGGGGCGT
>DASYQV010000284.1:0-11566 GCA_036005125.1 Vicinamibacterales bacterium
CGATCGGCCATGCGGCTGAACGGCAGCGACTGCAGCCAGACGCGGCCCGGACCGGTGAGTATGGCGTAGAACAGGCCTTCGCCGCCGAACAACGCGGTCTTGACCTTGCCTACGTATTGAATGTCGTAATCCACAGAGGGCTGCAGCGCAACCAGGCAGCCGGTGTCCACCCGCAGCGTCTCACCGGCTGAGAGGTCGAGCGGGTGGACCGTCCCGCCGGCATGCACGAAGCAGAGGCCGTCACCCTGGAGCCGCTGCATGATGAATCCCTCGCCGCCGAACAGCCCGACGCCGATTCGCCGCTGGAACGCGATCCCAATCGAGACACCGCGCGCCGCGCACAGGAAGGAATCCTTCTGACAGATCAGCTCGCCGCCGAGCTGCTTCAGGTCCATCGCGAGGATCTTTCCTGGATACGGCGCCGCAAAAGCCACCTGGTGCTTGCCGCTGCTCTGGTTGGAGAACACCGTCATGAACAGGCTCTCGCCCGTCAGCAGCCGTTTGCCCGCTCCAAGCAGCGCGCCCATGACGCCGCTCCGCTGCTGGCTGCCGTCGCCGAAGACCGTTTCCAGGTTGATGCCGTTCGTCATGTACATCATCGACCCGGCCTCGGCGACGGCGCTCTCACCCGGATCGAGCTCCACCTCGACGAACTGCATTTCACTCCCGACGATCCGGAAATCGATTTCGTGCGCACGCCGCCCGGGATCGATCGGAGGGGGCGTGGCTGTCGTGCCACCGCTGCTGCCGCTGACCAGGAACTGCGCGAGTTGCGGAACGTTCTTGAGCGGCGTCCAGCTGCTCATCCCCTCGGTGAACACCAGCGTGTTGCCGTCGCTCGTCCCATTCCGCAGGCTGGTCACGACGTCGTCCTGCGACACCGGACCGACCTGGTGACCGCCGATGGCCATGTACCACTGCTGCATATTCGCGTCCCTACGCTTTCAACGAATCGATCCGCGTTGAGGCCTCGTACTCCAGCCGCGTCACTGTTTCCGGATCGAGACCGAGGAGACTGGCCAACTGCGCGAGATAGATACGCTCGGCACCGGACACGGCTTCGTCCGCGCGGATGATGCCGAAGGCGAGCACGTAAAGCGTGGCGCGCCCGGCAGGATTCGAGATCCCCGCGACGATCTCGGCGAGCGGCCGTCGCTGTTGCAGCTCCCGATCGATCAGGTGCTCGGCACCGGCGGCACGCGCCTGCTCGAGTACGGCCGCCCGTTCCTTCTCGCCAATCGATCCGTCGGCCGATCCTGCCGAAATGGCAAGCCGGATCATCCGCAACGCGTCCTCAGGCACCGTCGTCGCGCCGCCCACGTTGGGCAGCGGTGGTGCTGGAGTCACGGGACCCGTCGCAGCGCTCGGTGCGGTTGTCGGTCCCGTCGACATCGGCGGTCCCGATGCGCCCGGCTGGTTCTGCATCGTCTCGAAAATGCCCCACGCGACCCCCGCCGCCGTCAGGAGTGTGTTCGCGCTCAGGAACGATCCGCCGCGCACGCCGGTGAGATATCTCAGGGCCCTGTGCGACCGTTTCCGGCGCCCGCCCAGGACCCCTCTCAGCACACCCTCGAGGAGCATGTGTTCATCCATCTGTCTTCTGCGTCCAGTTCAGATTGCGTTGCTCGTCCGCGGCACGACGACCGGTTTCTCGGGTTCGGGCGTGAAGTCTTCGCCCGGATTGATGAAGCGATCGAGCTCGAAGGTGTATTGCTTGTCGTGCAGCTGGCGATAACGACCGTTGAGGGCCAGCAGCTGTGTGTGCGTGCCGCGCTCGACGATCTGGCCTTCCTCAAGCACGAGGATCTGATCCGCGCTGCGAATCGTCGAGAGTCGATGTGCGATCACGAATGTCGTGCGGCCGGAGCGCAGCCGCCGAAGGCCGTCCTGGATCATCTGCTCGCTTTCGCTGTCGAGGCTCGATGTCGCCTCGTCGAGGATCAGAATGCGCGGATCGGCCAGGATCGCTCGCGCGATCGACACACGCTGACGCTGTCCGCCCGACAGCTTGACGCCGCGCTCGCCCACGATCGTGTCGTAGCCCTCGGGAAACTTCAGGATGAACTCGTCGCAATGGGCGATACGGCAGGCCTCCTTGATCTCGTCGAGCGTGGCGCCAGGCTTCGCGTAGCCCACGTTGGCGGCAATTGTCCCGTCGAAGAGGAAGTTCTCCTGCAGTACCGACGCAAGCTGCTCGCGGTAGTCCGCGAGGCGGACATCGATCAGATCGCGGCCGTCCGCGCGCACGCGCCCCTGCGTGGGCCGGTTGAACGCCATCACCAGGCTGATCAGCGTGCTCTTGCCCGATCCGCTCGATCCGACGAGCGCGGTGGTCGTACCCGGGCTGGCGTGAAACGTGACGCCTTTCAGGACCGGGTGGCCTGCCTTGTACTCGAACCAGACGTCCTCGAACCGCACATCGCCCCTCAGCGGCCCGAGCGACGCGCGGGCGGCATCCTCGTCGGTTTCGGTCGGCATGTCCAGAATCTCGCGAATGCGATCGAGGCCGGCAAATGCCTCGGTGATCTGGGTCCCGATGGATGCAATCGAGACGAGCGGCGCCGCAACGAGGCCGATGAAAAAGATGTACATGATCAGATCGCCGAGCGTCATCTCGCCGTTGACGATCGCGCGCCCGCCCAACGCAATCATCAGGATGCCGATGATGCCGACGATGACAGTGCTCCCGGCCGTCGTCGCGGACACTCCCGTCATGGATTTCGCGACGTTGCGAAACAACCGGTGCGCGCCTTTCGTGAAGACGATTTCCTCGCGCTTCTCCGCGGTGTACGACTTGACCACGCGAATGCCGCCGAGCGCTTCGGTGAGGCGGCCGGTCACCTCGGCATTGATCTTCCCGCGCTCGCGGAAGAGCGGGCGGAGAATACGAAACGCGTAGGCCATTCCGCTGCCGAACAGTCCGAGCACGAGGATAGTAATGACGGTGAGACGCCAATTCAGCCAGAACAGAACGCCAAGGCCCATGACGGCGGTCACCAACCCGCCGGCGAGTTGGACGAGGCCGGTGCCGACGAGGTTCCGGATGCCCTCGGCGTCGGTCATGATGCGCGAGACCAGGATGCCGGTCTGCGTCGAGTCGAAGTAGCGCACCGGCAAGCGCATCACGCGCGCCTGTACACGCTTGCGCATGTCCGTGATCGCGCGCTGGGCGGCGACGCCGAGAATCTGCGACAGGACGAACGACGTGACGGCCTGGATCAACGTGGCGATGCCCGCCGCCAGGGCGATCGGCATCAACAGTTCAGTCCGGTTCTTCCCAACGACCTCGTCGATGAGCCACTTGGATGAGGCCGGGAGCACCAGGCCCGCGAGCCGGCTGATGAGCATGAGCACGAGGCCGAGCGCCAGGCGTCGCCGGTGCTTCCACACCAGCTCGCGGGCCTCGCGCCAGGCCGCCGAGACGGTTACTCGTTTCTTCTGTGCTGGATCCATCGAACTCCAAACTGTACTACGTATAATCGAATTTCGTGAGCGACACGACGACGCGGGGCATTCGGATCCAGGTGAAGAGCACGTACCTTCCGGAGCGCAGTTCTCCGCGCGACGGCCAATACTTGTTCAGCTATCACATCAGGATCTCTAACGTGGGCGAGGAGACCGCGCAGCTCATCTCACGCGAGTGGATCATCACCAGCGCCGAGGGCGAGGTGGAGCGCGTGAAGGGGCCGGGCGTGGTGGGCGAGCAGCCGGTGCTCCCGCCTGGCGGGTCGTTCGAGTACACGAGCTACTGTCCGCTCAAGACCGCCGTCGGCTCGATGCACGGCACCTACCAGATGGTCACCGCCGGCGGCGAGCAGTTCGATGCCGTGATCGCACCGTTCACGCTCGCGGTCCCAAATTCTCTCAATTAGTGCATCTAAAGATGCGGCCTACGTACACTTGTGTTACGTACACTTGTGCGTACGTACGTCTTTGCTCAATCGAGATGCCCTCTCTCAGCATCGCCCATCTCGACATGGCGAGCCGGGAAGTACTCGTTCCAGCGGCGCGTGACGCGCTCCGCGATGTCCGGGCGGCACGTCAGCTCCTTCGGGAACCCCGGCTTCAGTCGGGCGTCGATCACGACCGGGGCGCGGTAGGCGATGTGATTGCGCACGATCTCCCGTCCGGCCGAGTAGACGTCTGCCGCCGGCTCGAAGCGCGTGAACGTCGTCCACAGGAAGTTCATCGGGCTGGCCGCCGCGCGTGCGGGCTCGTCGGTGATCACCACGAGCATCCAGTCGCCGAAGGCGGGTGCTGAGGCCAGGCGGGCCGCGGCCTCGGGCTCCTCGGCATACGGCGGCGCTCCCACCACCAGACATCCCGCGCAGAACACGCGCACGTCGGTCACGCCGTACGGAAGCGTCGCGGCCGTGAACTGGCGCGGCAGGCCCCGAACGGGGTCGCCCAGGCCAAGCCAGACCCCCTTCGACCCCTCGTTCACGCGCGGACCCGTGTAGTCGAGCGTATCCATCGACAGGTTCGAGAACACATAGAGGTCGGTCTCCGGATGCGTGCGCGCGAGGACGTGCTCGAGCGTCGCCTTGAAGTTCTTCACGTCGACATGCCGGTCGGTGACGAGCAGGAACTTCGTCAGCGAAAGCTGTCCCTCCCCCAGGATGCGGAACGCGCTGGCCATCGCTTCCCGCACATAACGCTGCTTGACGATCGCGGCGGCCAGCGAATGGTAGCCGGTCTCGCCGTACGACCAGAGTCCCTCCACGGCGGGCATGACGAGCGGAAACAGCGGCGAGAGCAGGTCCTGGAGCAGGTCGCCGATATAGAAGTCCTCCTGCCGCGGTTTGCCGACGACGGTGGCGGGATAGACGGCATCGGCTCGGTGCGCCAGGCGGCGTATTTGGAAGACCGGGTAGTCGTGCCGAAGCGAGTAGTAGCCGTAATGGTCGCCGAACGGGCCTTCCGGCCGGCGGACGTGCGGTGGAACTTCGCCAATGAGCGCGAACTCCGCCGTGGCGACGAGGGGATGCGGTCCATGCCCCGTTACCTGCGGGAGACGTTCGCCGGCAATCAGCGACGCGAGCAACAGCTCGGGAACATTTTCCGGAAGCGGCGCGACCGCGGACAGGATCAACGCGGGAGGTCCGCCCAGGAACACGGTCGCCGGCAGCGGCGTGCCGCGCCCTTCGGCAACCGCGTAGTGATACCCGCCGCCCTTGCCGATCTGCCAGTGCATACCGGTGGTGCTGGCATCGTGCACGTGGAGCCGGTACATGCCGAGATTGTGGCCACGACGCGCCGGGTGCGTGGTGTACACCAGCGGAAGTGTGATGAAGGGGCCGCCGTCCTCGGGCCAGCACGTGATGATCGGCAGGCGACCGAGATCCACGTCCGACGTGATCCGCTCGACAACCGGGCCGCGACGCACCCGGCGGGTGCCAACCTTCAACAGGTCGAACGCGACGTCGCGCGCGCCCCAGAGCGCACCAGGCGAGGGCGGCAGGAGAGTTTCCGCGAGCTCGACGATTCGGCGCACGAGGGCGGGCGGCCGATCACCGAAGGCGAGCCCGGCGCGACGCGCCGTGCCGAACAGGTTCGTCACGAGGCGGAAGTCAGCGCGCCGTCCGGAGCCGTTCGACGGACCGACGTTGGTGAACAGCAGTGCGGGCCCGCCGGCCGCGACCACCCGGCGATGGATTTCGGCAGCTTCGAGGTGGGGATCGACGGGGGCCTCGATCGTGACGAGGTCCCCGTCGGCTTGGAGTCTCTGAAGAAAGGTCCGTAGATCAGGAAACACTAAGTGGTCGCCGCCGCCGCAAACGGTTCGTCGGCGCTCCCACCATAGATTGACGGTACCTTACCGCCCATCGCGCGCAGGTAGGCCGCGAGCTGCCCGCGATGGTGCACGCTGTGGTTCTGGGCAAAGCCGATGTACGCGGCATTCGGCATCTTCATCACGCCGAAGAAATCCACGGGCTCGGTCAGCTTCTCTGCCGGCAGCCCGCGCAGTTGCGTGATTCTGGCAGGCATCTCACGCGTGTAAAACGTCACCAGATCCTGGACGGTATTGAGGCCGGACGGCTCCGGTTCATCGAACGTGAACGCGCCCTTGATGATGCCGTCGAGGAATTGGACGTCCGCCGTTGCGAGGTGCTTGGCAAGATCCCACGCGGATCGCGATTTCTCGTCCGGCTTGTAGTCCTTGCGATCCTCAGGGACCGCCCCGATGACCTTCGCGGTCGTGGGCACCTCCGTCTCGATCATCTTGGCGAAGTACTCGACGAGGAACTTGGCCTGTTCCGGGTTCATAGGACCTCCTTCAATTCGTGATTGGTGATTCGCGATTCGTGATTTTCGGGCAGGAAGGATATCACCGAACCGGGGGCGTGGGCCTCGGGGTCTTCACGGCAGGCTCGGGACTCGAGGCCGGACTCTCGCGTTTTGGTGTCGAGATTCAGGACTCGAGCCCCGAGCCCCAAGCCCCGAGCCTATCTCGTGAGCTTTCGATACTTGATTCGATGCGGCGTATCGGCGTCGGCGCCGAGCCGACGATGCCGGTCGGCCTCGTAGTCCTGGTAGTTGCCCTCGAACCAGACGACCTTGCTTTCGCCCTCGAAGGCCAGCATGTGGGTGGCGATGCGATCCAGGAACCAGCGGTCGTGGCTGATCACGACGGCGCAGCCGGCAAAGTTCAGGAGCGCTTCCTCGAGCGCCCGCAGCGTGTCGACGTCCAGATCGTTGGTCGGCTCGTCGAGCAGCAATAGGTTCGAGCCGCGCTGCAGCAGCTTCGCGAGGTGCACCCTGTTCCGTTCGCCGCCCGAGAGCGTCCCGACCTTGCGCTGCTGTTGCGGTCCCTTGAAGTTGAACCACGACACGTAGGCGCGCGACGCGACCGGGCGTTTCCCCACCAGGATCTCGTCCTCGCCGCCCGAGATCTCCTCCCAGACCGACTTCTGCGGGGCCAGCGCGTCGCGGCTCTGATCGACGTATCCGAGCTGCACCGTCTCCCCGAGCCGCAGCTTCCCGCCGTCGGGCTGCTCCTGCCCCGTGATGAGCCGGAACAGCGTCGTCTTGCCCGCTCCATTCGGACCAATCACGCCCACGATCCCGCCGCGCGGCAGCGTGAAATTCAGGTCGTCGAACAGCAGCAGATCGCCGTAGCCCTTCCGCAGGTTGCGCGATTCGACGACGATGTCGCCGAGACGCGGCCCGGGCGGAATGTAGATCTCGACCTGCTCGATCTTCTGAGCCGTGTCGGCGTTGAGAAGTTGCTCGTACGCGTTGAGGCGGGCCTTCCCCTTGGCCTGCCGCGCCCTGGGCGACATGCGGATGAACTCGAGCTCGCGCTGGAGCGTCCGCTGCCGCTTCGTCTCCGCCTTCTCCTCGAGCGCGAGACGCTGCTGTTTCTGGTCGAGCCAGGACGAATAATTCCCCTTCCACGGAATACCGGAGCCGCGATCGAGCTCGAGGATCCACTCGGCGGCGTTGTCAAGGAAGTAGCGGTCGTGCGTAACGGCGACGACGGTGCCTTTGTATTCCTTGAGGAAGCGCTCGAGCCACGCGACCGATTCGGCGTCCAGGTGGTTGGTCGGCTCGTCGAGGAGCAGCAGGTCGGGCGACCTCAGGAGCAGACGGCAGAGCGCCACGCGGCGACGCTCGCCGCCTGAGAGTGTTTTCACGTCGGAGTCGGGCGGCGGACACCGGAGTGCGTCCATCGCGAGCTCCAACCGTGAGTCGATGTCCCAGGCGTTGATCGCGTCGATGCGATCCTGGAGCCGTCCCTGCTCCTCGAGGAGCTTGTCCATGGCCTCCGGCGAGAGATCCTCGCCGAGCTTCATGTTCAGCTCGTCGTAGCGATCGAGCAACGCCTTGACCTCCGCCACGCCCTCCTCGACGTTCGCTTTGACGGTCTTGTCGGGATTGAGTCGCGGCTCCTGCTGGAGAAAGCCGACGGTGATGCCGTCGGCCGGATACGCCTCGCCGATGAACTCGGTGTCCTCGCCGGCCATGATCTTCAGCAGCGAGCTCTTGCCCGCGCCGTTGAGGCCGAGGACACCGATCTTGGCGCCCGGCAGGAACGACAGCCAGATGTCCTTGAGCACGACGGCATCGGGAGGATGAACCTTCCCGAGGCCTTTCATGGTGTAGATGTATTGCATTCCGAGCGTCGACTATATCAGGCAACAGGGATCAGGCATCAGGCATCAGGGCCGTCTCAGGCATCAGACCTGAGGGATCAGGGATCAGGGCTCTCTCGAACACCAAGCCTCGAATCACGGCGCAGTGGTCTCGGGCATGAGCGTCACGATCGTGTAACGGTTCATCGGAAAGTACTTCGTGAACACGGCCTGCACCTGTTCGCCGGTCAGCGATTCGATCCGCTCGAACCGCTGTGTGATACGGCGCGGGTCCCAGCCCAGAAGGTGCACGGTGTACAACGAGTTCATCCAGTAACCGTTCTGACGGACCGACGTCTCGAGGCCACGCCGCTCGATCTCCTTGATCTTCTGCATGTCGCCGGCCGACGGTCCTTCCCGCTGCAGACGACTCACCTCGTCGAACACCGCCTTGGCGAGCTTGTCGGCGTTCTCCGGCGCCGAGCCGAACTGCACCGACATCGTGCCGTACCCCGGCTGCGGCTGCGTGTTCGTATAGCCGACGTTGACGCTGTATGTGCCTCCGAGCTCTTCGCGCAGCAGATCCCGCAGGCGTATCTCGAGCACATAGGTTGCCGCGCGCGCCCGGTGCATCTCGAGCTCGTCGAGACCGGTGTCGGCGAAAAACGAGATCACCGTCTGACTTCTCGGCTCCTTCCCTTTTCGAACCGTCTCGCGGCGGATGTCGGGCGGGAACTGCAGGTGCGCGTCGCCTATCACCGCGGTCCGCTTGCCCGTCGAGGGGAGCGACGCGACGTAGGTATTCACGAGCGGCGTGATGGTGTCGACGGTAAACGCTCCGGCAAAGAAGAAGGTGAAGTCCGCCGCGTTCGCGAACCGCGCGTCATAATAGCTCCGCATCAGGTCGGGCCGCAGTTTCCTGACGTCCTCGGGAGTGAGAGCCCGCGACGAATAGTGGTTCATCGTGTTCAGCTGCCGGACCCGTTCGCCGAACGCGGCGCCCGGGCTCTGAGCCCGATTCGCGAGCGCGGCCTCGAGCCGCCGCCGGAGCAGCTCGAACGCTTCGGGCGTACGGTTCGGGGCGGTGAAATACAGATACATAAGCTGGAGGGCGGTCTCGAGATCGCGTGGCGTGCTCGATCCGGACACGCCATGCGTGAAGGCCGACACGTCGGCTGACACGCTGACCAGCTGTCCCGGCAACAGCTTCTCGAGCTCCACCGGCGTAAAGCCGCCGATACCGCCAATCGATACGAGCGTGGCGCTGAGCGCCGCGTCCTGGTATTCGTCCGGTGATGCGAGAGAGGTGCCGCCCTTCGCATACGACGTGAAGAGCACCTGATCGTTCTTGAAGTCGGTCGGCTTCAGCCATACTTCGACGCCGTTCGAGAGCGACAGCACCGTCACGCCAAGCTCCGGAATCGTCCGCGTCGCGGCTACCGAGCCGGGTACCGGTTTCTTCGCGATCAACTCACGCCCGCTGATGTCGTCGGCCCACGCCGTCACCTCGCCCTCGAGCCCGCGTTGCATCGCCGCCCGGAGGACGTCCTCGGTCGGCACGGCACCCCCGTCCTTCTGCGTTCCGGCCTTCGTGGGAGCGACCGCGATCACGACCTGGCTCGTGTCGGCGACAAGGGTCCGGGCCATGGTGGCGGCTTCAGCGGCGGTGATCGTCGGCAGGAACCGACGCGCCAGCTCGTACTCCTCCTGGATGCCGGGCAGCGGCTCCTCGTTGATGAAGTAACGAACCAGCTCGCCAGCGAACGAGGCGTTCTCGGACTTGTCGCGCTCGTTGTAAGCGCGTTCGTAGACGGACAACATCCACTTGCGTCCCCGATCGAGCTCGGCGTCGCCGAACCCGAACCTGCGGACTCGAGACGTTTCCTGCGCCAGGGCCGTGAGCCCGGTGGGAATGCCTCCTTCCTGCACGCGCGCGGACAGCGAGAACGCCTCGACGGTGCGGCCGATTGTTTCGTCCTCGGACGAGGCGCCGAGGAACGGCGCTTTCGTCTGCCGCGCAATCTCCCCGAAGCGCCCGTTCAGCATCTGGTGAACGAGCGCCCGAACCAGCGTCCGCCGGTAGTCGCCAACCGTCCGCGTGACAACAAGAGGACTTTTATAGACAACGGAAACCGATGACTCCTGCGCCTCCGGATCGGTCGCCACGCCGTAGCGCGTCTCGGCATGCGGGGGAACCGGATGCACCGGTCGCGGCGCGTTCGACGCCGGCCTCTTCAGCGGCGAAAAATACCGCGTGATGAGCGCTTCTGCCGCCGCCGGATCGAGATCGCCCACCACGATGACCGCCATGCGGTCGGGCCGATACCAGCGCTCATAGAAGTCCCGCAGGCGCTGGGGCGAAAACGTCTTCAGCACCTCGGGCGTTCCGATCGGCTGCCGGTCGACGTATTTCGAGGCTCCGTACAGCGTGCGGCTGTAGACCGACTGCATGCGCGAGCCGGCACCCTGCCGGCCCCGCCACTCCTCGATGACCACGCCGCGTTCGCGATCGATCTCCTTCGCGTCGAGCGTCATGCCGCCGGCAAAGTCGGACAGCGCGACGAACCCGCGATCGAGCAGGCCTTCACGGTCGGTCGGCACGTCGAGCATGTAGACCGTCTCGTCGTAGCTCGTGTAGGCATTGACATGCGGCCCGAAGCTCGCTCCGATGGATTCGAGATACGCGACGAGCTCGCCCGGCTTGAAGTGCGCCGTGCCGTTGAACGCCATGTGCTCGAGCATGTGCGCGAGCCCCCGCTGGTCGTCGTCTTCGTCGATCGAGCCCGCCTGGACCGCCAGCCGCAGCGCCGCGCGCTTCTGCGGCCGGCCGTTGCGCCGGATGAAATAGGTGAGCCCGTTGGGCAGCGTGCCGGTCCGGACCGCGGGATCGAGCGCCAGCGGACGCGACAGATCACTGCCGGTGTCCTGCGCCGCGGCGAGGCAGGCGGCCAGCAGAAAGGCGATGAGGACACCGGAGGAGATTCGGTATCCTGCGACGATGCGGCTGAAAATCAAACGTCTCGATCTCACCGTTCCGCTCCCTGCCTACGGCACACCGGAGGCCGCCGGCTTCGATCTCGCATCGGCCCACGACCTGACGGTCGCGCCGCGAGCCATCGCACTCATCCGGACGGGCCTTCTCATCGGCGTCCCGCCGGGGCACTTCCTCGCCATCTTCGCCCGAAGCAGTGTGCCACTCAAGCGCGGTCTCATGGTGGCCAATGGTGTCGGCGTTGTCGACCCGGACTATTCAGGGCCCGAAGATGAGGTGATGATCCAGGTGTTGAACGTGACCGATCGCGACGTCACCGTCCGCCGCGGCGACCGCATTGCCCAGGGGATCATACTCCCGGCACCGCGTGTCACGTGGGAGGAAGTCGAGGAAATCCGGTCGGTTACGAGAGGAGGGTTCGGGGCGACCGGCACATAATGTCTTGGCTCAAGGCTTAGGGCTTAGGGCTCAAGGCGTGAATCTCGTGCACCATCTCGAA
>DASYQV010000285.1:0-7138 GCA_036005125.1 Vicinamibacterales bacterium
CATCGCGAGCAGCGGCGTGTGGCCGGGCAGGATGCCCATGTAGCCTTCGGCCGCGGGGACCTGCACCTCGTCCACCTCGTCACGCACCAACAACTGGTCGGGCGTAACGATCTCGAGCGTCAGCTTTGTGGGTATCGCCATAGCGACTCAGTAGATCTGTTTCGCCGCATCTTTAGATGCGGCACTCGCCGGGTCTGAAGACCCGGCCTACGTACAGAGGCCTTCAGGTTCTCATGGCCTTCGCCTTCTCGACGGCCTCCTCGATCATTCCGACCATGTAGAAAGCCTGCTCCGGCAGCTCGTCGTGCTTGCCCTCGACGATTTCCTTGAAGCCACGGACGGTATCCGCGATCGGCACGTACTTACCCTTGAAGCCGGTGAACTGCTCGGCCACGAAGAACGGCTGTGAGAGGAACCGCTGGATCTTGCGCGCGCGGGCAACCGTCAGCTTGTCCTCTTCGGACAGCTCGTCGATCCCGAGGATCGCGATGATGTCCTGCAGGTCCTTGTATCGCTGCAGGATCTGCTTCACCGAGCGGGCCACCTGGTAATGCTCCTCCCCGAGCACGCGCGGGTCGAGAATGCGCGACGTGGACGCGAGCGGATCGACTGCAGGATAGATACCGAGCTCTACGATCTGACGCGAGAGGTTTGTTGTCGCGTCGAGGTGCGCGAAGGTGGTCGCCGGCGCGGGGTCGGTGTAGTCGTCGGCAGGAACGTAGATGGCTTGAACCGACGTAATCGATCCCCGCTTGGTTGACGTGATCCGTTCCTGCAGCTCGCCCATCTCGGTCAGGAGCGTCGGCTGGTAACCGACCGCCGACGGCATGCGCCCGAGCAGCGCGGACACCTCGGAACCGGCCTGGGTGAAGCGGAAGATGTTGTCGATGAACAGGAGGACGTCCTTGCCCTCGCCGTCGCGGAAATACTCGGCCACAGTGAGCGCGGACAGTCCCACGCGCAGGCGCGCGCCGGGCGGCTCCGTCATCTGCCCGTAGACGAGCGCCGCGCGCGACTTCGACGGGTCCTTGGTGTCGATGACTCCCGACTCCTGAAACTCGAGCCAGAGGTCGTTGCCCTCACGGGTGCGTTCCCCCACCCCGCCGAACACGGACACGCCGCCGTGCTTCAGCGCGATGTTGTGGATCAGCTCCATGATGATGACCGTCTTGCCGACGCCGGCGCCGCCGAACAACCCGATCTTGCCGCCCTGCAGGTACGGCTCGAGCAGATCGACAACCTTGATGCCCGTTTCGAACATCTTCAACTCGGTCGACTGCTGCTCGAGCGTCGGCGCGGCGCGGTGGATGGGCCAGTGTTCCCGCGCCTGTACCGGACGATCCGGAAAGTCCACGGGCTCGCCGAGCACGTTGAGCACGCGGCCGAGCGTCTCGGGGCCGACCGGCACCGAGATCGGCCCGCCCGTGTCAATCACCGTCATCCCGCGCTGCATCCCGTCAGTCGGTTTCATCGCGACCGCGCGCACGCGGTTTTCGCCCAGATGCTGCTCCACCTCCGCGATGACATCGACCTTCGCGGCTCCCTCGCGGCCGCCCGCGCCGTCGGAGACGATGCGCACGGCGTTATAGATTGCAGGGAGCCCACTGGGAAACTCGATGTCCACGACGGGGCCGATGATCTGAACGACCCTGCCCTTGCCCGCCGCTGTTGCGTTCGCTGCCTGCGCCATGTGGCTGTCTCTTTCCTCATCGCGGGCGGAAAGACCCGCGCATACGTTTACCGTGACGCCCCCGACACCACCTCGATGATCTCGCGCGTGATACCGGCCTGACGCACTTTGTTCATGTAGAGCGTCAGGTTGTCGATCATTTCCGCCGAGTTCCGCGTCGCGGCGTCCATCGCCGTCATCCGCGCCGCATGTTCGGCCGCCACCGACTCGAGGAGCGCCCGATACGCCTGCACCTGCACATGCCGTGGGAGCAGCCCGCGGAAGATTTCCTCGGGCGACGGCTCGTAGAGGTAATCCACCGTCGGGCCGGCGTCACCAGGAGGCTTCGGCGCGTCTGGCCTCGCTTGATCGGCCGGAGCCTCGAGCCGGGGAATCGGAAGGAGCCGTTCCACGACGACGCGCTGCGACATGACCGTCTTGAACTCGTTGTAGACCAGGTAGACGCTCGACACGCGCTCCGACGTGAACTCCTCGATTGCCATGTCGGCAATCTCCACCGCGTCGGCAAACGTCAGCTTCTGGTAGATGTTCACCGCTTCGTATCGCACGTCGAAAGCGCGGCGCCGGAAAAAGTCGCGTCCTTTTCGTCCAATCAGCGCCAGCGCGACCTCGCGTCCGGGCCCCCGCGCAGCGATGAACTGGCTCGCGGCCTTGATGACGTTCGAGTTGAAGCTGCCGCACAGCCCCCGGTCCGCGGTGATGACGATGAGCAGCGAGCGCCCCTGCCCTTCGTCGGGGATCCGCAGGAGGGGATGCGCCGATTGGTCGACACGCGTGACCAGACCGTTCAGCACCGCGAGCATCCGCTGCGCGAACGGCCGCGCGCCGACGACGCGCTCCTGCGATCTCCGGAGGCGCGAGGCGGCAATCATCTTCATCGCCTTCGTGATCTGCTGCGTCGACTTGACGGCGCGGATACGGCGGCGGATATCGATCAGAGAAGGCATATAAGGCGATTCTCGATTCTTGATTCTCGATTCGTGATTCAGGACTTTTGAGAATCATGAATCATGAATCATGAATCATGAATCGTCAGGCGACGGCCGCCTGTTTGAGCGACGCGCCGAACGGGTCGCCGAATTCCTTGAGCACGTTATTCATCGTCGCCTTCATCCCATCGTCGAGAATCTTCTTCTCGGCAATGGTGGTGAGCACAGCCGGGTGCCGGCTCTCGAGGAACCGGTACAGCTCTTGTTCGTAGCGGCTCACCTCCTCGACGGGAACAGGATCGAGAAAGCCATTGGTTGCCGCGTAGATGATCGTCACCTGCTTTTCGACCGGCAACGGCTCGTACTGCGGCTGCTTCAGCACCTCGACGAGCCGCCGGCCGCGATTGAGCTGCGCCTGCGTCATCTTATCGAGATCCGATCCGAACTGCGCGAACGCCGCGAGCTCGCGGTACTGCGCGAGATCGAGCCGCAACGACCCGGCGACCTGCCGCATCGCCCTGATTTGCGCCGACCCGCCGACGCGCGAGACCGAGTTCCCGACGTTGATCGCGGGACGAACGCCCTGATGGAAGAGGTCCGTCTCGAGGAAGATCTGTCCGTCCGTAATCGAGATCACGTTGGTCGGGATGTACGCGGAGAGGTCGCCCGCCTGCGTCTCGATGATGGGCAGCGCCGTCAGCGACCCGCCCTGCAGCTCGTTGCGCAGCTTCGCGGCGCGCTCGAGCAGCCGCGAGTGCAGGTAGAACACGTCGCCCGGGTACGCCTCGCGGCCGGGCGGCCGGCGAAGGAGCAGCGAGATCTCACGATACGCCTGCGCGTGTTTCGAGAGGTCGTCGTACACGCAGAGCGCGTGACGCCCGCTGTCGCGGAAGTACTCCCCGATGGCACACGCCGCGTAGGGGCTGATGTAGAGCATCGGCGCGGGGTCCGACGCGGCGGCCGCCACAACAATGGTGTAGCTCATCGAGTCGTACTCTTCCAGCGTCCGCAAAACCTGCGCGACCGTCGACTGCTTCTGGCCGATGGCGTTGTAGATGCAGATAACGCCCGTCCCCTTCTGATTGATGATGGTGTCGATCGCGACGGCCGTCTTGCCGGTCTGCCGGTCGCCGATGATCAGCTCGCGCTGACCGCGACCGATGGGCACCATGCTGTCGATCGCCTTGAGCCCGGTCTGCAGCGGCTCCTTGACCGGCTGCCGATCGACGACCCCAGGCGCGAGACGCTCGATCGGCAGGACCTGCTTGGTCAGGATGGGACCCTTGCCGTCGATCGGCTGCCCGAGCGCGTTCACAACGCGGCCGAGCATCTCCTCGCCAACTGGCACCGAGATGATGCGGGCGGTGCGCTTGACCTGATCGCCCTCTTTAATCTCTTTGTACTCGCCCAGCAGCACGACGCCGACGCTTTCTTCCTCGAGATTCAGCGCAATGCCGAACACGCCGTGCGGGAACTCGAGCATCTCGCCGGCCATGGCGCGCTCGACGCCGTGCACGCGCGCGATGCCGTCGCCAACGGAAATGACGCTGCCCACCTCCGCAACGTCGACGTCCACGGCGTAGCTGCTGATCTGGTCCCGGAGGATCTTGGAGATTTCTTCGCCTCTGATATCCATTTGTTGATCCTTACGCTTGCTCGACCAGCTTCGATTTGATCCGCGCAAGCTGGGTGGCCACGCTGCCGTCGTAGACCGTGCTCCCGATTCGCGCGACGACGCCGCCGATGATTGACGGATCGACCTTCGCGCTCATCGTCACTCGACGGCCGGTAAGCTCTGCCAACCGTTGCTGCAACTGCGCCGCTCGATCCTCGGGCAGCGAGACGGCCGTGCGGACCTCCGCGCGAACGACCTGCAGATGGTCCATCAGCCGATCGCGGTACGCGGCGAGGAGATCGGGCAGAAGCTCCAGCCGATCGCGCTCGGCAAGCAGCACCATGAGCTTCCCGACCGGCCGCGACGGTTGGAGGCGGGCGACGAGCTGCTGCATGACGCCGCGTTTGGCGGTCACCGGTACCGCGGGATTCAACATCGCCTTGCGCAATTCCTCGTGCCGCTCGAAGAGGTCCACAAGGGACGCGAGCTCCTGCTCCGCCTGCTCGGGGTTCCCTTCCTGGATCATGACGTCGAGCAGTGCTTTGGCGTAGCGGGAGGCGGACGCGCGGTTGGTCATGTCCTCGTTTCTCGCGGGAGTCGGACGACCGTGCCTACTTTTTTACCTGCTGGAGATATCGCTCGACCAGCCGTCCCTGATCAGCAGGGGTGATGTCTTTCTTGATCCGTTCAGTGGCGAGCCCGACCGCCAGGTTCGATGCATGCTCGACGAGCTCGCGCTGCGCGATGCGGAGCTGCAGATCGATCTCCCGTCGCGTCTGCTCGAGCAGACGCTCCCGCTCGGCTGCCGCGGCCTGCTCGATCCGCAGCTCCTCGGCGGCAATCTCCTGCTGGCCGCGGGTGCGAAGCAGGTCGAGCTCGCCCGGCAAGGACGCCATCTTCCTCTCCAGCTCCGCCAGCTGCGCTTCGGCGGCGGCCTTCGTCTCGGTCGCGGTGATGAGGTCGGTCCTGATCTGCGTCTTCCGATCGACGAGATAGGTCGCGATGGGCGCTTTCAAGAAGTAATAGAGCACGCCGATGAGCACGGCAAAGTTGAAGGCGCGCGAAATCGGGCCCCAGATCGTTTCCCCGTGATGCTCGCCTTCCGTGTGGGCTGCTTCCGGTGCCGCGTGGCCGGGTTCCGAAGCTGCGTGCGGCGGCTGTGCGGATCCGTACGCTACATCCGCGACGACCACCGCCAGCGCGGCGCACACCACGAGCGCCTGAAAAAGCGTGCGTAGCACGAGTGGAGTGTATCTTCGTCGTCTGCTGATTGCGTCCACGGCGAGCCTATGACGCTTTCCGGCCGAGCACGCGCTCGACGATAGCGGCAGCAAGCGTGGTTGCCTCCTGCTCGAGCCGCGTGCGTGCCTGCGCGGCCTGCATCCGGACACGTTCGGTTGCCTCGTGGATTGCAGCCTCGGCCTCGGCGCGCGTGCGCGTAAGCAGTTCGCTTCTCCGCTCGAGCGCCTGGCGGCGCTTCTCGTCCATCTCGCGATAAATTTCGGCCCGGGCCGCCTGCGTCTTCGCTTCGAACTCCGCAGTCGCCGCCCGCGCTCTGGCAGATGCCGTCTCGGCGAGCCCACGTGCGGCCTTCACGGCTCCCTCCCGCTCACCCATTACGCGCAGCAACGGTCTGAGGATGAGCCGGTCGAGGCACAGTCCCGTGAGAAGCACGAAGAAGATTACCCAGAAGACCGTCAGGTCCGGGTTCACGCAGGCCTCCGTGGAAAGTACAAAACAACTTTTTATATCACACGTAGGCCGGGTCCTTGGACCGGCAGGCTTCGGGCTTCAGGCTTCCGGCTTCAGGAAGAGCTCGCTGAGTGCTTTCCCGTAGTCTGGAGTCCGTGGCCCGGAGCCGCTTGATCTTTTGGGCTAATTCAGAATGACGCGAACATCCTGGACCGGAAGCGCCTGGCCAATCCGAACGGCGGTCACGCCGTTCCGCTCGAACGCGGCGGCCAGGATGTCGGCCTGAGATGCATCCACCGCAACGAGCAGACCGCCAGAGGTCTGCGGGTCGTAGCAGAGATCGAGCAGTGCCGCATCGACGCCGGCGCTCACGCGGGCCCAGCGAGAGAAGTGATCTTTATTGCTGGCCCCGCCGCCGGTCTTGTTGCGGCCGACGAGCTCGTACGCGCCCTCGAGCAGGGGCACCGGCGCGGTGTCGATGAGGAGCGTGACCTGACTCGCGGCGGCCATCGCGCACGCGTGGCCGATCAAGCCGAACCCGGTGACGTCCGTGCACGCGCGCACGCCCTCTACGCTCAGCATCGCTTCGGAGGCCGCGCGATTCAGGGTCCGCATCGAACGGATCGCCGCCGAGGCTTCCGCGAGCGTCGCCCGTTCGAACTTCAGCGCCGTCGCGATCACGCCGGTGCCGATCGCCTTGGTCAGAAAGAGCACGTTGCCTGGACGCACGCCGGCATTCGACAGAATCCGGTCCGGGTCAATCGCCCCGGTGACCGCGTAGCCGAACTTGATCTCGTTGTCCTGCACGGTGTGTCCACCGAGCAGCGCGACGCCAGCCGCACGCAGCATGTCGAACCCGCCGCGAGTGATCTGCTGTATCACCTCGCGATCGAGTCCGTCCTTCGGGAACGCCGCAATCGCAAGCGCTGTCGCCGGACGTCCGCCCATCGCATAGATGTCGCTGAGCGCGTTGGCTGCGGCAATCTCGCCGTACGTGTACGGGTCGTCGACAATAGGCGTGAAGAAATCAACCGTCTGAACGAGTGCGGGGCCGCCATCCCACGTGTACACACCGGCATCGTCCGAATTCCGGAAATCGATCAGAATCCGGGGGTCGTCCTGCAGAGGGATGTCACCCAGCACCTGGGCGAGCTCGCCAGCGGCGAGTTTGCTCGCTCAACCAGCGCAGCTCACCATCTCGGTGAGCCGCTT
>DASYQV010000286.1:0-24656 GCA_036005125.1 Vicinamibacterales bacterium
CAACCGGCCGGTTCCGACGAGCGTGGTTCAGCTCTGGGTGCCGCGTGTGGAGTTGCATCTTTTCTACAACACCATTGTGTTCATTCCGATGATGATTGCCATTTATCACCATCTGTTTCCGTCGTTCTCCGAAGCGAGCCTAGCGAAATGTACGTGCGCGTGGCGTCAGGGCGCGGGTTCCGTCGCCAGACCCGAGGAAGACCACTCTCTCTCCCGCCGCGCGTGGCGCCGGCTTCCTTCGCATACGACTGCACGAATTCGATAATCCTCGAGTCCGCTCTAGCAGGACGGCCCGAGCATCAGAGCGGTAAGAAGCGGCGAGCCGATCCTCTCAGCAGCCCGCTGCGGTCCATGAACGACAGAATCTGCCGGGTCGCCTCGTCCGGGCTCGTGTACGAGGTATCGACGACGACGTCGGGGGCGTCAGGCGGCTCGTAGGGATCCGAAATCCCCGTGAAGTGTTCAAGCAGGCCTGCACGCGCCCTGGCGTACAGGCCTTTCGGATCGCGCGCTTCGCAGACATGAAGCGGCGTGGCGACGTAGACGAGGACGAAGCCTCCGATTGGCGCAATCATCCGCCGCACCTCGTCGCGAACGTCCGCGTACGGCGCGATGGGCGCGCAGACCGCCAGACCACCGTTCCTCGTGACGTCGAGTGCCGCCTGCCCGATACGTCGAACGTTGATATCGCGGTCCTGTTTCGAGAAGCCCAGGTCGGGCGACATCTGCTTGCGCGCGACGTCGCCATCCAGCAGCGTCACGGGACCTTCCCCCAGATCGACGAACTTCGAGACCAGTGCGTTGGCCAGCGTCGACTTGCCCGACGCCGGGAGCCCGGTGAGAAAGACCGTGCAGCCCGGTCGCATGCGGCCGCTGAACGTATTCACTCGACGCCTTGTACCCGCGCTCGATCCATCCGCTTCAGACGATGGTTTCGATGCCGTGGAAATTTTCGTAGAAGGTCACCTGGAAGACCTGTTCGGCCACCGGCGCGAAGTCGTCCCGATGGAGCCATTCGCGAACGCGTCTGGCCTGCTCGCTCGTGCCCGACCAGGTCAGGTGCGATATCGCCTGACGCTCGCGAGGCGTGATGGTGAACTGAAGTTTCCGGTGGCCGCGGAGCACATCCAGCACCACCGGGTCTGCCTGGCTCGCCACCCACGTCAGCGCTTTGTAGCTGTAGGGAAAGCCGCCGACGCTCACCAGGACATCCTCCGGCGCGATGCCGCTCGACCCGGCGGGGCTCGTGTCCAGGATGTTGTAGATGCCGGGGCCGGTCGAGTCCTTGAACATCAGGCCCAGGTATCGTGTGGACTTCCTGTGCACGCGGAATCCAAGGGCCTCCAGGTGCGAATCGACCGACAGGCCTGCTGCGTGTCGAACCTGGCGTCCGATGCTCTCGCCCAACCCGGACCGGACCTCGTTGAAGAAATGCACGACGTCGGCGAGCGAGTAACCCGACGTGCTTCCGACGTATGCCTGATAAAACGCAGAGAACGCGCGATCGAGCGAATCCGGCGGATTCTCCGTCCTGAGGGTCGCGTCCAGACCGAAGGCGATCAACATGCCCTTGTCGTAATAATCGATCGAGTTGTTGCATCGGCCCGAGTACTTCGGATGATTCAGGTAGCTCGCATAGGAGGAGTCGGCCGCGCTCACCCGTTCGTAGGCCGGCGTCGCCGTCAGATGCGTGTAGTAGTTCACGATCGAGCTGAAGAACTGCTCGGGCGTGTAGACGCCCGTCCGCGTGCACAACAGGAATTCATAGTAGCGGGTGAAGCCTTCCGCCATCCATAAACCCTCGGTGAAGCTGCCACTCGTCAGGTCGAGTCGCTTCAGCGGGGCAGGCCTCAGCCGGCGGACGTTCCAGGCATGAAAGAGCTCGTGCGCGCACACGCGGACGCCGTGAGCGAACTGATCGTCGTCGATGAACACGTCCGGACCGAGCCCGCACATCGTGCTGGTCAGGTGCTCGAGGCCCCAGTCGGCGGTCGGGTTCGTGGAGAGGACGAACGTGTAGTCGGCAAACGGGAACGAGCCGAAGATGTCGTCCATCCGTTCGGCCACCGCCGACACGCGATCCACGAACGATTCGACGCGCGACTGATAACCAAGGGCGCGATCGACGAAGGCGAAATGGAACGGCGTCCCCTTCACGTTCCGCGTGAGGAGATCGAAGCGGCCCATGACGACGGGCGTGTCCAAGAGGATTTCGTAGGACGGGTATTCCCAGCTCGTCTCGCCAACCTGTTTCGCGCCCGATGGATGGTGCATGTTCCAGCCGGCCGGCAGCTCGTACGACACGCGCACGGGTCCCGACCAGGCCGGAAGCCTCAGGTACCGCGTCCCCGTCAGGACCGCAAAGTCGCTGTCGACGAGACCACACGGTTCACCGAAGTCGGTGGAGTACGCGCTGACGGTATACGTGACGCGAACGGCCTGGCCGCGGCCCTCGATGCGATAGCCCTGCCATCCGTCGCGCGCGACGGGCAGGTCGGAACCGGTTGCGGCATCGCGCGCCTGCACGTCGAATACGTCGCGCCCGTAGGAGGCGAATCCGTAGTCCCCGGGAACCCACGTCGGCGTCGCCAGCTGCACGGTCTCTCCGGCGAGGTTCACCGTCAGCTCGACGTCGAGCTCATGTTGGGATGGCCGTACGCGAACACTGTACGCGACCGCCACGTCGATGCCTGCCAGCATGGTGTCTCCTTCGTCGTAAGTGTGTCGGGCTACTGGGTGTAGATGTTCAGGCCGAGCTGCTCGGCGATGTACGCAATGGCGCGCTGGGCGCGAACGCTGTTGCCGTATCCGTCGAGCGGTGGAGAGAACGCGGCCAGACCGCCTCGTCCGGGAACGACCGTCAATATGCCTCCTCCGACCCCGCTCTTGGATGGCAGGCCGACGAGGTACGCCCACGTGCCGGAGCGGTTGTACAGACCGGCCATTGTCATCACCGAGAGGATTCGCGGCACGAGGTGCGGGGCGAGGAGCACCTCCTTGCTGGTCGGATGCGTTCCTCCGTTCGCCAGAACCGCGCCCATCACTGCGAGGTCTTTCGCCGTCACCGACACCGAGCACTGACGCGTGTAGACGTCGAGCGCGTCGGCGGGATCGGAGTACATGCGGTTGTAACTGGCAATCAGGCGGGCGATGCCCTGATTGTGCATGTTGGTGTCGGACTCCGACTTGTAGACGTCTTCCATGAGCGACAGCCGCCGGCCGGCGAACCTGCCGTAGTAGTCGAGGAGCTTCGTCCATTTCCCGGCGGCGCTCCCGGAGATGAGGCTCGTCGTCGCAATGGCGCCGGCGTTGACGAACGGGTTCACGGTGCGGCCGGGCTCCTGCTCGATGGCGATCACCGAGTTGAACGGCAGGCCGGTGGGCTCGGCTCCGATCTTTTCGAGGACGCCGGACGGCCCGACCTCCCGCAGCGCAAGTGCGAGCGTGAACGTCTTCGAGATCGACTCGATGGCGAAGCCGTGGTCCGCATCGCCGACGACGATTGTCCGGCCATCGCGTGACGCCCACGCAATGCCGAACAGCTTCGGGTTGACGTTCTTGAGGGCGGGAATGTAATCCGCGTTCTTGCCCTCGTCCAGGTTTCGGAATTTCTGATGCGCCTCTTCGAGCACACGACGGATCCGGGCATCGGTGAGGCTCTGCGCGGTCGTCGAGGACGACAGCGCAAGCATGGCCACCAGCAGGGAGACACACCACGCAACCGGACCGCGAGCTCTCAGGAGCATGCTGCCTTCATCAGGCGCGCGTGCGCCTCTTCGGCGGTCCTTCGGCTGTACTCGGCCGCGGACTGCTGTCCGCCGGCGGCCTGCGCTTCGGCAAGTGCCCACCAGCTGTCGGCATTGGGCCTCAGGACCGAGTTCTTCTGCAGGAGCTCGGCGGCGTACGGCGGAGCGCCCAGGTACTCGAGATAGAACTCCGCCGCGTGCCAGTACATGGCTTCGGGGTAGCGCGCCAGCAGCCGGTCCCACGCGTCGCGAGCTCGAAGGAGGATGCTGTCTCTCCGCGGGTGGCCCGGCCGATACACCGCGACGAGATGAGACCAGTGTTCCGGATTGGCAGACTCTTCTGCGAGCGCCTCGTAGAGGCTCACCGACTCGTCTTCCCGACCGAGCTGGTGCGTGACTCGTGCCAGACACTCGCGGGCCGCGAAGTAATGGGGAAGACGACGAACGGCCTCTTCGAGAAATACGACAGCCTGCTCGAGATCGCCGGTTTCGGCGGCATGGATCCCGCGCTGCAGGTTCAGCCAGGCGACCGTCAGTGGCAGGGTGTCGCGGACGCAGCTCTCCGCGCGGGCGTAGCGGTCGCGGGCGCGTCCGTCATCGCCGAGCCGGTGCTCGAGCTCCGCGAGTCGAGCGAGCGTGTGCGTGGAGGGCCGCTCCGCAGCCGCCTTCCGAATCGCGGGCACGGCCTGGTCGTATCGGCCGGCGTTCCAATCGAGCTCGATTTGAATCGCGCTGACCGCACCAGCGTCCGCCCCGAGCGATCTTGCGCGATCGAGGTCCGTCTGCGATCGGGCGAGCCGATGGACCGAAAGCTCCAGTTGCGCCCGCAGCAGCAACGCCTCGGGGTCCTCGTGCGGAGAGCCCGCTGCGCCGTCCGAGAGCAGGTCGATGGCCTTCTGATACCCATCGATGTCGTCACGGCAGTCTGCGCGCATCTTGTACAAACCCGCCAGCCGTTTGCGATCCACAACGGAACGGGGCTGCACCGCGAGAATCTCCTCGGTCGCGACGATCTGTGCGTTGAGGTTTCCCACGAAGATCGCCGCGGACGTCGTCGGCAGCTCCTGTGGGTTCAGCGGCAGCACGAGATGGACGGTCGTCACACGCCCAGCCAATGCTCCGTCTGGAGGGTGGGCGTCGCCACCGTCGGCTCCTGGAGATACGGAAACTCGTTCCCCACGGGCTTGTCCGGCGTGACGCCCACGCCGCGGTCCGGCTGCGAACGCAGCGGGCCGTTGATGAACCAGGTGAGCGTCGTCGCGATGACGTCCTCGTTCGGAACGCGGCCTCCGCAGGTCTGATGAGGCACGTTCAGGTACGCCGCCTTCTCGATCTCGAGATAGCCTCGGACCGTGGTACTTGGCACGGTGGGTCTGGACAAGTCGACGACGAGGAAATCGTCCAGGAGGATGGGGATCATGGGGTGGGGTGTCGGCCAGTCGATCACGTTCTCGTTCGTGAGGCTCTTTTCGAAGTTGTCCAGTCGCGCGAGACCGCTCTGGAGCGCCGCCTCGTAATCCGGGATATGAGCGGCCGAGACCGCGAACGTATCCTCCGCGTTCCACTCGTCTCTCAGGTGATCGTCGGTGATGATCCAGACCGTGACCTCGATTCGGCCCATGCGATCGATGCGGGTGATGGTGCTCTGCCCGTTGCGCGACTGCGAGCGCGACGTTTCGCTGCAGGCGGCGAAGAGCGATCCCGCTTTCAGCCCGTCAAGCACGTACTCGACGGGGAGCACCGCCACCAGGCTCAACACGTTGTGCCGCGCAATCGAATTGACGCCGGGCATGTTCGCGAAGCCGCTGTCGCGCCACACCGGCATGCGGACCCGAGCGAGGTCGGTGAACGAAGTGTCGGCGCGAAGGCCGGCAAAGACGCGTAATTGCGGGTTCGATCCGCCGCCGGTATCGTTGAACTCCGTCGACGAAATCATTTCGGCGGAGGGCTCGCCGCTGGCCCACGTATTGACCGCCGTGAACGTGACCGTTTGAATTCCGTACCGGTCCGGCGTTCCGGCCCGGCAGGTGATCGAGAACTCGTCGGGACCCGTATGGACTTTTGCCGCCGGACCCGGGCCGTCGAGCGCCGTGACGCGGCGCATGCGGAAGCGGCACTGGACGGCGTCGCTGAACCGGCTGCTCTCCGACGCGTTCGGGTTCACGTTCATGACGAGGACGAGACGTGTCTGGTCGTCTTCGAGCACCGGAAAGGCAAAGAAGTCGGTGATGTCGGCGGCCGGGTCGCTTCGCGCGGCCGGTCCGTCCCAATGGTCGGTCATGCCGGGCTCTCCATTCCTAATACCGTTCGAACAACGCACCCCAGTTCGGCACCCTCGTGCGGATGCCCGCGTGCCGGAGCGCGGCCCACCACGTCGTGGTGTTGATGGCGAGCACCGGCCTTCCCAGCCACAGCTCCGCCTGCGCGGCCACGGCGGCCGTCTTCAGATCGGTGCCGAGCTGCGCGACCACGTCGACCCCGTCCACGCATACATCGCGGAAGCCCGCCGCGATGACGTCGGGCGGTACCTCGCCGATCGCCTGAGCCGACGGGCATCGCAGGCCTTTCTGCGCAATCACCTCGACACCGAACTGTGAGAAGAACTGGACGACCTTGTCGTCGGCGAGCTGCGGATACGGGGTGAGCACGCCGATCCGCCTGGCTTCGAGCGTCGCGAGCGCCTGCTGCACGGCATCGACTGGCGTGACCATGTCGAGGCCGGTGTCCTTTTTCGCGCGGGCCTTGATCGCGTCGTTGCCCTTCAGGCCGTCCCAGAGCGGGCTGATGGAAATGCCCAGCATCAGGAGATCGGGTTGCATCTGCATCAGCTGCGCGGTCGTGTCGGGAATGTTGTTGGTCACGCCCTGGACGAACTTGCGCAGGTCATCGTCGGTCTTCCACGCGATCTGGTCGATGTGGATGCGGGCCGTCGCCATCGTGGCGTGCTCGACGCGCATGCTCCAGAGCTCGGATTCGACCGTCACGTTCGTGCCGGGCGTCAGGACACCAATCTTGGTGCCCCAGTTCGACGAGTTGTTGGCGGGCACGTGCTTGTCCGTCCGATCGCTATCGCGACCCGGGCCTGGAGGCCGACGGCAGCGCGGCGAGGAAGTTCGTTCGCGCCAGCTTCCGGGCCGTATCCGGCTTCAGCGCGTCCAGGACGAGGTAATAGCGTTGAATGGTGGGCTTGTACAGGCCGAACGTTCCCACGACGTCGGAGCCGATGATGAACCGGTCGGGAAACTGCTCGATGAGGGCCGGCCATCGCTTGTCGAGCACGTTGTTCGGCGCGATTTCCTGCTCGAAGATGACCCAGGAAATATCCACGCGCAGGTTCGGGTACTGCTTCAGCATCTTCGCGAGAATCTCGGTGTGGTTCGGGATGACGATCCGGCGGCTGATGCCTGCGTGCGCCCAGATGATCTTCGCCTTCGGATGCGTCCGGACCGCGTGCTCGACCTCGCTGAGGAAGTTCGGTTTCTCGAGCCATGCCGGACCGATATCGCTGTGAATGAGAATCGGCATGTCGTTCTTCTGCGCCAGCTCGATCAGCCGGTCGAACGACTGCATGTTCGCGCGCGATACGTCACCAAGGGTCAGCGCGGTGAGATCGTCGTGGCGGGCGAACACCTCTCCAATTCCCTTCCACAGACCTGGATAGGCGGCCAGCATCCGCTCGACGTGGTCGACGGCGTTCTTGTCGGAGCTGTTGATCCCGCAGATGAACGGATGGAGCCGGCGCCGCTGTTCCGGCTTCAGCTTCATGAGCATCTGGGCCAGCATGAAATCCGTCGCGCTGTACCAGTACGCGCGGCTGTCATCCTCGAGATAGTAGGTAGGTCGCTCTGCTTCCCACTGTTCCCACTTCTTGACCAGCGGCATTCCGGTAATCACGGACTCGCTCACGCCGGTGTCATCCATGGCCTTCAGAAAGGCCTCGATGCCGTCGGTCTCCTGGACGAAGTTCAACAGATGGAAATGGCCGTCGACGATGTCGTATTTCGGCCTGTCCGCCGGAGCGGTGCGCGACATCACGGGCGGCCCGTGTGGACCGGGCTTGTGCGAGTACTGCGCGTGCAGGGCCGACACGGCGACCAGGGCGACCAGCCCGATCGACGCCGGGGCAACGCGGCGAAATGGATGGTGGTTCATTGAGCCTTCCCTTTCTTCTTCCCGGCGCCGACCGGGAAGGCGACCACGCTCGCGGGTTCCGACCGATCGCCGTCGGGACGCGCATCCGCGGGGCATGACGCGGTCAGCGGCTTGAAACGGAGCGGATGCGGATGGTCCCGCATGGCGCCGCTGCCCGGACGGACGCCATGCGGAGACGAACCGCTGCAGGTGGCCGGCGCCTCATCGCGAGCGGCCGCATGGCCGCATCTACACCGCGGCGACCAGGACCTTGGCTGCCGCGGCGTTCTGGCCGGCAAGCCGGCCGTAGACGATGGTCTCCGAGAAGTTGGTGGATGTCTGGTACCGGAATCCCCAGATGGAGCCGAACTCGCCCGCGGCAAAGAGCCGCGGAATCGGGCGGCCATCGGTCCCGATCACGCGCGCCTCGCAGTCGCGGCGCGGTCCGCCCTGTGTGTTGTACATGAGCGGGTGCAGCACCATCACGTAGTAGGGCGGCTCGATCGGCTTCAGCGTTTCAATGGGCCGGCCGAAGTCCGGGTCGACGCCGGCAAGGCAGTGGCTGTTGTAGCGCATCAGCGTCTCGCCAATCGCATCCTCAGGAGTGCCGATCAACCTGGCGAGCTCCGCCACCGAGCGCGCAACTTTGATCCAGCCGGCGGCGATCTCCTTGGAGTTGTCCGCGCTCCACTGGTATCCCTTCACCACGACGTTGTACGAGAAGATGTTCATTCCGAGCGGTTTGCCATGCGCGTTCTCGCCGTCCATGATCAGGTACGCGGGGATTCGGCTGAAGTCGTAGGTCTGCAGGTTGAATACAGCCGTGGCCACGCCCGCGTTGTGTGCTTCGAGCCGCGCCTCGTTGACGAAGCGCTGTCCGAGCTTGTCGACGTACATGAAGCCGGGTCGGCGGACGGTCAGCGCAAACCCCGCCTGCCATTCGTCGCCGGGCGGCCGGAACCCGAGCGTGCTGGCTTCCGCATCCATGTGCCACAGATCCGCTCCGGCGCGGATGGCGATGCCAATCCCATCACCGGTGTTGCCCGGGCTTCCCAGGGCGCCGATCGGTTTGGGCCCCAGATACTGCCACTTCAGCGCCTCGTTGTACTCGAACCCACCGCAGGTGAGGACGACGCCGCGCCGGGCCCGGATGAATACTCTCTCTTTGTTTCTCAGCGCCATCACGCCGGTCACTTCACCGTCCCGATCCCGTACGACGTCGAGCACCGGCGTCCCGGTCCATACCGGGATTCCGCGCTTGCGGATGTGCCCGTCGAGAAGGTGCCAGACACGTGCTCCACCGGTCGGCTGGGGGCACCTGACCGTCTGCTTCAGGTGGCGCAGCTCGAGGGTCAGATCCATCGGCGGGATGGCGTAGAACGTCTTGTTCGGAATGTAGTACGAGATGGTCGGATCGACCTTCGTATAGTCATACGTCTCGAGCTCGCCTCCGAGCGATTCGAACCATTCGGGATTCTTCATCAAGCCTTCGACGAACGTGTCGATGAGGGATCGGTCGGTGGTCTCGCAGGTGACGCGATGCAGGTACTCGGCGAGCCGAGGCGCCTGGCTCGGGTCCGTCGGAAAGATCATCATCGCCGAGGACACGAGCGAGTTCCCTCCAGGCTGGTCGAGCTTTTCCAGGATCAGCACTTCTGCGCCGGCATCATGTGCGGTGAGTGCAGCCGTGCCGCCGGCCGCGCCATATCCGGCAACGACGACGTCAACTTCACGCGATGGAGCAATCATTGAAGCCATGGTCGCGGATCATACGGGAATCACGTCGTTACCGGCAAAATGAAAACGCGAGTGAACAGCGACGAGTATGCAGCGTGTGATGAAAACGTAACGGTTGAACGAACGGTATGGTCAACGAACCGTCAGTGACCGACGTAGGACACACACCCGCAGGGCGCTGGCGCACGGGCCAGGCGCCTCAGTCCCTGAAGGGCGGGGCCGCGAGGCGCTTGTCGCCGATCGCTGGCAGCGGCGGCGAGAACTCGGCGTAGTCGCACGAGAGGAGCGGATCGAGCCGGGCCGCGAGACCAGCGCCGTGGTCGGCCACGCAGATCGGCAGCGAGTTCCTGATGCCGAAGGCGCGCAGAGCCTGTCTCGAGGGCTCGTCCACGGGCGCGACGCACGCGTCGGGTATGCGCGTGATGGGGATGAATTTGGGGAAGGGATAGGACCACCCGAGTCTGCGAAACAGCGCGTCGATCTCCTCGTGCATCGGACCGGTGTAGAGCGCCATCTTCTCGGCGCCAATCATCACGGTGATCCCGAACTGATACACCTGGGCGAAATTCTGCGCGTTGGTGCTGACGATCGGGAATCGTCCCAGCTCCTGCGTGTGGCCCGTATACCGGACGGCCTCCTCGCGCGACAGGTCCGCGAGCTCTCCTGCCGGGTCGATCGTCCGCACGCGCCGAGCAGACAGGTCCTCGGCGAGGCCGACCCAATCGGCGAGGCTTTCCGTCGTGAACGTAAACGCATTCACGACGTTCATGGGCACCTCGATCGTGCCGTGTGGCAGATGGAATTCCGCGAGCCTCTCGAGGTGCATGCGGTAGATCGCGCTCATATACGCGTAGTTGCGCCCATGCCGGGCAAGGGCCAGCGCGTCGCGATCCGAGCCGACACATTCCGACAGATCGATCTGCGGCACGGGCTGAGCGAGCATGGGACGGCGGCGCATCGTATGCCCGCGCGACAAGAACGTCGTCTTGATGATGGAACCCGTGATGCTGCGATGCCACCACGCGTACGGCCGCCACCGCAGGTCACCAAGGTTGTTGTGCATGACCAGCGTCCGCAGGTGCATGGACTCGCCCGCCCCCGCGAGAGATGTCAGCTCCTGAATGCAGCGCTGGACCCAGGGATGCGTGAGCATCGGTGGAAAGGCGTTCATGCCGGTGTGCGGCGAGCTGTGCGTCACGAGGGGAGACGTGATGAAGCGGTGAAACGTCTCGTCGTCCCAGCCAAGCAGATGTCGCAGGGCCGTCCGTGATTCGCCGTCGGCCGTGAAGACTTCGTCCTCGATCGTGCGGATGAACGCGCACAGGCGTTCGCGATTGCCCCGGACGATGGCAGACGGCGGGCCGAGCGGGGTACGGATCGTCAGCCGATCGCGGAGCGTGAGGGGCGTGCCGGTCATGGGTGCGCGGACGCGGCGAGCTCCGGGCCGAACATCTCGGCAGCCACCGACGCGTCGAGTCCGAGGTCCTGCACGCACGCACCTGCGACATCGCGGTAAAGCTCCGGCAGGCCAAGGGCCGCCACGAGGTCGCGTTCTGCCGCGGTCAGATTGCTGGCATCCCGGCCCTTGTAGGCGTACTGCCGTTCCGAGCTGTGCAACCCGGGGACGACGTAGACCGGCGGCTCCTCCGGGAAGCTGATACCGGATTGCGACGACTCGAGGGCGCCTCGCTCGTTCCAGTCGTTGACCACGCCAGGGTGAAAGTGGCGTGAGATGTCGAGGCGCTCGAACAGCGCCGCGATCGCCTCCAGCGGACGCCGGCTCGCCTCGTACGCGAAGTGCGTCACAGGTACCCCGTTCGCGCGTGCACAGGTCCTCATGCGGTGTATCTGCAAGGAAGAGAGCACGAAGTGTTCGACCAGACGCGCCCGCGGCACCCGGTCGGACCAGCGTGCCACCCACGACGCGAGCGACGAGTACGGGTCGCGGTCCATCACGACGAGGTGGAGCTTTGCCGCCGGATAGCCGGACGCGATGAGAAGATCGACCGGGTTGAAGATCGTTTCCGCCACGAGGTACGGGCCTGCCATCTCCTTTGAAAAAATCTGCGGATGCGTCGAAGCTTGCGGCGGCACCCACGGCTGCGGCTCGCTGCCGAGCAGACGATGCCGCATCATCGTTTTCACCGGCTGATAGAACGCGGGAATGCCGGCGATGCCGAACAGGTTCGTGAGCGCCGTCGAACCGACGCGGCACTTTCCCCACGAGCAGAACAGACGCGGGAACTCCGCGGCAGACAGCCCCCGAAGGCTGTCGCTCAGCCGGGCGGTCACCTCGTCGCTCAGTTGGCGCAAGGTCACCGTGCGCGTTTGATACCGTCCGTCCGGCAGCAGCGGTTCGTCCTCCAGCGCTCCGCCGGGAGCGTCCAGGAGACGCATGACGTGTTGCAGCACGGGGTAGTCGCCCGGCGAGGTGTTCATGATTCTCCTTTCACGTGCGCGATGTGGCGTATCGCGTCACAGCGAGGTCGACGATGGCGCGTATGACATCGGTATAGGCATAGCCGGCCCACGACGCGATGCGCCCGAATCCCGTGGGCGAAAGATCCGGATTCGGGTTTCCCTCGATGAAGACCATCCGCCCGTTCGGTGTGAGCCGTATGTCGATCTTGCCGTAGTCACGCATCTCGAGCAGGCGGTATATGCGTTGCGCGGAGGCCGCGAGCCTGCGGAACTCCGGTGCAGACAAGCGCGCGCGTGGATAGCTGATCTTCCACGTCCGCCGGTAGTCAGGGTCGCCTTTCACGCGACTGGTGATGAAGATGGGGCCGCCGCAACCCATGCGGCCAAAGCGCACCTCGCGCGGGGGAAGCACGAGAGGCCGCTCGTTGCCGAGGAGGGCGATTTTGAGCTCACGGCCATCGATGAACTCCTCGCAGATGACCGGCTGTCCGGTTCGCTCGTGCAGCCACGCGACGCGCGCGAGCGCCGCCCGCGCGGTTGGTGCCAGGGAGGTTCGGGCCATGTGTTCCGACGCGTCCGCCATCAACGGCTTCACGAGCACCGGGTAACGAAGCGCTCTCGACAACCGCCGCTCACCGACGGAGAGCACGTTGAATCCGGGCACATCGAAGCCTTCGCGTTTCAGCAGTCGTTTGGATCCGGCCTTGTCTCGGCACAGAGTCAGCCCGGCAGGGCCCGCACCCGTGTACGGGACGTGAAGACGTTCCAGACACGAGGCGATATACGCATCCTTGCGCCGGTCACCATCGAATTGTTCGGTCAGGTTGAATACCAGATCCGCCCGCGCTGCCCGGGGACGGTGAAGGGCGCGCGCGGCGTCTCGGTCGAACGGCAGGATCGTCACCTCGTGCCCGAGGCGACGCAGCGCCGAGGCAACGTGCGACTCAACCGTCGCGACCGATGCGTGTCGACGCCGCGTCAACTGCGGGTCCTCGCAATCGGCACACTCGATGTCTATCAGGAGGAGGACTCTCATCCGCGCGGGCGCCGCATCACCCTACGACACCGGGGCCACGAGATCGCCGACGAGCTCGAACCAGGAGGCCGAACCGTACCAGGCACTGTCGAAACCGCGGATGGCGACCTCGGTGCCAGATGCCTCCTGCACGTCGCGAAGAGCCCCGAGGACCACGCCGATGTACTGGCAGTGTTGCACGGCGATCGCCATCTCCCTGAGCGTGAACGGCGGTCCCTCCTGCCGAACGAGCCTCATGTCGAAGAAGCCCCGATAATCATGCCCCCATAACCGGAATGGGGCGCAGAACATCGGCGGGCCTGGAGCGCGGACCGAGTACCGGACGCCGGCGCGCGCGTGACCCGAGTGTTGCTGGTCGGACCACGAGCTGATGTCCGGCAGCAGCGGAGGATAGAAGTAGTGACGCTTGTCCGGAACCTCTTCGCGGGTGAAGTTGCCGACCACGAAGTGCCACCGGTTGAATTCCATCCGCTGCGCAACCTTCGAGAGGATTGCCGAGAGCGCCTCTTGCGAGAGCAGCCCGAGAAGCCGCGGATGCGGGAGACAACAGCAGTAGAAGCTCGACGTGGTCAGTTGCGCGGCGCGGCCGGCTGTCGAGAGCGTCGCCGCGGGCTTCAGATCGGCGAAGTTGCGCAATGAGCTCGACATCGCATAATCAGAATCCGAGGCGAGCGCCGCCGACAGGACGATGGAGCCGAGGAGCTGTTCGACCGACGACTGTCGCTCCGCCGGCCGCGTGGCGTCCTGGACCGCCGCTTCGATCGCTGCCGCTCTCAGGAACGTTTCGTGGCCGGCGTGCGCCCGGTAATTCGTCTCAAGCGCCGCCTCCACGAACGCTGTCACAGGCGCCGGGATCTCGTCCAGGTCGGGAATGTCGCTTCTCGACGCCAGGCGCTCGGTCTTCAAATAGGTGAGACCATACACACGGCGGAATCGAAAGAACGGCGACACGTCGCAGCGCCGACACAGCGCCTGCGCCTGCTCGGCGAGGACGCCAAATGCGCCCGGGCCGAGTGCCGGAGGTTGGAACTCTTCACCGAGCGCATGGCTGTATTCGACGCATTTCTCGAGCAGCCATCGATACAACCGCGCGGCGGTGAGCTGCCTGCCGCAGAACTCCTCGTAACGGACGGCGCGGCCCGTCTTGAACAGGCACCACAGGGCAACGACGATAATGCGGGTCGCCATCGGCCAATCTGAGACCGGCCGGCACTCCACGCCATCGAGCACGCCGTGAGCTCCGGCATGGGCAACCAGGTTTCTCAGGGACTCGCTGTGGCCATAGGCCTGCCGGCCGACGAAGAAATACACCGCTTCGACGTGCGTGACCCAGTCGCGAATCGAGTCCAGCTTCGCGGGGAGCTCGCCGGCCGCTTCGGACTGCATCAGTTCCGCGCTGAGCACGCGAGCGTAGAACGTCTCGACCAGCTGCTCCCTCCCGGCCTCTTCCAGGATCACCTCTTCACTCTCGCCCGGGACTGCCAGATGACCGACGACGAAATCGTGCGCCCCAGGCGCGCCTTCGGATCCGTCGCCGGGAAACAGTTGAATCCTTCCCGACTTCCCGATGCACACCGTGTAGAACTGCGATCGGGCCGTCGCAATCGGCGGACGGTCCGCCGGGACGAACAGAATGCCCGACATCGCGAACACGTGGGAGAGCACGGCGCGCTCGCGCGCGGTCAGACTGTCGAGTGCGAGCGTCAGCGGCAAACGGCTGCCCAGGGTGAGCAGCGTCATCAGAACCGAATGCGCCTCATCGGTGGTCGCGCGGTGGGCTTGCCGTGCCAGTTCGGAAATCAGGTGCTTCAACCCGTTGTCTTCGAGGAGCGCCGACCGGGTCATGCCTGGGTTGCCTCCTGATCGAGAGGTTGTTCCTTCGGCCGTTCAGCCGGTCGCGGCTGCAGCCGATTCCCACAAGGCACGATAACCGGGCCGATTATAGGCGTGGCCGCGCGGGAACGGGGCGCCCGGGACGCGAAACGTGAACGCCGCCACGTCCGATCGACCCCGACCGTGACGACGCTCCCTCGCCCGAGCGACGAGCCGAATTTCGTGCATTTGGGTGGTCACGGGACTCACCGTCGGCTATCATTTGGCTCACATCGGCTTTTGTCGAAGAGCAGCTAGGGAGGATGAGATGAGCCGTCCTCGTTTCGCAGCCTTGGTGAGCGTGATCGCGACCGTCTGTCTGTCGGCCGCCCCGGCGTCCGGGCAGGGTCAAACCCGGAGCGCGGCGGGCGCGAAATCGGCAGGGTCCGTGCCTCGTACTCCCGATGGTCGGCCGGACCTCACGGGTATCTGGACGACCCAGACGTTCACCCCTTTGGAGCGACCCGACCACCTGGCCGGGAAGGAGTTCTTCACGCCCGAGGAGGCGGAGACGCTGCAACAGCAGTTGACGGCCGACGGGGCCGATCCGATCGCGCGCGACGCGATCAATATCGAGGACCCGGACGCGAGGCAGAAGAGGCTTTATCAGACGAACCGCGAGGCTGGGTACATCCACTACGACAACAACATCTGGCTCCGTACACCCGTGCCGAAGGGGATTACGAGCCGACGCACGTCGCTCATCACGGATCCGTCGGATGGGAGGATTCCGCCGCTGACACAGGAAGCCGCGCGCCGGACCGCCGCCGAGGCCGAAGCCTTTCGGAAACCGAGTGCATTCGACAGCTACGAGACCCGGCCCCTGCCCGAGCGGTGCATCGCATGGGCGCACGAGGGCCCGCCCATACTGCCACCGGCCTACAACGATATTCATCAGATCTTCCAGACGCCGGATTACATCGTGGTGAACACCGAACTGCGTACTCACCCCCCGCGCATCATCCCGCTTGACGGGCGCCCGCACATTTCCGACCGGATTCGCCAGTACGCGGGCGACTCGCGTGGCCGATGGGAGGGCGATACGCTCGTGGTCGAGACCACGAACTACAACGAGAAGAGGCGCTGGCGCGGATCGACCGGTGCCCTGCGCGTCGTGGAACGCTTCACGCGTGTGGATGCCGACAATATCAAGTACTCGTTCACGGTCAGCGATCCGAACACCTGGACGCGCCCGTGGAGCGCCGAGGTTCCGATGGTGAGGTCGGGTGGTCGGTTGTTCGAGTACGGGTGTCACGAGGGCAATCACGACATCCGGCACATCCTCGAGATCCACCGCAACCTGGATGATCAGGCTGCGGCGTCCTCGCAGAAGCGCTCGAGGTAGATTCCCCTCCCGGAGTCGGTCACGCGGCGCGCGCTTTCACAGCGCGCGCCCGTCACGAATCCCGCCAGGGACGCCACCCTTGCGAAGAGCCTGCTCCGCGATCACCCTCGTAAGGTTCTGACAGCGGATCGTGCCTGACGACCACGTGTGACTTATAATGCCGTTCCGAAAATCCGGGAGGGCGAACATGATCTCTCCACGGCAGTGCACCTACGCCGTTTCGCTGGCAATGCTGCTGGTATCGGCACGCTCCACTCTCTTCACGAGCGTCGCGGGTCAACAGCCGGCCGCGTCGTACACGCCCGGCCGAACGCCGTGGGGCGATCCCGACCTCCAGGGCGTCTACGACTTCCAGAGCGATGTCCCGTTCCAGCGGCCGCTGGATCTGGGAAACAAAGCCGTGTTTGCCTCGCCGGAAGAGAAAGCGGCGTACCAACAGCGTGTCCGCACGAATCGGGCTCGGACGAGTCGGCCGGCGGCGCCGAATGTCGGCAGCTATGGCGCGGAGTGGACGCCGCGCGATGTCGTTCCCAACCTTCGCACCTCGTTGCTTCAGGACCCGGCGGACGGGAGGCTGCCTCCGATGACGCCGGAGGCTCTCAGGAAATACCAGGCGCTCACCGAATACAGGCGTGCCCACCTCAGCGCGTACGAGACGTACGAGGATGTAGGAACCTACGAACGCTGCCTCTCCCGGCCGATGCCCAGGATCAATCAGGGCTACAACAGCGGCACATTGATTGTTCAAAGCCCTGGGTGGATCGTGTTTCTTTACGAACAACTCGATACGCGGATCATCCCACTGGACGGCCGTCCGCATATCGATTCGAGCATCCGCCAGTGGAACGGTGACTCGCGGGGGCACTGGGAAGGCACGACGCTGGTGGTCGAAACGACGAACCTTTCCGATAAACAGAAGGGCTTTCCTCCAGCCGACCTGCTCCGCGAAGGGAGAGAGGGCCTGATAACGACAGGGTCACCGCTCGGAGATGAGATTGCCGTCGGCGTTCTGTACGACGAGCTCGGCAGGAGCGGGTATCCCCAGGGGAACTTCCGCCTGATCGAGCGCTATACGCCCGTCGACGCGAACACGATCAACTACGAAGCAACAGTTCACGATCCGACTACGTGGACGAGACCATTCACGTACCTCATGCCGTGGCGGCGGGAGCCTAATTATCAGGTCTACGAATACGCCTGCCATGAATCCAACTACGGTCTCCGCAACGCGCTCGCTGCAGCTCGCTATCAGGAAAAGCTGGCCGCCGAGGCTGCAAGGCAACCTCGTAAGTGATCGATGAGTACACGAACCAGGCGCCTATTGAGCTCCTGCGCCGTTGCCGTGGCCATCTTCGCCGTCTGGCCCACGAGCAATCCGAGCGGAGGACAGCAGCCAACCGCCCAAGGCCCGCTTCGACGTACGGCGGAGGGCAGGCCCGACTTGAACGGCATATGGCAGACCATCGGGACAGCGAATTGGGATCTCGAGGGTCACGAGGCGCGCCCTTCGACCGTACTTGCGCTCGGTGCGGTCGGCGCCGTCCCGCCGGGGCTTGGCGTCGTCGAGGGCGGAAAGATTCCGTACCAGCCGTGGGCGGCCGCGAGGAAACAGGAAAACACAAAGAACTGGCTTGCGCTGGATCCGGAGGTCAAGTGCTTTCTCCCCGGCGTGCCGCGCGCAACGTACCTCCCGTATCCGTTTCAGGTCTTTCAGAGTCCCGGCCGGCTCCTGATCGTTTACGGGTACTCCTACGCGCGCCGGGAAATCAACATGGTCCCGCGCGGGAAGGCGCCGGTGGATTTCTGGATGGGGTGGTCCGACGGCCGGTGGGACGGAGACACGTTGATCGTCGACGTAACGAGCTTCAACGATCAGACCTGGTTCGACCGGGCGGGAAACTTCCATAGCGATCAGCTGCACGTAATCGAACGGTATACGCCGATCACGCCTTACCACATCGCATACGAAGCCACGATCGAAGACCCCAAGGTGTTCACGAGACCGTGGAAAATCAGCATGCCGCTCTATCGCGTCGTGGACAGGAACGCGCAACTGTTGGAGTTCAAGTGCGTCGAGTTGACGGAGGAACTGCTCTACGGCGATGTCGTCAAGAAGAGGAAGTAGGGCGGCTGTTGTTCGCCAAATCAAGCCCGGACCGGAACGGGTGATTCGCAGGGTCTCGAACGACACTCGGCGAGTGTCGGACTTCGAGTTTCGCAGCCGCGCTGTCCCATCTAAACGGAGACTTTTGCTTCTCTCGTCCTCACCTGAGCCTTCTTTCGGACCACGCGGTTCCACCACATGACCACGCCGGTCACGAACATGGCCGCGGGCGCGAGTCCAAAGAGGGCCCAGACAGCCTTTGTCGTCCAGTCGCAGAGGCCGGACCGGATGCTGCACGGGATCCCTATGCCGCCGATACGGCCGAAGTGCAGGTAGGCGAGCCAGGAAATAACCCAGTCGACGGTGCGCTCCCCCGCATTGGCTTGCGTGAGGGGCTCGAGCCAGTCGGCGAAATCCTGGAAGGTCCCGGGGTTACCGAGATAGGCTCCGCTCATCCCGAACAGGAAGATAAATCCAAGGCTCCAGAAGCCGATCATGCTGTGCAGGTTCCAGATGAAGCGTCGCCATCCGACGTTTCTGCGAACGGTCAGGCTTTGTCGCCACGTCTTGATCCCCGGCCACCAGACGACGATGCCTGTGCACGAGAGGACGACGAGCAGGAGCGCGCCGACGCCGTTGACCTTGCGACCAGTGTCGCCGGCGAACAGATCGTCGTGTAAATCGAGAAGCCTTCTGATGAGCCGGAGGCCGAGCGATACCGAATCACCGAGATCTTGTCCTGTGTAAGGGTCGAAGAGGCGAGCTTTCCGATCGCTACTACGTTCCAGAGAAACGTCGACGGCTTGATCGGGATTCGGCGCTCGATTGATGCCGGCAACAGAGTATCCGGGATACGCGCGCGTGGCTGCCGCTTTCAGTTCGTCGTCGGTCAACTGGGGACCTGACCCCGTCACGATGATCGGGTCGCGTGTCGCTGCAAAGGCCAGCTCGTTGCGCCAGACAAGGACGCTTCCGGTCACGCTGACCAGGAGCAGATACAGGCCGGCGCCAATCCCGGTCCATAGATGAACCTGGAAGATCGCCTTGCGCAGCCACGTGGTCTGTGGTTGCCGAATCCAACGCTGCCAATAGCTCATGTCTCTCCTCGACGAACGATGTCCGACAGGCGATCGAGTCCGAGTGACGTTGACCGGCGGCCAATCTTACCAGTCAAAGGCTCTGCCCAGGTATGCTGTGGCGTGGCGCTGCTCTTGACCGGTCCGCCGGGGTCCGGGAAGACGACAGTCCTTCGCACCGCCGCGCAGCAGCTCGCAGGGTTCAGGCTCGTGGGATTCTATACCGAGGAAATCCGTGCAGGTCGCGAGCGGCGCGGATTCCGGCTGGTGACGTTCGGCGGCGACGAGGCGATCATCGCCCACGTCAACCTGCCGCCCCCACGTGTCAGCAAGTACGGTGTCGACGTGGCCGCCATCGACCGGTTCGCGGCCACGCTGCGGGATTCGGGCAGCCGCTCCGCGGTATATCTCGTTGACGAAATCGGCAAGATGGAGTGCTTCTCGGCCGCGTTCGTCGAAGCCACGAGGCAACTCCTCGATACGGGACGGCCGCTTGTCGCCACCGTCGCGCAGCGCGGAGGCGGGTTCATCGACGAGGTGAAGCGCCGGCGCGACGTTGAGGTGTGGGACGTGACGCGCGCGACGCGCGATAAGCTGCCCGGACACGTAGTGGCCTGGATCCAGCAGCGCCTGCGGCAGTGACGCATTGACAGCTGGCCTCGTGACATCGTGGCCGTCAAGACACAGACCGAGGAAGAGCTGCTCGACAGCTACGATGCCGGCGCGCGCGGACGTATGCGGGCGCTGCGCGGGAGATTCCGGCTGAGAAGCCACGAGACGGGCAAAACGAGCGGGGAGTTCACCGCGATCCATGGCAAGACGGGCGAGCTGACCGCGGTGCCCCTGCGGCTCGTCTATCAGCCGCGATGGTGGCTGCGCACGGAGCTCGTGCTGGATGACGCGACGAGCTTTTCCGCGCTGAGACGTTGACGCGCGCGCTCACGCGTCGATCTGGCGGAGGCAGCGATCCAGTTCGAGCTGCCGGGTGCCACGAACGCGACCGATCACGCTCACGCCCAAAGGATGGGCACGTCGTACGCCCGGAATTGAGGATCGTGCGTGACGACGGTGGCCTTTTCACACTGTGCTTGAGCAACCAGCATGCGATCGAAGGGGTCACGGTGGTGTGACGGTAGCAGCGTCAATCGCTCCGTGTGCACCAAGGTGACCGGGAGTGCGGTAAAGCCGCTGTCATCCACCATCCAGCCAAACGGTTCCCTCAGCCGCAACCTGCCCAGCGCGATCTTGATCGCGACTTCCCACCCAGAGGCAGCGCTGACGAGTACCGACTCTGCTCGCGACACGACTGTCCGGACGTTTCGGGGCAGCCTGACGCTATCGGCGCGCCACCACAGGAACACGTGGGTGTCCAGGAGTAGGTTCACCGTTTTGCTCTATGTTTCTTGACGAGCTCCGCCGGCTGTTGACCGGGCCGCCCCTCGAATGCTGCGAGTACATCGTCAGACAGAGGCGCATCAAATTCCCGGCTGATCCAGATACGACCCTTCGAGCCCCCGGGGCGCCGGCGAGCGCGTGGCTTGAGAGGGACGAGACGGGCACGCGGCACGCCGGCCTTGGCGATGACGATCTCTGCGCCGGCCGCCGCTTCCTCGACCAGCGACGACAATTGCGACTTCGCCTCGTAGAGGTTGAGCATTTTCGCCATTGCTCAATCGTACGGCGATGCCTGCAGTTGGTCAAGTTGGTCAACAGACTTCTACCGGGGGAAAGCAGAAGCGACCCGATTCATGGAGCCGGCAGGGCCTGCCAGAGCCCTTGCTCGGCGCGCGAAGCGCGCCAACAAGACACTGCGCGAACTAATCAAGGGCTCTGCCGGGCCGGGGTCCCCAACGCGCGGTTTTGGCGCGTTGGGGTGGAAGATATCGAGGGCAGAGCCCTTGACTAGTTCTCACGCTTCTTCGCAGCTTCCTCGGCGGCCTTCTCCGCTGCGCGCGCACCGGCAAGGATGCCCAGCATCCCTTCTCTGTTCCCCTCGTGACACGCATACTCGTAGATCTTGGCCTGAACCTGCTTGAGATCAATGGCGACGGTCCAGGGCCTGGCCCACGTCGTCGGGTCGTCGAGGGTGACTTCGTAGTTGATCGTATCCGGCGCGACACGGGTGAAGCGTTCGACGATATGCAGGTTTTCCGCCGATCCCAGAAAGTTGTTCTTGAAGGAGAAGTTCGTGGTGTCGACGATCAGCGTGTTGCCGTCCCATCGGCCCCGCGGGTCTCCGCTCAACCAGGGGATACTCCGGGAAAGATGCGGGCGCCCGTCCAGGGGAATGATGCGCGCGTCGTGGAACGTCTCCATCAAGAGCACGACGTATCCGGGAGACTGCAGGATCTGAAAGTAACCGTAGAGGGGATCGCCGCTCGCGCCGGAACCGATTCTCGGTATCCCCGGAGTGATGCAACGGACGTTGTTGTTGAGATCCTCCGGACCCGCTGCAGCGACGTCCCGTGCCGTCGCGGCGGCCCGTCTCTGCCGCGCCTCGGGAGTCAACGCGGGAATTCGCCCGTCAGGCGGATCCACGATGAGTGACGTTCGGTTGTCGAACTCCCTCTCGACCATGTAGACGGAAGTCCGTTGTGCACCCCTTGGATTCACATACCGGTCGGGATTGGCGAGGACAGCCAGGAAAAAACTATCTCCAAGAGCGATGTCAGCGTTTCCGTCCTTGAAGAGGCGATCCGCCCGTCGTTTCAGTTCAGCAACCTCCTCGGCAGTGAGAAACGCTCTCCCTTCCAACGCCTTCGGTCGTTCCAGAGGTGTTGCGCTCGTGTTCAGCCACACGCCCTGCAAGTCGGGTTGGCCGTCCGACGTGCGCGGTGGCGTCCACGCGTTCGCTGCGGTCGCAGGCTTCGCTCTCACGCTGCCTGCCGGGTCCTGGCCCGCAGCCGACAGGGGCACCAGGGAGCCGAACGTGAATGCAATCGTCAGGGCACCCGCGTATGCGAGAACACGGTCGTTCATTGATGTTTCCTTCATTTCAACACGTCATGGAGACGTCGTTCACGTCATGGCGTCTGCAAGTTCTGTGAAGTTTCCGACGACCAGCTCGGGTCGATAAGGCGTCTCTTCAAATGGCCTTCCACGGCGATTGATGAACGCGGTTTTCATTCCCGCGGCTTGTGCGCCAACGCAATCAAAGGCGTGATTCGCCACGTGCATGATACGGTCGATTGGCGTCTGGAGAATCTCAGCGGCCTTGCGATACGTCGCGCGGTGAGGCTTGAAATAGCCGGCGCCCGCGATCGAGATGTACCGGTCGAATGCGAACCTGATGTGCGGCCTGGCATTCTCCAGCATATCGGGGTCGCCGTTCGAGAGGATCGCGAGCGTGTATCGCATCTTCAGCCGCCCGAGCGCTTCGACGACGTCATCGAACGGCCGCAGCCGCTCGATCTGTGACACAAGAGACCGGACTTCGTCCTGCGTATGCTGGATCCCGGAGCGCTCGAGCGTCAACGTGAGAGCGCGCCGGCCGATCTCCCGATACGAAGTATGGCCCCGATCGATGAGCGAATCGATCATCGAATTCTCAAAATGCGTTCGCCTCCACCACGTCACGAATGACTCCGGACGACCGCTCCACCCTTTCGCCTGCAGGTAAGGCGTGACGGCGTCCGTCAACCCACCCTGCATGTCGACGACAGTGCCGTATAGATCGAAGGTCAGCACCTGGACGGACGCTCTCAGCTCTGCGACACTGCTGGTGCCAGTGGGAATGGGCACACTGAACCTTCCGTGCAGGGGCTCGTCCGCTGGCGAGACGACGGGCCACTCTGTTAGTGCCGTTCGGGGCCGGCGCCAGGAAACCGCAACGGGTGATGATCCCGATTGGATATCATAGGCCCTTACGGGCGGAGGTCCACATGTGGTGTTGAGCACAAGACTTCTCTCGACGAGACACGAAGTAGACGACGAACGGGCTGCCCAGGATTTTCTCCACGAGAAGGGGTGGACCGATGGTCTGCCGGTAATAGCCCCGACGCCGGAGCGGGTGATGTCTTGTCTGGACGTGGCTGGTCTCGCACCTGATCACGTGATAGGAATCGAGCCCGTTCGGGAGCGACCCATTACGGCGGAGAAGGCCGCTGTCAATGCCGTCCTCGCCGGCTGCCAGCCGGTGCACTTTCCCGTTGTCGCCGCCATCCTCGAAGCGATGTGCCGCCCGGAGTTCCTGTTGCACGGAGCCACCTCCAGCACCGGCGGCTGTGCGGTCCTGGTCGTCGTCAATGGTCCGGTGCGTCTCGAGCTGGGCATGGAGCCGACCTTCAACGTCCTGGGCAACAGCGATCGCGCGTCGGCAGTGATCGGGCGAGCGGTCCGCCTCGTGCTTAGAAATGTGTTGGACGTGCGACCCGGAACGCTGGACCGATCGACGCTTGGCCATCCCGGCAAGCTCGGTTACTGCATGGCGGAGGACGAAGAGGGCACCGACTGGACTCCGCTCGCCCAACTGCGCGGCGCCCCTGCCGGCGTTTCGGCGGTCACGGTCCTCGCAGCCGGGGCACCGCGGCAGATCATGAACGAGTGGACGACGGCGCCCGAGGAGATTCTCGAGACGTTCGCGGCGGAGATGCGGGCGAACATGCTGCATTATTCGATCTGGGGAGGCAACTACGCGATCGTCGTCCCGAAACAGTTGCGGGATCGTCTTCAGGATGCCGGTTGGAGCAAGCCGCACATCCAGCAGTTCCTCTTCGAGCGGGCTCGCGTGAGAAAGAGAGATTGGACGGGGGTCGGAAAGGGAGCGCTGGTGACGGCCACCAACGGAGACGAGGAGCATGCCGCGCTCCTGTCACCGGCGGATTTGCTCGTCATCGCCGCCGGCGGCCCGGGCGGCGGCTTTGGCGCCGTCATTCCCCCCTGGTTCGGCCACAAGTCCCGGGCCGTCACGACCGGGGTCGGCGTCTGCTTCTCCTGCTAGCAGTCACATCATGTACGTCCTCGATCCCACCGCCGAGGTCAGACCACAGCCCGTCAGCCGCGCTCCGCGTCTCGACTCGCTGCATCACCGACGCGTCGGTCTCCTGTCAAACGGCAAGGCGGCCGTCGCCCCTCTCTTCGACCACCTCGAGTCGCTGCTCCGGCAGGAGTGGAAGGCAAACGAAGTTCTGCGTCTGACAAAGGGCAACTCCAGCGCGCCGGCGGAGCCGAATCTGATCCGTGAGCTCGC
>DASYQV010000287.1:0-5781 GCA_036005125.1 Vicinamibacterales bacterium
CGGCAGCGCCTCGCCTTCTGGAATGAACCTCAGGGCGACACCGTTGTTGCACCAGCGCTGCCCCGTCGGTTTCGGCCCATCGTCGAAGACGTGGCCCTGATGGCCGCCGCAGCGGACGCAGTGGTACTCCATTCTCGGCCGAATCAGCTTGAAATCGCGCTTCGTGCCGAGGCGTCCCTCAATCGGCTCGTAGAAGCTCGGCCACCCTGTTCCGCTCTCGTATTTGGCCTTCGAGCTGAAGAGCGGGAGATAGCACGCGGCGCAAATATAGCTGCCCTGCCGCTTCTCCTTGTTGAGCGGGCTCGTGAACGGCGGCTCGGTCGCCTCCTCGAAGAGCACCTCGTACTCCTCGCGCTTCAGGAGCTTGCGCCATTCGGCTTTGGGTTTCTCGAGCCGTGGAATTTTCTCGTCTGGTGCCGACCGCGCCAAGGACTCCGCTGAGGCTTTCAGCGGCGCCATGAGTCCGCCCGCCACGCCCAACGCCCGCTTGAGCCAATCACGTCTCTTCATTGTTAGCCCCCGTTTTATCTTACTCTCACATCTTTGGCGTGAGACAGCCCTGATGCCTGATCCCTGAGACAGCCCTGATACCTGATGCCTGATGCCTGATGCCTACAGGATCTCCTCCACAAGCCCCGCCACCTGCTCCCCAATCGCCAGGCAGGAAGTGAGCCCCGGCGAGTCGATGCCCGCCGCCTGGACGAGGCGGTCGCAATTGCGATCGCGCGCGATGAAGAAATCCGCAAATCCTTCCTCAGGCGGGTGGAACTTGGCTCGAATCCCTGTGCCGCCCAGGCGAAGATCGTCGAGCTGCAGCTCCGGCAGCAGCAGGCGAGCGGGCTCGAGGAAGTCCTCGATCGGAATGCGGTCCTCTTCGTAATCATCCTTGCGGGCCTGATACCGGATTGTGGGCCCGAGCGTCACATTGCCATGCGTCGTCTTCGACAGGTGCACGCCCAGGCCGTGTCCCGACGCGTGTGGTAGCGGGTATACGAGCGCGTTGACCAGGTAACGACGGGACGGCGCGAGCTCGGCGTATTCGCCGCGGCATGGATAGATGCGAATAGGCTCGCCGCCGAGCGCCACCGACACTTCATCGGCATAGAGACCCGCCGCGTTGACGACGGCGCGCGCTCGAATCGTCTCCGCAGGCGTTCTCAGCTCGATCGCCCCATTTGCGGGCTCGCTGCCGAGGAGCATCGTGCCCGGCAGCAGGTACGCCTCGCGGTCGGCGCACAGCCGCGCGAGCGTCCGCACCAACCCCTCCGCTTCCAGCACGCCGCTGTCGGGCGAGTAGAGCGCCGCCGCCGCGCGCACGTGCGGCTCCCGCTGGCGGATGAACGCGCTGTCCACAATCTTCAGCCCGCGGACGCCGTTCGCCTCGCCCCGCGCGCACAACTGCTCCAGCTCGCGGATCTCATGGTCGTCGTTCGCGACGATCAGCTTGCCGCATCGCCGGTACGGGACGCCGTACGTCTCGCAGAACTCGTAGAGCATCCGGGCGCCCTCGACGCAGTGCTTCGCCTTGAGCGAGCCGGGCGGATAGTAGATGCCGGCGTGAATGACCTGACTGTTGTGGGTGCTCGTGCCCATTCCGGCGCGAGGCTCGCGCTCGAGAATACACACGCCGTGACCGCCGCGCGCGACGGCAAGCCCGGCAGCAAGGCCGACCACGCCGGCGCCTATCACCGCGACGTCTATCTCGTTGCTTTCCACGTATTTGTGACTGCTCCGGCGAAGTGGTACGATTTGGAGTTCTTACGTGGCCAACCCGTCTCAGTATAGAGGCTTCGTTCCCGGCCGGGTGCTCGTGACAGGCGCCGCGGGCCAGCTCGGGTCGTTCATCGTGCGGTCCTTTGCGGATCGCGAGGTCGTGCCGTTCGGGCATCCCGAGCTCGACGTCAGCGATTCCCGCGCCGTGGCGCGTGTGGTCGACGAGGTGCGTCCCGCGGTAATCGTCAACTGCGCCGCGTTCAACGACGTCGACGGTGCGGAGGAGGCGCCGGCCGCCGCTCTCGCGACAAACGCGTTTGCCGTCAGGAGCCTCGCGCGTGCCGCAGAAGCGTGCGGGGCGACGCTGGTGCACTACAGCAGCGATTTCGTGTTCGACGGCCTTGCCACGCGCCCCTACGATGAAACGGCGAAGCCGTCGCCGCGCAGCACCTACGCCGCATCGAAGCTGCTCGGCGAGTGGTTTGCGGGCGACGCGCCGCGCGCGTTCGTGTTGCGCGTGGAGAGCCTCTTCGGCTGCGTGCCAGGATGGCAGGGGCGGATTGGTACGCTGGATTCGATCGTCGCGGGGTTGGAGCAGGGACGCGAGGTGAGAGTCTTCACCGATCGGGTCGTGTCACCGACGTATCTGGATGATGTTGCGGCGGCTACGCGCTTTCTCGTCGATGACGCAGCCGCGCCCGGCCTGTATCACTGCGTCAACTCGGGGTCCGGAACGTGGTACGACGTGGCACAGGAGGCTGCGCGCCTGCTCCACGTGACCCCGCAGCTGCGCCCGGTCACGCTCGAACAGACGCATTTGAAAGCGGCGCGGCCGCGCTTCTGCGCGCTCGACAACGGCAAGCTGGCGGCGGCGGGATTTCCGATGCCGCGGTGGCAGGACGCGATGAGCCGGTGGCTCGAACAACGCCGCCAGCAGGTGGCGTGACATGGCAAAGCGTGCGGTTATCACCGGCATCACCGGCCAGGACGGCTCGTATCTGGCGGAACTGCTGCTCGAGCACGGGTACGACGTCACCGGCGTCGTCCGCCGGTCGAGCTCTCCCAATTTCTGGCGCATCGAGCACCTGCTGGACCGCATCACGCTTCGCCCTGGAGATCTCCTCGACCAGTTGTCGTTGATGCGGATCATCCAAGACGTGCGGCCGCACGAGCTCTACAACCTTGCGGCGATGTCCTTCGTGCCGGCATCGTGGGATCAACCGCTGCTGACGGGGGAATTCAACTCGATGGGCGTCACGCGGCTGCTCGAGGCGATCCGCCAGGTCGATGGGGGCGTGCGGATCTATCAGGCATCTTCGAGCGAGATGTACGGGCGCGTCCGGCAGGTACCGCAGACGGAGATGACCCCTTTTTACCCGCGCAGTCCGTACGGCGTGTCGAAGGTGTTTGGACATTACATCACGGTGAACTACCGCGAGAGCTACGGCCTGTTCGCGGTCTCCGGGATCCTGTTCAATCATGAATCGCCTCGCCGCGGCCTCGAGTTCGTGACGCGCAAGGTGAGCGACGGCGTGGCGCGCATCAAGCTCGGGCTCTCGGACCATCTCTCGCTCGGCAACCTCGACGCGGCGCGCGATTGGGGATTTGCCGGCGACTACGTCCGGGCGATGTGGCTGATGCTGCAGCAGGACCAGCCGGACGACTACGTGGTTGCGAGCGGCGTGAGTCATTCCGTGAGACAGCTCGTCGAAATCGCGTTCGGATACGCGGACCTCGACTGGCAGAAACATGTCCGGATCGATCCCGCCCTGCTGCGGCGTGCCGAGGTCGATCACCTTGTCGGGGACGCGAGCAAGGCAAGGAGCGTGCTCGGTTGGGAGCCGTCGATGAACTTCGAGCGGCTCGTGACGATGATGGTGGACGCGGACCTCGCGCGCCTGGCTCCCTTCCAGGGCGTCAGGGCCGGCGTCTCGCGATGAGGGTATCGACCTGTGGAGCTCAAGGAACGCATCCGTTCGCGCCGCGCGAAAATCGGCGTCATCGGTCTCGGCTACGTCGGCCTGCCGCTTGCTGTGGAGTTCGCTCTCGAGGGCTTCGACGTCACCGGCTTCGACGTCGATGCCTGGAAGGTCGGTGAAATCAACGCCGGCCGCAGCTACATCGGGGACGTGAAGACCAAGGACGTCGCGGCGAACGTCGCCGACGGCCACCTGCGCGCCACGACCGACATGTCGCAGCTGCACGACATGGACGTCGTCGACATCTGCGTGCCGACGCCGCTGCGCAAGACGCGCGACCCGGATCTCTCCTACGTCGTTCAGGCCGTGGACGCGACCAAAGCGTATCTGCGGCGCGGCCAGCTCGTCATCCTCGAGTCGACGACCTATCCAGGGACGACCGACGAGGTCGTGCAGCCGGCGCTCCAGGAAGGCGGCCTCGAGGCGGGCGTCGATTTCTTTCTCGCGTTCTCGCCCGAGCGGGTCGATCCCGGCAACAAGACCTACAACACGCGCACCATTCCGAAGGTCGTCGGCGGCGTGAACGAGATCAGCACCGAGCTGGCCTCCGATCTCTACGGATCGATCATCAACACGGTGGTGCCCGTCAGCTCGACGCAGGTGGCCGAGATGGTCAAGCTGCTCGAGAACACATTCCGCGCGGTGAACATCGGTCTCGTGAACGAGATCGCGCTGATGTCGCACCGGATGAACATCGACGTCTGGGAAGTGATCGATGCGGCGAGCACGAAGCCGTTCGGCTTCATGCCGTTCTACCCGGGCCCGGGGTTGGGCGGCCACTGCATCCCGATCGACCCGTACTACCTGTCGTGGAAGGCACGTCAGACCGGGTTCGAATGCCGCTTCATCGAGCTTGCCGGCCACGTGAACGCCTCGATGCCCACGTACGTCGTCGAACGCATCGGCGAGGCCCTCAACACCGTACGAAAGGCAATCAACGGCTCGCGCGTACACCTGTTCGGCGTCGCGTACAAGAAGGATGTCAGCGACATGCGCGAGTCGCCCGCGCTCGACGTGCTGGAACTGCTGCACCGCCGCGGCGCGGTGCTGAGCTACACCGATCCGTACGTGCCGAGGCTCCGGCACGCGGACCTCGACCTGTGCTCGGTGCTCGAATCCCAGGCCGGCGACGGCATCGACTGCGCCGTTATCTGCACGAACCACAGCGTGTTCGATTACGCGTCGATTGCCAGGCGTTTCCCGCTCGTCGTCGACACGCGCAACGCCCTCAAGGGCGTCAACGGAGATACCGTCTTTCGGTTATAGCGGTCTTCAGACTTCAGGCTTCGGGCTTCGGGCATGCCTCAAGTCGTTCACAAGCAGGCGGCGCTTGGGTTCAGGGTGAAGTCTGGTTACGCGACCGTCGTTCTGCTCGACGGATCGACGTCGGCCGTGCGCGTGGTCGATCGACGGAGGATCGATCTATCCGATCCCTCGACGCCCGAATCGCGCCAGCCCTATCATGCCGGCTTTGGATCGGCCCAGCAGGACCACGAGAAGATCGCGCGGCTCGTCGAGATCGTGGAACGGCAGGCGGACCGGTCGGTCGGAGCGGCCGTTCGGGAGTATCGCGAGATGGGCTACACGTTCGATCGCGCCGGGGCGGTGGTGGGAAGCGACATAAACCCGGATGCGATCGCGAACGCTCACATTCGCGCCCATGCCTCCGAGGGTCGTCTGTTCCGGCGCGTCACCGAGGACGCACTCGGCCGGCTCGGGCTGGCCTGCTCGATCTGGGTAGAGCGTACCCTCTACGCATCCGCGGCCGAGCGCCTCGGATGTTCCGAGCAGGGACTCAGGCAGCTCGCGGGCAGTCTCGGCCGCTCCTTGCCCGGCGGATGGCGCGCGGACGACAAGACGGCGGCTGTTGCCGCGTGGCTCGCTCTGCGTGATTCATGATTCTCGATTCATGATTCTTGATTGGTGTCAGGACGGCGGTTAAATCAAGAATCAAGAATCAAGAATCAAGAATGACCGTCAGGACACGCCGCACACCGGCCACGTCACGTGGCGCATTTGGGCGAGCGCCTGCTCGCGCGTATCGACGAAGTCCAGCACAACGCCCGCCCCGAGTTCGCGTGTATCTGTT
>DASYQV010000288.1:0-10065 GCA_036005125.1 Vicinamibacterales bacterium
GTAGATCGCGCCGCTGGTGGGTGTTTCGAAACCGGCGAGCATCATCAGCACAGTCGTTTTGCCTGATCCCGAGGGGCCAAGTAAGGTCAGGAACTCACCTCGCTTGATGTCGAGATGAAGTCCGCGCACGACATAGTTCTCACCGTCGTAGGATTTTTCGACGCCATCAAACCTGATGAACGGCTGGTTCTCCATAGCCTTGCCCCTAGAGAACGTGGTCAGGTGTCACTGCGCCCGACCCGAAAAGACCCCCTAGTACAGTGCGGCCCAGGGATGGCCGTATTTGTTGATCTGACCGAGTCATAGCCAACCCTCCGTTTACTTAACCGTCTCACTTCACCCTGCATCGGATACTGGGCGAGGCATGCATCTAAGTTACCGCATACTGGTCTATTGTATGGTTTAAGTTGCCATACAATTTACATACTTGCATGTCATCCAAATTTTGTCAAGTGGGTAAATTAAAATGGCACAAGGCTTCATATATTCATTGATTTATGGGGAAAACTCGGGCACAATACAACAATCCGTAATTCAAATCGATCACACCGCAACGGCAAACTTCAAATAAGTACAATCCAAACTTGTATGGAAGACATTATTGCTGATCTCGATATTCACATCGACGATGTGGACGTGCCTATCTACCGTCAAATCGTAATGGCCGTCGAGGAGGCCGTAGCGACGAAGCGCGTGGTACCCGGCGCCAAGCTGCCGCCGCAGCGCCACCTCGCGCAGGCACTGGGCATCAACCTCACCACGATCTCCCGCGCCTATACCGAGTTACAAAAGCGAGGAATCGTTGTCAGCGGGGTCGGCCGAGGTACCTTCGTCCGCGGCGCCGGACCGGAATTCGAGCCAGTGCAGGCGCAGTCGCGGTACGACCCATTGCTCATCGATCTGTCGATCAACCGGCCGGCAACGAATCTGTATGGCGAGAAGTTGGCTGAAACACTGGCTCGGCTGCCGAGCGACCCGCGTTTTTCCGAGCTTCAGGAATACCATCCCGCCGAAGGCGCCCTCTGGGCACGCGAGGCTGGCGCAGCGTGGATCAACGGCAGCGGGCTCAAAACGTCCGCAGAACAGGTTCTTCTTAGCTCAGGTGCCCAGGAAGGCATCTTTGCCGCTCTCTCAGCGGTGACTCGTCCGGGCGATGTCGTTATCACCAATCAGATAACGTACTACGGCCTGAAGGCGCTGGCCAACCTCCTCCACCTCGAAATTCGCGGTTTGCCCACCGACAGAGACGGGCTGCTGCCGGAGTCCATCGATGAAGCCTGCAGCGACGAGCGCGCGCGCGTGTTGTTCACGGTACCGAGCTTGCACAATCCCACTACTACCACGGTCCCTCTCGAGCGACGAGAGGCTATTGTCGCCGCCGCGCGCCGGGCTCAGCTTTTTATTATCGAGGACGATGTCTACGGGCCACTGCTTGAGGAGCGACCGACGAGCTTTGCTGCACTCTATCCCGAGCATACGTTCTACGTTACGGGAACCTCGAAAACCTTGGCGCCGGGACTGCGCGTCGGCTTCATGATGCCGCCACGGCCGATGATCGCAGCGGTTGCGAACGCGGTTCGCGCGACGTGCTGGATGACCCCTCCGCTGTCGACGCTTATCGCCGCACGCTGGATCGAGGATGGCACGGCCGACGTGATGATTGACGCACAGCGCCGAGAACTGAAAGCGCGACAGACGCTTGCGGCCGACATTCTCAACGGCCTTGATTTCGATACCGATCCGGTATCGACTCACCTGTGGCTGCACTTGCCTCCACCGTGGCGCGCGACGGACTTCGCAGCACAACTACTGGCCCACGGTGTCCGTGTCATCGAGTCCGAGGTCTTCGCCGTCGGCCGCGGTGAGATTCCCCATGCAGTGCGCATCAATGTCAGCGCCGCGCGCTCGCGCGAGCAACTGGCAGCGGGGCTGCGCATCGTCGTCGATACCTTGCACCGCCAGACTAGGCCCATGTCCGCGAGCTTCCCAGCTTAACGGCCTGAGTCAAACATCGAAATGGCGCATTCATCCGACGGCGAAATCGGCCGTCGGGACTTTCACTCCGGCGTGAATTCACACTCCGGCGTCAAGACCGTGGTAATTATCGGTGGCGGCATCCTCGCGGGAGCGTGTATTCGCCATCTTGGGCCGATCAGCCGGAACACCGGCTCGCTCGGGAGATGGGTTACCTCCTGTGACGCATGCCCGACCGACGGATTAGAAATCCGCGGGTCGCGCCGCGATTAACGTAGTGGCAGCCGAACCGGTGGCTTGAGGCGAAGTCTTCTTGCCCGACGCGCATAGCCTCGGTCATCGAACGTCAGCATCTCGCTGCATGCTTTGCTTGCAGCGAGATGCAGTGCATCGGCAAAGTCAACTCCATTCCGGTAGTGGCCGAGTGCCGCTTCAATCTCATCCCGGTGCTCAACGGTAATCCCCGGCAACGCGATCAGATGCGCGAGACACTCGATAACCTTGCTTTCTGGCTGTTCAGCCAGGTACCGCAACACCCATTCGAGTTCCAGGATCACGGTCTTGGGAACGAAGATGTCGCCCGCCGAAAGCACGCTGGCTGCAATACGCCCCTGCGCCGCATCGTCGTGGAGATAAAAGCGTGCCAGGATGTTCGTGTCAACGGCGCGCACGTTTCGCCGCCTTCTTCATCGCCAGTCCACCATGCATTTGATCCACCGGAATCCGGGGACCCTTGTAATCGAGAATGGCCGCCCCCTCTTCGATGCGTGAAGAGGCATGCCTCTTGACCAACTTGAGACGCGCGCCACCACCCGCGACGTCGAACTCGACCTTGCTGCCAGGGGTGATGCCCAAGGCGTCCCGGACACGTTTCGGGATGGTGACCTGACCCTTGCTCGTGACTGATACCGCCATTGACCGCCTTGTTGGTAATACCGAGTAAGGATTCTACGCGGAACGGACTGGTACACATGGCCTTCACATCGAGCTGCATGAGCCACAGCGGTCCGGTCGCGTTCGTCCGGCCACGCTAGAGCGACGGACTAAAAATCCGCAGGTCGTCGCGATTAAGTTCTTGCATAGAAATTAGAAACGGCGCCGATGGTGGCGCCGTTTGGGTCAAACTGTGCTACGTTTTGGCTACAGTTTTGGTCGATGTTAGTGGATGCTATCGTGGAAATCCATATCTGTGGCTCCCCGACCAGGGCTCGAACCTGGGACCTGCGGATTAACAGTCCGCCGATTTAACCATCGAATTAATGCTAACAATCAAGTGCTTATATGCTCCTCGGTGGGGTCCGTTTTTAGGCACTTAACCGCAGTTAACACCCCTGGACGGTCAGATGTACCGACCTAATAGACCCCACTTTTGAAGGTACGCGAGGGGCTGCAAGTAGACCATCTACACGATACCGGGCATGACCCATGCGCTGCGTCGAATGGAAACGCGCCGAATCTCGCTCGTTCAACCGTCCCAACGGTCCACCCCGTGTGGGGAAGCTGCAACGCCGTCACAGCGGCGAGCACATTTCCACGGCATTGGGACCGAGGCCCTCCGCCACCCAGCCCTGGGCGATCATCTGCGCGCGCACTGTGACGTCGGTCGTGTAACGGTGGCTGGGCGCTCCACCCTGGCCATTGTTATAAAAACGGTAAACGGGCGTCAAGCCTGCGGCGCATGACCCGTCAGCAGCAGGAAGGGCGATGTCGAATGCGTCGCTGCTCTCCAGTGTCCACGCGGGATCCGCCTGACGGATGGCGCACTCCGCGGCAAAGGGCGTGTAGAAATGCGAGCTCTTTGGCGCGAACGCCACGCTGAAGAAGCGGCACACCGGCGCGGAATGCTCGTTCGGCGCCGCATAGGCATTGAACTGGAGCCCCGTGCGCACCCAGCCGGGGTATGCGCCATTGTTGAGCGCGCTGATCTCATCGGGAATTGACGTGATGAAGTAGTGATCGAACGCCGCGTAGAAATATTCGATCACCGGCACCGTTCCCGAGGGTGACGGCTCAAAGACCTGATACTCGAAAAGGCCGGCGGCGGTTGCCGCGCGCAGGAGCGAACCGGTTTGATCGATCGAAAGGCTCCAGACGTGGAGATTCGTCAAACCGGAATTGATCGGCGTCCAGCTCGCCGCGGCGTCGGTGCTCCTGAACACGCCTTGTTGCGTAGCGGCATAAATCCGCGCGGGTGCGCTTGGATCGATCGCCAGCGCAATTACGTCAATCGTATCGGGTAGGCCGTTTTGCGCGGCGACCCACGTCTCGCCGCTGTCGATGCTCTTGAATACGCCGCCTTTACATCCACCTACATCGCAGTAAGCGTACGCAGCGTAGACGATGGTCGGTGTCGCAGGATCGATTGCGAGAGACCATATGTCCGCTCCAGCAGGGACAGGAATCGGGACCTGCCACCATTGCCCACCGCCGTCGGTCGACTTGAAGATTTTGCTAGTGTCAGGGCCGGGGAATCCGGCCACCCGCTGGGCGACATACACGACGTCCGCATTCGTCGGGTCGATGGCCAATGCGGAAACGTAGAACCCGTAGACCCCGGGCAGTCCGTTGCTGCGCATTTCCCAGGACAACCCGCCATCGATGCTTTTGAAGACCGCGTCGTTTGCTCCGGCGTAGAGCGTTGAGCTCAGCGATGGCGCAATGGCCACCACTGATGTGGGCCGGCCGTTGAACTCAGCCGCCTCCGCCGCCCAATGCGCCCCCCCGTCCATGCTCTTGTAGATGGGAACGGAGGCGTCATCCCAGGGGTCTCCCAGGGCGGCGTAAATCGTGGCCGGGGAGGCAGGATCGATCACCAGGGAATTGACTTGATCGGGCGCGAGGACTGCCAAGTCGGCCCAATGGCCGCCCCCATCCGTGGTCTTCGTGACGGTATTGCCATTCACCCCCGCATAGATCGTGAACGGCGACGAGGGGGAGGGGTCGATGACGGTATTACGATTCACCACCGAATAGATCGTGGATGGCGACGAGGGATCGACCGCAAACGGGTACGCGACGGGCCCGATCGCCGTCCAACTATTCGTGCCGGCGGTTGCGGGCAAGACGAGTAGCGCTGTGGCGAGACCACCAACGCAAGCAATGGCGAACGAAATCACAAGACGAATATTGCTGTGCATGGGCACCTAGGGCGCCGACGGCGCGGTGGACGATGGCACGCACGCAAAGGCGAACGTTCTGCTGTCACCTTCGAATAGCCAGCCTTCCGCAAGCATTTCGCTGAACGTTGCTGCGCTCGCGGTCAACCGGTGAAGGGGCCGCCCGTAGCCATCGTTGTAGAGGCGATAGAGGATGGTCGTGCCGATCGGGCAATTGCCGCTTGCATCGGGAAGTTGTAAGTAAAAGGCAGTTCCCTCGTATTGGTAATGCCAATCCACATGGGCTTGTACCACCGCGCACTCGGCGGCATACGGTGTGTAGAAGTGGTCGAAGAAGGTCGGGTTGAAGAAACGGCAGGTTGGAAGCGCGCCGCTCTCGGGCCCACTCCACGCGTTGAACGTTTCGTATGTGCGGAACCAATGGCAGCAGTACGGCGAGCCAAGACCACCTGCGTCCAATACCGCGATCTCGTCGGGGAACGAGGTGACGAAGTACGAATCATAGTAGAGACACGAGATTTGCCCGGTGCTCGTGTCGGGGCCGCAGGACCACACGTCTGAGTAGCCATACTCGACGACGGTTTCTACTTGGCCCGCCGCGGGTATTGCCACGCCGCACAGACTCCAAAATGCGCATGCAACCATCGGGGCTGCCACCGATACTTCCTTGCCGAAGAACTGGACGGACATGACCCCTCCGTGGACCTGCCAAGCACGGCTCTCGAATATCTACCCTCACTTGATGATCGGCCGATCGGCGCTTCGGGTCATTGTGGCGGCCATTAATCTTTATTAATCCTGCCGGCGGGTGCTTTCCGTCCGACACTAACCGGCCTAATCTGACGGCCATGGACGACGCCAGACCGACCCGATCCGACAGCAGGTACCGGAGCGGGGCCATCGAAATCGATGCCATGCAGCGGAGTGTGCTGATCGATGGGACGCCCGCCAAGGTAGGTTCGCGGGCGTTCGATCTGCTGCTTGCACTCGTGGAGCGGCGTGACCGGGTGGTGCCCAAGCGCGAGTTGATGGATTTGGTGTGGCCCAAGCTCGTGGTCGAGGAAGGCAACTTGCTGGTGCATATGGTGGCGCTGCGCAAACTGCTCGGCCCGCGAGCGATCGCCACCATCCCAGGTCGTGGCTATCGCTTCGTGATGCCCGTCGATGAGGTGGCGAGCTCCGAATCGGCTGAGCCTGCGTCGCCATTAGTCACGATTTGCGGCAACTTGCCGGCCCCGCCGGCGCTGTTTGGTCGCGCGCAGGACCTGGAGGCGGTGGAGGCACTTCTACGCGAGCATACGGTCGTGACGATTGTCGGCGCCGGCGGCATTGGCAAGACGAGCTTGGCGCTGGCAGCTTCGCTCGCCCCTCGGTTCGATTTTCCGGACGGACGCTGGTGGGTGGAGTTGGCGCCGCTCACCGAGGGTGCGCACGTTCCGGGCAGCATCGCCGGTGCACTCGGGATGCAGCTGCCCTCGGGTCGGTTGCCGAATGAAGCGGTCGCCCTGGCTCTCGCGGGGAAAGGCCTGCTATTGGTGCTGGACAGTTGCGAGCATCTTGCGGATGACATCGCTTCGTTGATTGACCTGTTGCGCGCGCGTGCACCGAACGTACGGTTGCTTGTGACGTCGCAGGAATCGCTGAAGTGTCGCGACGAGCAAGTCTATCGGCTCGGGGCACTGGCGGTTCCTCCGAATGCGCAGCTTGAAGAGGCCGCGCGGTTCGGTGCCGTGGAGTTGTTCGTTGAACGCGCGCGTGCGGCCGATTCGCGCTTTCGACTGGCCAGCGACAACGTCGCCGTGGTGGTCGACATCTGCCGGCGGCTGGACGGCATTCCGCTCGCCATTGAACTGGCAGCGGCGCGCGTGCCACTGCTCGGCGTGCACGGGCTGCACGCGCGGATCAACCAGATTTTCAATGTGCTGAGTGGTGGCACGAGAATGAAGCTGCGGCGTCATCAGACGCTGCGCGCCGCGCTCGACTGGAGTCACGGCCTGCTCGCCGCCGATGAGCAGACCGTATTCCGCCGGGTCGGTGTGTTCGCCGGCGGATTCACTTTGGAGCTGGCGCAACGCATCGTCAGCGATGAACGCATCGATCAATGGCTGGTGCTCGATCTGCTGGGTCATCTGATCGACAAATCGCTGGTGATCGCCGACGGCGATGCCGAGCCCCGGTATCGGCTGCTCGAGACCACGCGTGCATTCGCACTCGAGCAGCTCGCGACAACCGGCGAGTCGGAAGCGATGCTTCGGCGTCACGCCCAAGTGATATGCGAGCTGATGACGGCAATCGATGCGAACTTCTGGAATCTTTCACCGGCCGAGCACACTAAGCGGAGCAGCGCAGTTCGCGAACTCGGCAACCTGCGCGCAGCCATCGATTGGGCGTTAGCCTCTGAGGACGACCGCACGCTGGCCTATGAACTGCTGGGCAGGTGCTGGCCGGTGTGGATGCTGAACGGTTTGACCGGCGAAGGCGTGCAGCGAATGCAGCAGCTATGGCCGCCGCCGCCAAACCTGCCGACGAAAATCGAGGCGGACTTTTGCTTGGCCTTTGCTCGACTCAACAAAGACGCAGGGCGCGACGAACATTGGGAAGCCGCCCGTCGCGCCGAAGCGCTCTATCGGAAGCTTGACGATGCAGACCGGCTCGGCCACGCCCTCTTGGGCGTCGCGACGATCGCTGCGCTGAGAAACCAGATGTCAGAGGCCGAGCGGGCACTGCGCGAGGCCGAAAGGCTCGTGACCTCCACCGCACCGTTGCGCAAACAGGCGGCGCTCGCAGCAACGCAGGGACAGTGTTACCTACGGCGTGGCGCGCCTGAACCCGCGGTCGCGGCGTTTCGTCGCCAAATCGAGCTGAATCGACACGCCGGCGACGCGCTTAATGAGAACTTCGCTCTCGGCAACGTCGGTAGCGCGCAGCTCGAAGCCGGCGATCTGGGTACAGCGATCGAATCGCTGCGCAGGTCGGTCGATGCTCTTCGTAAAATGAACGCGCCCTACGGCGTGGAATTGCGCCTCAGCACGCTGGCGGTCGCTTTGGCCTGGCGCGGTGATGATGTCGACATTCTTCCGCTCGCCCGCGAGGCGTTCGACTATCACCGTGTGCTCGGTGTGACGTTCGCCCCGTTGATGGCTGCCGCCTTGCAGCACGCCCGACGCAACGATGCGCGGCGCGCCGTCCTGCTCGCCGGCTACGCGTATGGCAAGCTGCCATTGCATGAGCGTCCGAATCTGATTGCTCTGCCCATGCAGCATCGGGTGCGCGATTGCGCGGCGGCCAAGTATCCTGCCGCCGCGATCGAGGCCTGGCTGCGCGCAGGCGAATGTCTGACCGAAGAGCAAGCAGCGGCCATCGCGTTCGACGGTGCGCCGCTTGACGAACTGCCCTCCGAGCAGCTCTCCAGCCAATCGAACGAAACCCTCCCAGCGAGCCGTTACAGGTAGGCCGCAGACCCGCGTGGCGGCGGCGATAGTTCCGACCACGCTTCGACCGGACCCGGAGACGGGATCGAGGAATACGTCGCGCAGCGCGCTGGTGCGATAAAATGCAGCAGTTCTCGATCGCGCAAGAGCACATGCGTCCGCTTTCATGAGGCTCCGTCGATGCTTGTGTACAGGCATCGCCGCTGCCTTCGTAGCATCGGGCGGCGCGCTGGCGCAAACCTATCCCGCCAAGCCGATCCGGCTGATCGTGCCTTCCGCGCCCGGCAGCACGGCCGATATCGCGTCGCGCTTTACCGCGCAGGAACTTGCGAAGGCGCTCGGCCAACCGGTCGTTGTTGAAAACAAGGCTGGTGCGGGCGGCATGATCGGAACAAGAGAATTGGCACGCGCCGCCCCAGACGGCTACACGATTGGCTTCGCCTCGCAAGGTACGCTCGTCTTCGACCAAGCCATCTATGCGAAGCCGGGTTACGACTCTTTGAAGGACTTCGCGCCGATCGCATTGCTCGGGCGCGCATCCAACGTGATGGTCGTGCATCCAAGCAACACGGCATCCACGGCGGCGGACATCATTGCGATCGCGAACTCGAAGCCGGGCGCGCTGACGTTCTCATCGGGCGGCAGCGGTACCAGCCACCACCTGTCGGGTGTGTTGTTTGGTCGCGCCACCGATACTAATCTCGTGCACGTTCCCTACAAGAGCGCGCCGCAGGCCGTGCTCGCGGTCATGTCGAACGAAGTGACGATGGGCTTTTTCAACATCCCACTGGTGCTCGGTCAGATCAGGGCTGGCAAGCTCAGGGCGCTCGGGGTGACGAGCCTCGAGCGCTCGCCCCTCTTGCCGAGCGTGCCCACGCTCGATGAACAAGGCATCAGGGGCTATGAGGTCGACGCGTGGGCGGGCTTTGTTGCGCCAGCCGGAACTCCACCGAAGATCGTCGGTAGGCTCAACGCCGAGTTGATCAAGATATTCGCGAGCGCGGAAACGAAGCAAAAGCTCGGACCACAAGGATTCGATCTGTCGCCGCCGTTTACGCCGGCTGCATTCACGAAATTGATCGCCGACGATCTGACCTATTGGGCACCGGTCGTGAAGGCGTCTCGCGCGAAGGTGGATTGATCGGTGTTCGTCACCGATGGCGCAGACGACTCGACTTGCTCTTTGGGCCGATCTTGGCGGTGTACCGTCGATCAATATCTGCCGCCGCGCCGCGTCGCCTTCGATCGCACCGCCGCGGTAGTTGCTGCTGGTCGGTCGGTCGCCACATCGATGTTGTTCACGTGTGGCGTAGGTGCGGATTACGCTACAAGCGGCAACTCGAATCTATTGGACGATCGTATCGACAGCACCCATCGTGGAGACGATGCAGACGGGAGCAGGCGACGAAGCGAATAGACCCAATTACTGCCGGAGAGCGGCGGAGCGAATAGACCCCAGTTAGTGGGCGCTATCGCTGGAAACCAAGCGGGTTGGCTCCCCGACCAGGGCTCGAACCTGGGACCTGCGGATTAACAGTCCGTCG
>DASYQV010000289.1:0-10845 GCA_036005125.1 Vicinamibacterales bacterium
AGCACGTTCGGGATGCCGTCCCGGTCACCGTCCTCGTCGACGCGACACGGCAGACACAGGATGTCGGCTCGCCGGTACTCGTGATACAGAGCCAGCTGAGAAAGCGGGCCCGCAAGACAGATGCGCTCGCCAAGCGAGTGAGCGGCGATCCGCCGTTTGAGATCGTCACCCGCCTCCCCGTCTTCGCCGACGATCGACGCGCACCAGCGAATGCCGCGGCTGCTGAGCAGCGCGAGCGCCTCGACGAGCACATCGAAGCCCTTCTTGCGGACAAGGCGCCCGACACCGAGCACACGGAGCGGGCCATCGTGCGGCTGGCGAGCTGCGATCCCGGAGTGCAGGAAGCGGGCAATCTCCGCGTTGAGGCCGTGGTACACGCAGTGCACGGGCGTTCCGTTGGCGAGGCGTTGCAGGTGCCGCCGGTTGGCCTCCGTGCACGTGACGACGAACGAGGCGGCCGCGATTTTTCGGGGAAGCAGCCCGGCTGGATTGAGCGACGCGCAGTACAGGTCCTTGGCGTGCGCGGTGAACGAAAACGGCAGGCCCGTCATCACCGATGCGAGCCACGTGACGGTCGTGGCTCCGTGACAGAAGTGCGCGTGCAGGTGCGTGACGTCGCCGCGTGCGTCGAGAAGACGGTCGGCCAGCGCCGCAGCCTGCAGAAACTCCTTCACGTACACTTTGCGGGGACGATGACGGCGGCGGGCGCGGATTGCCTGGACCGCGGCGAGCGCCGCCGCGCGCATCACGCGAAGCGGCCGGCGACGGAGCACGCGCCGGAGGCTCGGCGCGAACCCGCCGAAGTACTCCGCGAGCCAGCGCCAGAGGGCGATGGAGGACACGGAGCCCGCTGCCGGTAAGTACTCGGGCCGCGCCTCGATCTCATCGATGATGGCATGGCGGATCGATTCGTCGGATCGCTTGATGACGTAGACCCGCAGCGGGACCCCGAGCCGCTCGAGCCGGCGAATCTCGCTCGCGATGAAGAGCTCCGACAGACGCGGATAACCTTTGAGCACGTAGCCGATCGATCTCAACGTTGGTGCCCGTCGTCGCTCAGGCATATGCCGCCTCGAGGACGCGTCGCAGCCGCTCGGTGCACGGCCGCAAGGCAAAATCCCGCTCGACGCGCGCGCGTCCCGCGCGTCCGAGTCGCTCCCGCAGATCGGCGTCGGCGCCGAGCACCCGTATCGCGTCAGCAAGCGCGGCCGGGTCGCCGGCATTCACCAGCCACCCGGTCGTCTGATGTTCGACTGCCGTCGATATGGCGCCGGCCCGCGTCGCCACAACGGCCCGCGCCGATGCCATCGCTTCCAGGACGACGTTCGGCAATCCATCGCGATCACCGCTGCGATCCTGAACCGACGGGACGACGACGATGTCCGCGGCCGCGTATTCCTGCGGAAGCTCGGCGTGTGTCCGTCCGCCGCACAGCGTGACGCGATCCGTGAGGCCCAGCCGCTCGATTGCCTCGCGAAGCCGCGGGGATTCGGGTCCCTCACCGATGATTCGCAGCGAGAATGGCAGCTCCAACCGGGTCGCAGCCGACAGAAGCACGAAGAACCCCTTCTTCTCGACGAGGCGGCCCACCGAGAGCAGCCGGAGCCGGCCGCAGGGGCGCACGCCATCGAAGGGAACGAAGCGGCTGATGTCGACGCCATGAGGCACGAGGACCGATGTCACGCCGCCCTCGCGCAGGCATGCCGCCACGTCGCGATTGCAGGCGATGACGATCGCGGCGTCGCGACCCCGGCGTGCGAGTTCTGCCGGCTCGACCTTGCGCACATCCCGCGCGTGCGCGGAGAAGCCGTACGGCACTCGGAGCTCGGAGGCGGCTCGCGCGGCAACGTCCGCCGGCGTGTGCGCGAAATAGCCGTGCACACCCGCGACGTCCGTGCCACGCAGATGCGCGGCCACTGTCTCCGCCTGCTGACTCACGGTTCCTGATGGAAGCATCACGACACGGCCCGTGAGCCGCGACGCGTCCGGGTGCGGTTCGGTGCCGTCGCCCGGCCTGGTCGCGAAAATCGCAACCAGCGCTCCGGCGGCATCGAGCGCGACGAGCTCGCTCAACGCGAAGGTTTCCGATCGCCGCGGAAACCCGCTCACGACCATTGCGATGCCTCGTGCCCTCATCGCAGTTCCCGGTTGAGGAAGACAGGTGAGTGTCCGCTGCCTCTGCGCCTCATGCGGGCACCCGCCTCTCGGTTCTCGCAGCCCGTGGCGTTTCGTCACGGGCTGCCAGGAGGCAGCGCACGCGTTCACGGATGCGCGGCAGCCCGTCCAGATCGATCGGCGGAACGGCGGCCGGTCGCTTCAGCGTCTCGAGAACCTTGGCAATGAGGACCTCCGGCGTGAGGTCCTGCGGTTCGACGCACGCGAAGTATCCACGTGCGGCGAACAGGCGCGCGCGAAGAAGCTGCTCGCTGACGGGGTTGCCGCGCGGGACGAGCACAGCGGGCCGCCGGAAAGACAGGAGCTCGCATACGGTGTTGTAACCCGCCATCGAGACGATGACGTCCGCCCTCTCGTAGTGCGCCGTGAGGTCGGGCTCGAAGTCGATGAACTCGACATCGGCGAGCGAACCGAAACGCTGCAGGATCGTTCTACGCGATCCCTCGTCCACCTGCGGACCGAAGACCACCGTGGTTTGAAGCTGGATCCCGCGGGGCAGCGTGCTCAACCCCTCGAGGTACGCGGTGATCAACGGCGCGCCGTCGGCGCCGCCACCTGTCGTGACGAGTGCGTGCGGTGGACCGTCGTGCGCCGTGGCCACCGGCGAGGGCCGCCGCAGGTACCCGCAGAAGCACGTTTTGCGGGCCACGTCGTCGCGAAACGCGTACTCGACGACCGGATCGAAGATGGTGTGTTCGCCGTAGATCCACACCTCGTCGTAGTACCGCGCGATCGTGGCCATGTCGTGCGTGCGCCTGAGCGATCGGCGCGTGCGCTGGGGCTCGTCGAGGATGTCGCGCATGCCAAGGACCAGGCGGGTCGCGGTCGGCCGGCGGCGCAATGCTCGCAGCGCATCGAGCAGCTCGCCGGCGACGCCGCCGGGCCGCTTGTCGACGATCATCAGATCGGGCTTGAAGCCAATGACCGTCTCGACAAGAATGGCCCGCCGGATGCGGTCCACCTCGGACGACTGGGCGGCAAGGAATTTCGGCTTGTAGCAGTCGGCATCCGTCCGATCGAGGCACGGGAGCTTGATGTAGTCCAGGTTTTCCGGAATACGGAATGCGTGGATCATCGGCGAGCCGGTCACGACCAGCATCGCCGCGCGCGGGTATTCCTCGGCGAGCGCTTGCGAGAGCAGCAACGTGCGCCGGATATTGCCGAGTCCGAACGTGTCGTGCGAGTAAAAGAGGATTTTCGGCGCCGACGCGACCAGGGGCGCCGCTACCGGAGCTGCCGACGTCTGAAGAGCAATGCTCACCGGATGATGACCCGCAGGTGCTTCCACCCGCTGACTGTCTCGCCGTGTACGCTTCACCGTTTACGCGTCTGTGACAGGTATGACAGGTATGACGTGCCAAGAGACATCACGGAACAGAATTCCGCCACGTCGGCCACCAAGGCCACGAAGTGTTCAGCCACGAAGAGCACAAAGAACACGAAGGTTTTTGCTTCGTGACACGACCGCGCTGGATTTTTTTTCGACAATACTGCCAGCGCGGTCGTGTCACGAACGTGACAGGGCCTGGGTCACAGCGCGGCATTTTGGTTGCGGCCATGCCGCGCTGTGACCTTCGTGGCGAGTCCGCTTCGCGGCTATAATTGCGCCGCCGGAACGCGAGTCGAGCCCGGAAGATTGAGGAGAACGCACGATGTGGCTTCGAGGCAATATCCTCGGGCAGAGCCCCTCGGCTGGTTTGACAGTGTTTTTGGCGCGCTCCGCGCCTAGCCCGTTATGCGGTCGTGAAACCCGCGCGGCCTCGAGCCGTGCGGTCCCGAAAGGAAGGCAACAATATGAGGCGTCTGGTCGCGTTCGTCGGTGTCGCTATCCTGGGTCTGACCATCGTCGCCGAGACACAAGAGCGACGGGCGCCACCCGGAAGCGATCACTTCGTCGGCAGTTGGATGATCAACCCGGCCAAGACAATCAACTGGAGCGGGCGCGACAACACCACGTTCGAATTCATCCAGTTCAAGGTCGAGAACGACGTTCAGTCCCGCGACGTCGAAACGGCATACGGGGTTGCGGACGCGGAGGGGACCCAGAAGCACAACCGGAGACGCAACTCGGTGAGGTTCAACGAGTTCGATCCGGTGAAGGCCAACGCCACGGATCTCAGTGTCTTCGGCAACAATCAGCCTCCGAATACCCCGATGAAGACCGAGAACCATCTGGTCACGCTCAAGGTCGACGACCGGACGCACGTCAGCTTCAACAAGAACGGCGGCGGCTTCTTCCGGCACATGATGCCGAACCTGAAGGAATACGTATACGTCGGCTTCAACGCGGACGGCACCGTGCACCTGCATCGCTGGTCGGCACGCGTGAAGAGGGCCGGCGATCCCAACATTCCCGAGTCGCCGTCGAAAACGAATTAGAGGAGCCGACAATGAAACATATCGTCGCATCCATCATTGCGCTTCTCATCGTCGTCGCCGGCGTATGGGCGCAAAGCGGTCAGGCGGATCAGTTCAACGGCACGTGGAAGCTCAACGTCGCCAAATCGACGACGAAGTGGCAAGCGCACCCGCAGCCCAAGGTTGCCGAGCCGCAGCCGCAGTCGTTCGAGCTCATCACGATGTCGATCGCGAACGACACCCTGGATTACAAGGTGGAATACGCACGGGCGAACGAGCGGCACAGGAAAGCCAACTACACGGCCAGGTACAACGACGCCCGGTGGCAGGATATTCACGGAGATCCCGACGGCCCGCTTTCGACGTTGACGCTGGTCAAGACCAACGACCGCACGCATTACTGGGTGACCCGCGGGAAGGATGGGCAGTTCGCGGGTCTCGTCGTGCGGCAGATGGCGGAGGACGGGAAGTCCTTCACCTCCGTCGGCCTTGGTGGCGACGGGTACGTGCAATACGTGCGCGTGTTCGACAAGCAGTAAGGCGCGCATCGGCGGTTCGGAGAGGACTTGAACAGATCGGGCACCTGCATATAATTCGGTCGATGGCTGGGACCAGCGTGTATCTGTTGGCCGTCTCGCTGGTAGCTGCCTGCTGTCAGGCGTCTGCATCCGGCGGGAGCGTGCCGCCTGCCCGTCATCTTCAGGCAGGGCGCTCCCAGGTGGTCAGCCCAGGGCGGTCCGCGCCTGCACCTGCGACGCCGGCCCCTCCCCTCGACCGCACGTTGATCGACAAATACTGCATAAGCTGCCACAACCAGAGGCTGAAGACCGGAGGACTCACGCTTGACGCGGTGAACATGTTCCGTGTCGACAGCGACGCCGAGACATGGGAAAAAGTCATCCGGAAGCTTCGGGCCGGGATGATGCCTCCTGCTGGCCGCCCGCGACCCGACAAGGCGACGGCCGACCGTTTCGTCGCCGGGTTGGAGGCGCACATCGACCGCGCGGCCGCAGTCGATCCGAATCCGGGCAGACCGGCCATCCATCGCCTCAATCGGGCGGAATACGCCAACGCGGTCCGCGACTTGCTGGCGCTCGAGATCGATGGTCCGTCGCTCCTGCCTGCCGACAGTTCCGGCTACGGCTTCGACAACATCGCCGACGTCCTGACGCTGTCGCCTGCACTTCACGAACGGTATCTGTTGGCGGCGCGCCAGATCAGTCGCCTCGCGGTTGGCGACCCCACGATCCGTCCGTCTACCGAGAGCTATCGCCTCCCGTATCTCGTCCTCGTGCAAAACGACCGGATGGATGAGGATCTCCCGTTCGGGACCCGGGGTGGCGCCGCGATCCGCCACTATTTTCCGGTCGATGGCGAGTACGTGCTCAGCTTCCGCCTGCAGAAGAATTCGCTCCTGTCCGGCGGGGAGATCCGGGGCATCAACGAGGAGAACGAGATCGACGTTCGCCTCGATGGCATGCGATTGAGACTGTTCAGGGTGGGCGGCAAGTCCGAAAGCGACAAGGAGGATTCAGCGTCAGGTCCGTACGCGACCCAGCAAACCATTGACCGGCAGAGGAAGTTGGAAGAGGGCCTGGAGGTTCGCTTCCCGGCGAAGGCCGGGCAGCGGGTGATCGGGATCACATTCCAGGAGAGAACACCGGCTCTCGAAGGTCCAGGTCCGTCGCGGCTCCCGGTGGCGGGCAGTGGCTACGCTGCCGCGAAGAGCACCACCATCGCGGGCGGCAAGGTCGAGATGAGCCTCGACAGCGTCCACATCACGGGGCCGTTCAACGCCCGGACGCCGGAGGACACGCCGAGCCGTCGCCGGATTTTTGTATGCCGTCCGGCCAGACCCGACCTCGAAGAGTCGTGCGCGAAAACGATTCTCTCCACGCTCGCGCGCCGCGCGTATCGCCGGCCGGTGACCAGGGAGGACGTGCAGGTACTGCTCGACTTCTACAAGGCCGGACGGAGCTCGCGGGGCTTCGAATCAGGCATCGAGCGGGCGCTCGATCGCATGCTCGTCGACCCGGACTTCCTGCTCCGCATCGAGCGTGATCCGCCGAACGTGGCGCCTGGCGCCGCCTATCGCATCAACGACCTCGAGCTCGCGTCCCGTCTGTCGTTCTTCCTGTGGAGCAGTATCCCGGACGAGCCGCTCCTTCAACTGGCCGAGCGCGGCAGGCTCAGGGAGCCGGCGGTGCTCGAGCAGCAGGTGCGGCGGATGCTCGCCGATTCACGCTCGAAGGCGCTGGCGACGAATTTCTTCGGTCAGTGGCTGTGGCTGCGCAACGTGGCCACGGTCAAGCCGGATCCAAAAATATTCCCGGAGTTCGACGAGAATCTGCGACGGGCCTTCCACCGCGAGACGGAGTTGTTCCTCGAGAGTCAGTTGCGCGAGGATCGCAGCGTGCTCGACCTCCTGACCGCGAACTATACGTTCGTCAACGAGCGGCTCGCGAGACATTACGGGATTCCAGGCGTGTACGGGAACCGCTTCCGGCGGGTCACTTACAGTGATGATGCGCGCGGTGGGCTGCTGGGACACGGGAGTGTCCTGACGGTCACGTCGTACGCGAACCGCACCTCGCCCGTGATCCGTGGCAAATGGATGCTCGAAAACCTCCTGGGCGCACCGCCACCCGCACCGCCTCCGGACGTGCCCGATCTGAAGGAGAACGGCGAGAACGGACAGCCGCTCTCGGTGCGGGAGCGGCTGCAGGAACATCGGAAGAACCCGACGTGCGCGAGCTGCCATGCTCAGATGGATCCGCTCGGCTTTGCGCTGGAGAACTTCGACGGGATCGGCAGGTGGCGCACGACCGACGCCCGGACCCCCGTCGACGCGTCGGGGGTGCTTGCGGACGGGACCACGTTCAACGGCCCGCGCGAATTTCGAGAGCTGCTGCGGAGCCGGCGCGACGAATTCATCACGACCGTGATCGAAAGGCTCCTGACGTACGCGCTGGGCCGGGGGGCGGAGTACTATGATCGTCCCGCCATCCGCACGATCCTTCGGGATACGGCGAGCGACGACCACTGGTCGGCCATCGTTCTCGGGGTCGTGAAGAGCGCGCCGTTTCAAATGAGGAAAGGCCAAACGAGATGATCGTCATCGGCAAGCACATTCCCCGACGTACCGTCCTGCGTGGCGTCGGCGCGACGATCGCGTTGCCGCTGCTCGACAGCATGGTGCCGGCCTTTGCCGCGGTCCGCAAGAGCGCCGCCAACCCCGTGCGTCGTCTGATCGTGGTGTACGTAGGCAATGGGATGGCGATGGGGGGCTGGACGCCCCCGACGGAAGGGCCTCTGGCGCTTCCGCTTCCCACCATCCTGCAGCCGATCGCGGCCTTCAAGGATCGCGTGCTCGTGCTGAGCGGGCTCGATAACAGGGCGGCGACGGCACATGATGCCGCAGCGCATCCGCGCTGCCAGACGGCGTACCTGACGGGCACTCTCGCGAGAAGAACCGAAGGTCCAGGCATCCGCGCCGGCACGTCGATGGATCAGATCGCGGCGAACGAACTGGGCCACGAGACACCATTGGCGTCGCTCGAGCTCTCTCTGGAGACCGAAGCGATCGGCACGTGCGTCGCCGGGTACAGCTGCGCGTACTCGAACACAATCTCCTGGCGCTCGCCCACGATGCCGCTGCCGATGGAGTCCAATCCGCGGGCGGTGTTTACACGTCTCTTCGGAGGAAGCGAAACGACCGACCCGCGGGCGCGGCGCGTCCAGAACGAAAAGGACCGCAGCACTCTCGATTCGGTGATCCAGAAGGTCACTCAGCTCAGGAAGCAGCTCGGGCCAGGCGACGCGGCCCGGCTGAACGACTATCTGGAATCGGTACGCGACGTGGAGCAGCGAGTGCAGAAAGCCGAAAGAGAAGCGGCCCAGGACCTGCCGGTCGTGGAGCGGCCGACAGGAATCCCGGATGCGTTCGAGGACCATGCGAAGCTGATGTTCGATCTGCTGGCGCTCGCGTATCAGTGCGATCTCACCCGCATCTCTACGTACGTGCTGAGCCGCGAGCTCAGCTTCAGGGCGTATCCCGAAATCGGCGTGCCCGAACCCCACCACCCACTGTCGCACCACGGGGACAAACCGGAGAACATCGCGAAGTTGGGCAAGGTGAACACGCTCCACATGCAGCTGTTTGCGTATTTCCTGGCAAAGCTGGAATCAACGCCGCACGGCGATGGCTCCCTGCTGGACCAGACGCTCATCCTCTACGGCGGCGGCCTGAGCGATTCCAACAAGCATGTGCTGTTCAACGTGCCGACCCTGCTCATGGGGCCTCAGGTCAGAGGGGGCCGTCACGTCCGATTCCCGCAGGGTACGCCGTTGACGAACCTGTACTTGAACCTGCTCCAGAAGATGGGTGTTGCCGTGGAGCAGTTCGGCGACTCCACCGGCGCTCTGAATGTCCTCTCGGATATCTGACAGGAAGCCCGTGCAGCGCAATCTGATTGGCGCCCTGATGGTTTCTCTCTCATCGGTCGCAAGCGTTGCGATCGCGAACGATCTTCGACTGATCGAAGCGGTCAAAACCCAGGACAACGTCGTGGCGCGGGCGCTCCTGGCGCGGAAGGTCGACGTCAATACGGCTCAGGACGATGGCGCGACAGCGCTCCACTGGGTCGCCTACTGGGATGATCTCGACATGGCGACGCTGCTGATTCGCGCCGGCGCGCACGTGAATGCGGCCAACGTGCACAGCGTGACTCCGCTCTCGCTGGCCTGTACCAACGCGAGCGCTGCGATGGTCGAGACGTTGCTGAATGCCGGCGCGAATCCCAATGCCGCCCGCCAGACTGGGGAGACGCCGCTCATGACGTGCGCACGTACGGGCAACGCGAACGCCGTGAACGCGCTCCTGGCTGCCGGCGCGGACGTGCAGGCAAAGGAAAGCTCACTGGGGCAGACCGCGTTGATGTGGGCGGTGGCGGAACAACACCTGGCGGTCGTTCGGACCCTGATCGACCACGGAGCGGACGTACGCGCCCGTTCGAACAGTGGATTTACGCCCTTGATGTTTGCCGCTCGGACGGGAGATCTCGACACGGCGCGCCTGATGCTCGCCCGCGGAGCGGACGTCAATGAAACGGCGTCTGACGGCAGCAGCGTCTTGACGGTGGCGACCGTGAGAGGGCACACGGCGCTCGCTCGATTTCTGCTGGACCAGGGCGCCGACCCGAATGCAGACGGCGCCGGGTATACGGCGTTGCACTGGGCAGTGGGCACATGGGAAAGCGCCACGACCCATGACTACAATGCGGACTCGGGCGAATGGGGCGCACTCGTTGGGTTGCGGACTGGCAAGCTGGAGCTCGTAAAAGCGCTCCTGACCCGTGGCGCGAATCCCAATGCACGGCTCAGGAAGAACCGGTCAGGGCCCGCCTTCGGTGGCAACAGCGTGTTCGGCGGCGGGAGCAATGTCGGCGCATCGCCGTTCTGGCTCGCGGCCCTCAGCGGCGATGTCGACGTGATGCGCGTTCTTGCGGCCAACGGCGCCGACCCGCTGCTGGCGACCGACGACAGGACGACACCGCTGATGGTGGCCGCGGGATTGGCGAAAGCTGTGGAATTTACCATCGTCCCCGCGGATCGTCATCTTGAAGCCGTCAAACTCTGTCTGGAACTGGGCGCTGACATCAATGCGGCCAACGACGCGGGCAACACGGCCCTGCACGGAACCGCGTACATCGGCTTCGAGACCATCGCGGAGTTCCTCGTGCAGAAGGGTGCTCACCTCGACCCGAAGAACAAGAAGGGCGAGACGCCATTGAGCTGGGCGGAGGGCGTCGAGGTCATCATGCAGATAGTCGCCCAGGAAAAGACGGCAGCGGTGCTCCGCAGGCTGGGCGCTCGGAGCCGATGAGGCGGTAGCGATTCTCGTCGGCCACCACGCGTCTTTCCCAACAACCCCACGCTCGCCAGGAGAGAGAGCGCGCGCGTCGGCCATGCGCGAATTTGATCATCTCAGATTGGATATTTGTTCATCGATTTGATCATCGCCTCAGCGATTCATCGATAGATGAATCACATGAATTAACTCGATGAATCGATGCCACATGATCAAATCCGATGACCAAATATCCAATAGCCGATGATCAAATACGCCGCGGAGCTCAGAAGACCGCGACGGGATTGACCGCTGCTCCTGCCCCGTTCTGCACCCGCAGCGGCTCGACAACCAGCATGAACTCCCAGCGTTTCAGCTTGTTCGCCGTGTCGGCGAGGTCGTCGAGCGCCAGGTTGTCGAGGAGGTTCACGCCGAGCGCGACCAGCGTAAAGAAATGAATGGGA
>DASYQV010000290.1:0-11637 GCA_036005125.1 Vicinamibacterales bacterium
GGTGATAAAGGCGGATTATCCAGGTGAGGTTCGATACACAACCACGTCCGTCTGAGGGGCCTCCCCACGCTCGAGATACTCGAGCGCCCCATCAAGATCCGCGATGCTCCGCAGCCGTGGCCCTGCCGCATCGACGTTCAGATCGATGAAATGAGTGAAATGCGCCTTCATCATGCGATAGAGCGTCGCGGGATCCGAGCCGGCCAGGCGAAGCAGCCGCGGTGCGACTTCTATCTGCCACGCGACGATCGCCACCCCCAGGAGCGCGGCGGCGCCTGTGAGCACGTGCACCTCCGATCCCTGCGTGTCGATCTTGATGAAGGTCACGCCGCGGACGTCGATGGCGTGATGCGCCATCCAGTCGTCGAGCGTCATGGACGGAACCCGCCGGCGGCCCTCTATCGTGTCGGGCGCCACGTGGACGACGCGGTGACTGCCGGGCATCTTGCCGCGCTCGAGGACGACCTCGCCCGTGCGATCGCTGATCGCGACGCGATCGGGCAGCACAAATCCGCTGAAACCGTTCTGCACGACATTGGCAACCAGGCACCGGTAGTTGAGCTCGTCAGGCTCGGCGCAGAACACCGCCCGCGCATCCCCGAGAATCGCCCGCGGGATGGCGGTCGCCCCGATGTTGGCCCCGATGTCCAGCATGATCCCACCGACGGCCAGATCACGGGTTTGCGAAATGGCGCGATACGGGAGCGTCTGCTTCGCGAGCATCCGCTTGATCGAGGCCACTGACTGGGTGGGCAGCGCAGGGACCCACCACACGAGACCGTCGACCGTCGTGCGGCGCGCTTCCCGCTCGAGGGTGTCCAGTGACGCCACAGCAGAGGCCAGCGCCGGGGTGCGCGCCGCAAATGCTTCACCGCGCACCCGAGTCTCCGGGCCCGCCGCACATACGCGGACCCGCGCAATCCTTCCCTGCAACGCGTGCCGAAGCGCGTGCACGGAGGGTATTCGTCTCGCCAGGCGGGCGCCCTTTGCCTTCAGCTCATCGCGCTTCGTCCGTTCGCGCTGCGCCTTGACACGCACCTGCGCGCGCAGCGCCTTGTACTGCGCATGCCATTGCCCCGCCGCCGCGCTCCGCGGAAACGCCGCCATGATTCGTGCGCGGATGCGTTGGAGGACTCGTGCGATCGGATTCACCGGCGTTCAGCGCGACCGGCTCACGGGCATGCCCGCCGGAGACCCACGGCCCGGGCGACGGTGAGATGGAAACGTTGCTCCAATGCGGCGCGTTCGGCGTCGGTCGTTCCCGGTTTCCAGCGTACATGCACCGGCACCCGATCAGGCGACAGAGTCAGTGACAGGACGCCTGCGGCCGCCGCCGTGATAACGGCAAATGCGCCGACGAGCACACCGAGGATTCGCCAGGGCCGCAGCGTGGACATGCGAGGCATTCTAATACGTTATTGATGATGACCCTGCTGGGTAACAATCCACTCTGGCCCTCAAGGACCTGACGGTGGCGGAAGCCGCCCTGCTGCGCGACGAAGGAGAGGTGGCGCGGCTGCTTGGATCCGGCGAAGACCCGAACGGCCGTTACCGGATCCGGCGCACTCTGGTGCACCGATCGCTCACCCGATCACGCCACTCGAAGTGGCGGCGCGCGCGAACCGGGCAGTGATGGTGAACGTGCTGCTCGCGAACGGCGCCGTGCCTGACAGCGGCACGTGGACTGCGGTGTGCGAGTCCGAGAGGAATGAAATCCACGCTATCCGCGCGTTGCTCGAACCGCTCACATCATCGCCGTCTTGCCCGCCCAGAAGGGACGCCGATCAGCGGGCAACATTGCAGTGAGTCGAGCGATGGCGGCGGCGTTCGGCCCGATGCGGAACTGATACATGTAGCGCCGCAGGTCGGCAGGCTCGGCGTCATCGGGGATGTACGCTCCGTGGGCGCCTTTCGAGTTGAGCAGGACCAACATCGAATTGGGACGAAACGGGACGTTCTCAACGAGCCGGCACCGCTCGGGCTCGATCCAGTGAGGCGCGGCGCCAACCGCGTCGCCATCATCGTCAACTGAGTACAACTGAGTGCCCCACTCTTCGCTGTCATGCTCGTGGGCAAGGTAGAGGATGCAAGTCAGAAAGCCCCATTTGGGATCCCTGTGCGGCGTGATCCGGTAGCCGCGGCCCCGCAGCATGATGCGGCCGTCGGCCATGTTGAACTCCATGGGCGGCGCAAACGGATCTGAGGCCAGGGCAGGCCAGTTCCGAGCGATCCAGTCGCGCAGCGGATCGCGGAACTTGTCGATGAGCAGCGGCTGGAGCGTGCGCTGGACGACGTAAACCATGAAGTTCCAGACGCGCCGGCTGTAGTCGGGGGCGATCGTCAACGGCACGTTGACGTACGGCTTGTTCACGGCCTTCTCTTCAAAGAGCTCGACCGGCGGAATGCCGCGGAGGAGCGCGGCGTAGAAGTCCGCCGGAAACAGCGACGGGACGATTGCGTGAGGAAACGGGTCGAGACGAAGCTGCACGCAGGCAATCGCCGCGCGCACGTGCGCGGCGATGCGAGGCCGGTCGAGAACGGCCGGCAGGGTCGGCAGCGCGTCCGGGTTGGCGACGTCGGCCCGGATGATGGCGCGTAATTGCGCTTCGCGGGCCGTGAGCTGCGCAATCGTCTCGTTGGCCCGGCGCGCTTCCGCGGCAAGCGCTCGACCCGCGCCGTGAGCGTGGCCACGATGTCATCGCTGCGCTGCTGGCCGGAGACGAGCGCCTTGACCGCTTGCCTGAGGTCGCGCACGTTGCCCATGAGAGCGTACACGGACTTACTCGTACGCGCGAGTGACCGTGGGCGCAACAGCTCGAATCGCGCGCCGAATCGACCCAGCATAAGTCCGCCGATTTTGCATGATCGCCCTGCGCTGCTCGCACACATCAGGAAGGCATCTGAAGATAGGGCCTGCGTCAACCCATCTGGGCTCTGGGAGCTTCGGGTTTAGCAGTGGCCGGGTAGGGCTTCACAGCAAGCCACCGCACGGGGTCGGTCCTGAAGCGCCTGGTATCGAACGTGTGTGCGTTCTCGCGCGTCGTGCAGTACTGAATGAACAGGCACAGGCGGAAGTAACCGGGTCGAATGCGGCTTCCGGCGTGCAGGCACCGGGATGTGTCTACCACCAGCGCCGTCCCGGCCGGACCCTTCAATCGAACCACGTCGGCAAGACCTCCTTGTGCGTGCAGCTCCTCGTCACGATATCGAACCTCGTCGCGCGCGCCGGCCTGCCGACGCTGGCGCCTGATCGCCGGCACGATCTCCTCGCTCCGACTCGCAGGGATGAACATGAACGGCCCGTTCTCTTCGTTCACGTCAAAGACGTAGAGGAACACCTTCGCCTGCCTTACCCCCTCGGGATCCTGATGGAAAAGCTGGCTCGCGATGTGCTCGTCGGGCGTGAGACGCGGAAGCGAGTACACGAGATCTACCCGGGTGAGGCGCGGGATCATGCCGAGGTAATTCGTGACGATGCTGAGCAGCGGATCCGACAGCGCGAAATCGACCAGCAGCGGCGCGGCGCGCAGGTCGTCGTTGTCCAGCAGGTTCTTCAGGAAGCCCCGCTTCTTCCGCTGTTCTTTGACCGCCTCTTTACCGGTCGGCGCGGAGGCTTCGAGCGCCGCCTTCTTGACCATGAACAGTTGCCGGCAGGTGTCGATGATCTCCGCTGTGCCCGGCAGGCTGCCGGACGGCACAAGCGCGTACCCATCGGCGAGCGTCATGCGGTCTGAATGAAACTGCTGATTGTATCGGGCTGCCGCGCGCCTCCGTTGGTACGAGTCAACCGGCTGCAGGGCCCAGGCGGCGGCGTTCAACATCGCGCGGCCCGCAGGGGTCAACCGCCGCCGGCGGATGATATCCTTCTTCAACTCCCTGAACCAGGTCATTGCGGCGCGACATTATAGCGCGTCGGGTCGTGCTGGCCGCGTGCGCTTCGTTCTCGTCACCGGCTGCGTGCCTTCATCGCGGCCCGAGTCTCGCGGTCGACTTCCCGCCGCCGGATCGTCTCGCGTTTGTCATGCGCCTGCTTCCCCTTGACGACGCCCAGCGCCACCTTGACCCGGCCGTCCTTGTAATACAACTGAAGCGGCACGAGCGTGAGCCCCTTTTCCGCGACCTGTCCCGTCAGCTTTCGGATCTCGTGGCGGTGCAGGAGGAGCTTGCGTTGGCGCCTTTCCTCATGATGCGCGTAGCCCGTGTGGCTGTACGGACTGATATGGACGTTTATCAGCCACACCTCGCCGTTTTCGATGCGGGCGTAGCTGTCGCGCAGATTCACGCGCCCCTCACGGATCGCCTTGACCTCGGTTCCGAGCAGCGCGACACCAGCCTCCATGCTCTCGAGCACGTGGTAATCGTGGTATGCCTTCCGGTTGTCAGCGATGATTCGCTGCGCCTTCTGGCGTTCAGTCTGGTCCGCCATGTCATCTCCGCGCGATCACCCCGCCGGACAGGACGCGGATGCGACGGTGCGGAGAACATCGGCTACCTGCACCGGTTCGTGCCGGTCTTCACCGGTCCCGCCAGGCGTCCGGACCACCAGCGGCACGTGCAGCGACTCGCGCCCGCCGAATTCTTCCCGCAAGCCGTGATCCGAGGTCAGTACGATCGTCGACGTCTCGAGGTCTCCGCGTGCCGAAAAAGCGTCGAGCACCTTTCCGAGGACGCGATCGGTCTCCACGACCTGCTGCTCGTATCGATGCATCGACGGCTCGAATGCGCTCCTCGACAGGAACCCGTTCCCGCGCAGCCATGGCATGTGCGGGATGTTGAAATGCACCCAGCGAAACACCCGTTCGTGCCGGGGTGGCTCGATCGCGCGGCTCACGATCGCGTCGAGCGCGCCCGCGTGAACCCTGACCGCCACGGGTCTTTTCAGGAGACCGGTCGGGAACTGATACGGCCAGATGTTGAATACGGTCCCAGTCGGCGCCCACGGCGCGAAATGTCCGAACATCGTCGCGACGTTGTAGAGACTGTATTCGTGACACCGATCGACGAGAGAGCCCAGAACGGCGCAATACGGATAGTACCAGCCCACGACCTCCGTTTGATATCCCGCCCGTTGTGCAAGACCGAACGGACCGCGCGCGACGGAGTCGGAGGGACGCGCGGAGGTGGGAGCGTTCAGGTACTGCGGAATCGCATCCAACGTGTTCGGCGAGGAGTGGCTTGCAAGCGGGGCAGGTGCCTGCGCCCCGTGGTACACCGTCGCGGACGATGCGAGCCGCGCCATGGCCGGTCGTCCGGATTTTCCGCCTGCGAACGCCGCGTCGTACGACAGCTCGTCGAAGAGCAGCACGTAGACATGACCGCAATTGCCGGCTGATGTCGACGCCGCTCGTGGCGCAGACCCGAGCACATCGCGGGCCCCCGTCAGGCCGAAGGAAAACAAGGGCACCATGAGGACCGCCGTGCATGCGTACATTCCTCGCAGCGCACGGGTGACGAGCCCTGGCGCGAACCATAACGCGCACGTGACGAGCAACGCGAGGGCCAACGTCCCTGCAACGGGCGCCCAGGTCGGCATGGCCGAGGTGCCATAGATGTCGCGAATCGTGTGACCCGTCACCGCAATCAGCGAGAGCGCCGGCAATAGTCCAAGCATCAAAAGGAGGGTGGCCTGACGCCGCGTCCGCTGAACGCGAAGCGTCCTGACGAGAGCGGTGGTGACGATCAGCGCGAGCACCGCCCACGCGGCAAAGAGCTCGGCCGAGTGGCGCCAGGTCCACATCAACATCGCGTCGTCGATCTCGCGTGCGGCTGCGATGGGCAGGAAGAAACCGGCGGTGAGACCGGTGCCTCCGAGCCATTCGCGCAGGCGCCCTTCGACGGACCTCATGTCTACGTAAGGGGATATCATCACGATCATACGTGCGCGCTGCCTGCCCGGTGAAGAGCTTGTAGCCGCACTGGGTGTCCTATATCCCCGCGACCGCGAGCAGGCGCACGTACGCGTTGAACACGCGTCCAATCACGTGACGCCACAGCGGCTCGCCGATGCGGTCGGCGCCAGGCGCCTCACGCGATGCGATGGTGACGTCAGCGGTGAACTCCACGTCGTCATCCAACCGTGACGCCGCGCGTCACCATGGGGTTTTCACGGTCGAACAGTCGACCGGCGATGCGCCCCTCATTCGTCGCTCGAGAAACGTGGCCAGAGCGTGATCCCGCGACTCCTCGGCAAGACACCGGAGCACCTGGTAATTGCCCTCGTTCATGATGGCGCCCGAATCGAGCAGCAGCTCGATCACGTCCGAACGATGGCTCCCGATCGCCGCCTCGAGCGGTGTGACCGTGTACTCGTCGCGACCCAGCAGGCCGGGGCGCACGTATCCACGACGATTGGGATCGACAGCCCGCCCGACCAGTCGCACGATGTCGCCTTTGTCGCCCAGCGCAGCTGCTTCCGAAAGCGTCACGCTGGGCGCGGTCAGAATCGGCGCACCGGCGACCTCGGCGAGTAGCAGCACCACGATCGCGGCGGCCCACAGCAGTCCTGGAGACGCGATGACGAGCGCCAGCCAAAGAGGCACCACCCGTCCACTCACCGGAACAGATGGTCCCTCCATCGGTGAATCAGGCGCGTGTTCACCACGTCCCGCTCGACCGCGTCGGACCGGAGCGTCTCCACGAGCCGCACGCCGGCCGGATCGGTCGGCCACTCGTTCTGTGTTTTCAGCCATGCGTCCACGTCCACCCATTCGTTTCGTACTTTCATGCCGATCCTGTGTGTCAGGTAATGCACGCCTACCGCACGCACGAGCCATCCGGACGCCGCGACGGCCATGATAAGGCCCAGCGCGACGTGCACGACCGGCGAGCGCGCACGTTCGCCGGCCCAGTAGAGCGCGTCGCGCACAGCCACAAACGCCGCAAGCGCGTAAAAGACCCCCGCCGGGCTCGGGATGACGTCCTTCGTGTAGCCATAGCTGATTGCTGAATTGCCGGCCAGCACGGCAAGCGCCACGATGACAATCTGGTCTGCAGGCTCGAGCCGCCATGCGAACCACCCGCGCGCCCTTCGCGCTACAGACCATCCGATCAGAACGGTCGTCAGGAGAGACGAGGTGATGTTCACGATGGTGCCCATTGAGACCTGACCAGTGATCCACTCCTGCGGAAGCGTCCAGACACCTTCACGGGGCTGCGCGAAGAGCACCGAGAGGAACGAGCACACGACGTTGTACGCGTAAAACGGATACGGCCAGTCAGCGAAACGTCGCGTCAGTTCTGTGCGCTCGAGCCGGTGCAGGCCGAAGCCGCTGGCGCGCTCCAGAAGGTCGGGCGAGCCGGTTGAGAGATACACGCGCAGCCCGAAGTAACAGGCGACGAGTGCCGTGACGATGAGCACACCACGCGTGGAAATGCCTCGGAGTCCGACGATCCACGCGGAAACAATAACAACCCATACGAGGAGACCGGATTCAAGCGTCAGCGACGCCACGGCGAAGATCAGAGCCGCCAGAAGATCAATCCACCAACCGCCACCGGACTGGGCTAGGACGAGCGCCAGCATGCAAAACACGGCGATTTCCAGGAAGTGGTTGATCGGGTAGGCCTCCCAGACCATGCCGAGAAATGTATGCATCCCGGTGAGCACCGTCAGCGCAAAAGAGAAGACCAGAAAATCGACGGCCGTGCGGATGCGTAGCGCGGCGACGACGAGCGCGAACAGCGCCATCAGCAGCACAACGTGAAAGCCCTTGTAGGCGACGAAATAGTGTCCGCGTGACAACTCGAACAACACCTGAATCTGAACCATGCGAAAGGGGCGCAGGTACGCGCGGGATCTCAGGCTGGACGTCAGCGCGGCCGACACCGAGCCGTGCTTCTGCGCGTCGAGGATCGGAATGAGACTGTCGTGTACCTGTAATGGTATCCGGACGAGGCTGTAACACACGGACAAGGTCACGATCGCCGTGAGCCCCCACGCGGCGAGTCGCCATGTGCGAGCTCCGGCAGGAATCTTCGGAGCATCCGTTAGAATAACTGCTGCAGGCGTTGAGCTGTTCATCGACCTCATCGCTCAGCGCGGCACGGTCCGCGCGATGGCCAGGCGCGAGGCGAAGAGTACCGCATCTACCAGGGTCGAGGCCTCCGCCTTTCCTCACAGGCCGGCAGGAAGAACGTCGTCGACACAAGACGCGGCACGGCGGCATGAACACCGCCGGCCGCATCATGCGTTGCTCAGGTAGTAGAGCGCGCGGCGGGAATCGGCAACCTGATGACGCTCCACGCGTCCGAAATGACGGGTCGCGGCGGCGACGAAATCGGGCTCGTGCAAGCAGTCCACCCTGAAGCGGTTCGCCCACGCTGTCACCACCGGGTCGTCCTGCGGCACCCATTCAATCACGGCGGCGCGGCCTACCTTCGCAAAAAACTCGAGCTGGCGATCCAGGGGAATCCCGCCAGGTACGGCAAGGTGATGAACGAGCCCCAGGGCAAGGACCAGGTCCGCGGGCCCACGCTCGATCAAACCCTCGTACTCACCCTGCGCCCACCCGCCGCATGGGGTCGGACGGAGCAGATCCTGCACGAGCGGCAACAGCCGCCGGTTGGCCTCCTGCCGGGCGTCGCGATAGGCGAGCTCCACACATGACGGATCGGCGTCGAACGCGACCGTAAACGCGCCATGTCTCGTCGTCATGCGGCTCACGTAGCCCGTTGCCGCACCGAAGTCCCACACCGTGCCAGGCTTGGTCTGCGCAACAACACGGCTCACGAACTCCAACCGCGCGGTCCAGGCGGCGGGTGTGTAGGTTGGCTGCTGCTTCTCGTAACGCGTCCACTCGCTCGGGGGAGGCGTCCAACGCAGCCGCTCGACAGAGCGCGTCAGGTTATCGACAAGCGCCTCCATGCGACGGTCCGACATCGGCTTTCGGAGCGCGCGGGGCGCGGAAGAATCGCGAGCGCGGGCATGGAGGTGCACGTGCAGGAGCGCCGACGACCGCAGCCAGGAGCGCCACGGGAGCAGCCGACTCGCGCGATCGAGCGGAATGCCATCGGCGCCGGTCCCCAGCAGCTTGAGGAGGTGCGGATCGCCGTAGACGACGAGCAGCAGTGGAACCAGGAAGTGCTTACAGAACTGGTAGTAAGCCACCCACGGACCATCAGGTCGGCGGACGAGTGACAAGATGTCGATGAGCACGGCGCGGCCGTCGAGAAACTGGATGTTCGACGTCGACGCGTCCTTCAGCGTCATCCCGAAGCGCAGCGCTTCCCGCTGCACCCGCAACGTCGTGACCGCCGCATCGCGCAGCTGCGAGAAACACCATTCGGACGCGTAACTGATGAAGGGAATTCGTTCGGGACGGAGCACACGCCATGCGTTGGGCAGCTCCCAGGCGGACCTGGTGACCTCGGCATGCGGCACGAGCAGACCCTTGTCGACCAGACCGTCGTAGAGTCCGCTCTTCAACAGGTGCTCGTAGTCCTCCCGTGCCGAGTGGAACAGTACTCGGAGCACCTCGGTCCCTCGCACGAACACTCGACCCGACGGATCCCGAAAGGAACCGCCGACGTCGCGCACGAGCGCGGCGTGTTCATGCCGAGGGCTCACTGTCATCCGACATCTCTACGCCATGGTGTCGAGTGCGGAACCAGGACGTGATCCATGTGAGAGCGCGACGAACGGCAAGCGCCCCTGCAAGCAAGCCGGTCAGCAGTACTTGGTACGCCATGCTTCCCGAACCCGGATCGATATACGCGAACGCCGGTCCGGGCGTCAGGGTGAGACAGAAAAAGATCCCGATAACGAGAAAAATCTTTGACAGGCTCACGCCTGTGTTCGTCTTTACATGTTGTGACAAATGAAGTCCCTTCGCTCGGGTCTCCGTAATGTACAGCATTTTCAAATCACCGTTTCAGGAGAAAAACCGGGCTGTTAAAGCGCGTCGGGACTACCTGTCCCGTGCAGCACGTGTTGTCTGGCGGTGGCGAGGCGCGAAGCGAGCAGCACGGCATCGACCAGGCTCGACGCGTCGGCTTTGCCCTGCCCGGCAATGTCGAATGCGGTGCCGTGATCGACCGACGTCCGCACGATGGGCAGGCCGAGCGTGACATTGACGGCCCGTCCGAAGGCTGCGAGCTTCACCGGAATCAAACCCTGATCGTGATAACACGCGACGACACAGTCGAACTCGCCGCGCGCTGCGCGGACGAAGATCGTGTCGCCGGGAAACGGACCGGTGATGTTGATTCCCCGGCCGCGCGCCGCTTCCACCGCCGGACCAATCACGCGTTGCTCCTCGTCTCCAAGCACGCCGCCCTCGCCGGCGTGCGGGTTGAGTCCGGCCATCGCGAGGCGCGGGGCCGCGAGGCCAAACAAGGGCAGCTCCCGTGCGGTGAGGGTGATGATGTCATCGAGCAGCTCGCGTGTGAGCGCGCGCGGGACCTCCGCGAGCGGCACGTGGACGGTGGCCAGTACGACCTTGAGCGGCGCCGACCAGAACATCATCGCCGCCCGCGACGCGCCCGTCAGGTGCGCGAGGAGATCCGTGTGACCCTTCCAGGGCAGGCCCGCCCGCGCGAATGCGAGCTTGTTGACCGGCGCCGTCGCAATGGCGTGCACCGCGCCGCGCTGCGCGTCGCGCACGGCACGAACGATCGTGTCGTAGGCCGCCTGCCCCGCCTCCGCCGACAGGACACCCGGAGCAAAGTGACGGCCGTCCTCCGGTCCATAGATGATCGGTTCACATGCCGCGCGCACGCTCGGATCAGCTGCCGCTTTGGCCGCGATTTCCGGACCGACACCTGCAGGGTCGCCAACCGTGAGCGCAATGCGTGGTTTGGTCAATGGTGTATTGACGTAGGCTCAGGGCTTAAGGCTTAAGCCTATGTCGACTCACTTCCGACAGTGTCCCCCGCACGTGGCGCAGTTCTCGCCCGAGCAACCGCCGCCGTCGCAACTTCCCTCGTGTGCGCACCCGCCATGCTCCACGCCCTTGCCGTTGGGCAGCTCGTAGCGCAGGCAGCACTTCAGGCGTCCGCAGAGCCCTGAGAGCTTGGACGGGTTCAGGCTCAGCTCCTGCTGCTTGGCCATCTTGATGGAGATCGGCTCGAAGGTCTGCAGCCAGGTCGTGCAGCAGAGGGGACGGCCGCACGAACCGTAGCCGCCGAGCATGCGCGCTTCGTCGCGAACGCCCACCTGGCGCATCTCGATACGCGTGCGGAACTCGCCTGCGAGATCCCGTACGAGCTCGCGAAAATCCACGCGACCGTCCGCCGTGAAATAGAACACGAGCTTCGTTCCGTCGAACATCTGCTCGACTTTCGTCAGCTTCATCGGAAGCGCGCGCTCGCGGATCTTGAGGAAGGCGATGCGGAATGCCTCCTGCTCGCGCTGCTGGTGCTTGAGGCGCAGGACGATGTCCTCGTGCGTGGCGCGTCGAACGACGGTGCGGGCGGTGTCGGGGGTCGGCTCTCGGCGGCCCGCCGTCGCCGGCGTAGTGCGGACCGTGGTGGCGATTGCTTCGCCCATGTCGGTGTGCACGACAACGGGCTCGCCAGGTGTCGGAGGCGGATCGGATGGATCGCCCAGCAGGTATTCCTGCGTGCGCGCCATCGGGGACAGTTTGACCGAGACGAACGGCAGACGTTGCTCGCCCACGGTTCACCATCTATCGCGATCGA
>DASYQV010000291.1:0-4726 GCA_036005125.1 Vicinamibacterales bacterium
ACGATGGAGACGACGAACGTGAATGCCAGCACGGTGAAGTCGACGTCGATGGCCTCGAGGCGTGGGATGTTTCCCGGATTCACCACCCGAACGGCGGAGAGCATCGCGTTGGCGACAAACAAACCGGCGGCGCCGCCGATGAGTCCCAGCATCACGCTCTCAGTCAGCAGCTGGCGCAGCAATCGCTGCCAATTCGCCCCGAGCGCCAACCGAACGGCGATCTCCTTCTCGCGGCCGGTGGCGCCAGATGCCGCGTCGCGCATCCTCGCAGCACAGTTGCTGAATGCTGCTGCTACTCAACCATTACGGCGCTCGATACGGTGACATTCACGGTTGTCCCATTGATCCTCGTTGCCACGGCGCTGGATGGCGTCTGCGTTCCGGCGCGTCACGCGGCTCGAGTGGATCCCATTGCTGCGTTGAGGAGCGAATGAGTGCCTTCGTGCCTCCTCGCCTATGTGGGCTCGGAGCGCAAGGCTGCAAACTTGGACCCTGTGCCTCGGCACCACTAGAAGTGAGGATCTGTGCATCTGTTCCGCCGGCCTCGCCAGCGTGTGTAAACACCACGGCGTTTTCCGCGATCCACAATTTCCACTCTCCCCGGCACCAGAGCACGCCAGACCAACTCTCGCGGAGGCTTGCGGGCAGATCAATCCGCTATGTGCGCCATGCCCGCAGCGATGCGGCCATCGCGAGCAGCAAGAATGCCAGCCGCGTTCGACTTGAAATTACCAGTCGTCGCGGCGGTTGCCGAGGAAGCGGAGGAGGAAGAGGAACAGGTTGATGAAATCGAGATACAGCGCCAGCGCACCAACGATCGTGGCTCCGGACGTCGGGCCGGCGCTGGTAGCGAACGCCAACTCTCTCAAACGGTTGGCATCATAGACCGTCAGTCCGGCGAAGACGATTACACCGACGAACGAGATGACGAACTGCAGGCCGTCGCTGTGCCAGAACAGCCCGACGAGTGACGCGAGCACGAGACCGATCAGCCCCATGAACAGGAACTGCCCCAGCCCGCTCAGCTCTCGGCGCGTGACGGTTCCGTACATCGCCAATGCGCCGAACATGCCGGCCGTGACGACAAACGTCGTAAACAGCGACTCGCCGGTGAAGACCAGCAGGATCGACGACAGCGTGACGCCGGTCAGTGCCGAGTACGCAGCGAACAGCAATGACGCGGTGCCGGCAGCCATGCGGTCGACCTGCGCCGAGAGCGTGAAGACGATGCCGAGCTGGGCAATGATCAGGATCCAGAACAGCAGACGATTCCCGAAGATCGCTGCAACGAGCGCGGGGGAGCTGGAGACGAACCACGCGGTCGCCGCGGTGATCGCCAGCCCGCCGCACATCCAGCCATAGACGCCGCGCATGAAGGTGGCGAGGACGTCGGACTCGCGGTACCGAGGAAGGGCGCCTTCAAATCGATCGTAGGTCGGCATCGTTGAACTCCTGTTCGGATCGTACTGGGCTGGATCGCCGCGAAGCAAGACGTGCGGGTGCCCGCGGCGTCTGCTCACGATCGAGAAAACTCTCGAAGTCACGTCGGGAGCGACGGTGACTGGCGGCCTCCGCTAGGGCTGATTCTCGCCGTGTACGGTGCTGTGCCTGCCCCAAACGCCGTTCTCGTTGGCCGCTTGATGTGCGGCGCGCTGGGGCGAGGCTGCTCACGTGATGTCAGCGCTCACCTCGCACCTGATGACCTTGCGGGTTGCCTACGCTCACGAGTCGACCTTCACCTCGAGGCGGGCGTCGGGCCGAACCGCGCGAAGGTTCTCCCAGCGGAACCGCAGAGCGCGTAGGGCGCACTTCACCATTCCGGAGAACATCCGGGACAGTTTATTCCAGGACCGTCGGTACGTGCGCGGATGACGCCGAGGATGGAGCCCGCCAGTCGTCGTGCCCCTCGTCCGTCCCTCGCGGACCGGGTTCGCCGAGGACGCCGAAGCTCGCCTCTTCCATTCCCTCAATAGCTGCGGAAGAGACGTTGACGTCGTCGCGCAGCGGGATTTCACGGAGCAGAAGCGAGACAAGGAAGGCGAGGACGATGGCGGGCAGCGCCCACTGGAATACGACGGCCACGCTCGAGAGGACCGCTTCCTGAAGGGCTGTGTAAGGAGGCGCTGTATGTGCCGTCGCCGGGCACACATTCAGTTGATTATGGCGGTCGGGCACATTACCATCTGCCATCGTTGCTAGCATATTCCAGGAGACGAGAGGGCTCGGGCATTGGGGAAGTGTGAGCGAGCAGTCAGCCGTTCTTCGATGGAGGCTCGCCGTGACGATTGCGCCGATCCGCGCGTTGTTCCTGCTGTTCCTGGGTCCCGTCCACGCCTTCGCCCAGGCTCCCGCACGCGTTGATTTCGCCCGCGACGTCCGGCCGCTGCTGAAGGAACATTGCATCAGCTGCCACGGCCCCTCGCAGCAAATGAACGGATTCCGTCTCGATCGCCGGAGTGCGGCGATGCGAGGCGGTACGTTTCCGGTGATCGCCCCGGGGAACAGCGCCGGCAGCAGGCTGTACCTCAAACTGATCGGCACGCAATTCGGGCAGCAGATGCCGCCTACCGAGCCGCTGTCCCCCGGCGACGTCGAAATCCTCAAGAAATGGATCGATCAGGGGGCGTCGTGGCCGGATGAGCTCGCCGGTGAGACCCCGCCGCGACCAACCGATCCGGCCGCGACGCGACTGTTGAACGCCCTGCGTGCGGGCGATCTGACCCGCTTCAGGCGGGACCTTGCGGCCAACCGGTCCGCCGCCAATGGCAGGGGACCGGCCGGCTCCACCCCGTTGATGTACGCGGCGCTCTACGGCGACGTGGATGCGATGCGGCGACTGCTGGAGGCGGGCGCCGAACCCGATGCCGCGAGCGACGCCGGCAGCACCGCGCTGATGTTGTCGGTGCACGATCCGGCCAAGACGCGCCTTCTGCTCGCCGCCGGCGCCAACCCCAACGTTCGGCCCGACGACGGACGTACGGCAGTGATTGTCGCGGCCAGTCAGTTCGGATCGGCCGCCGTCGTCAAGCTTCTGCTCGAGGGCGGCGCCAACGCGTCCGCCACGACCGCGAGCCGCGTGACAGCGCTTCGCCTGGCAGCCGGCGTCGGCGATGCGGAAGTCATGCGATTGCTCATCGAGGGCGGCGCAAGTCTCGAGGCAGACGCCCCGGCAGCGCTGACGCAGGCGCTCCTCGCAAAGTGCCGGGCCTGTGCCGACATGGTGATTCAGCGCGTCGACGCACAATCGCTGGGCGTCGCGCTGGTGACCGTGGCGCTATGGGGAGATGTGGACGCTGTCCGCCTGCTGCTCGACCGGGGAGCCGACGTGAACGCTCGCGACGCGAACGGCTGGACGGCTCTCATGCGCGCGTCCTATTCAGACTTCTACCCGATCCAGGTCGTGCGCCTGCTGATCGAGCGCGGAGCGGACGTGAACGCACGAGCGCCTTCGGGAGAAACAGCCGCATCGCTGGCCAGCGCACGCGGCGGCGCTATCGCCCAGGCGCTCGTCAAAGCCGGAGCGGCGCCCGTCTCCGCGTCGGACCGCGTGGTTCCGGCGTCGAGATCCGGCCACACCGTTCGAGCGGCCGTTCAGCTGAGCGTGCCGCTGCTGCAGAAGACGGACGAGACGTTCCTCCGGAAGAGTGGCTGCGTCTCCTGCCACAACGATTCGCTGACCGCCATGACGGTCGCCCTCGCGCGCAAACACGGATTCGGCGTCGACGAGACGATGGCGCGCAACCACCTCGCGAGGATGGGCCCGTTTCTGGAAAGCTGGCGTGAGACCGTGCTGAGAGGCGCGGGCATTCCCGGACAGCAGGACACCGTCAGTTACATTCTCCTGGGACTGGAAGCCGCGCGTTATCAGCCGGATGCCACAACGGAGGCGATGGCGCACTATCTCAAAGCACGTCAACTGCCCGACGGTCACTGGCGGGTTGTCGCAAATCGCCCGCCGATTGAATCGAGTGATATCCAGGTGACCGCGGTGTCGATGCGGTCGCTGCAGCAGTTCCATCCCGTGTCGCAGCGACCCGACTACGAGAAGGCGATCTGGCTGGCCGCCAGGTGGCTTGCCACCACCCGCGCGGTCACAACCGAGGATCGAGCCTTCCAGCTCCTGGGACTCGGTTGGGCGCGGGCCGAGAAGAAGACGATCGACAGGCTGGCGCAGGACCTGCTGAAGCATCAACGACCCGATGGCGGATGGGCGCCGTTGCCGATGGCGTCGATGCAGAGCGATGCATACGCGACGGGACAGGTCCTGGTGGCCCTTCGCGATTCCGGGGCGTTGACGGTAACCTCACCGGCATACGCGCGAGGCGTCCGATACCTGCTCGACACGCAGCGTGCCGATGGCTCGTGGCATGTCCAATCCCGTGCGATTCCTCTGCAGGCATACTTCGAGAGCGGCTTTCCCCACGGTCAGGACCAGTGGATCTCGGCTGCTGCAACCAACTGGGCGACCATGGCGCTGATCCCGGCGGCGAGGCCTTGACATCGGTTGCGGCGGTCGTACCTGGGCACCTCGAGCGGTTCTTGCGCATGCCGTCAGGCATCTGCGCCTAGTCGGCATCGCCGAAAACACCGGCCAAGCGTTTCGGGTTCGCCGCCTCGATGGCACGAAAGGCGTTCACCAAGGCGCGCCCTACATCCCGCGATGCTGCGTGGACGTCAGCTCAGTGCGCACCCTCAGGAATCACGAAGCGATCACGGATGCGGCGGC
>DASYQV010000292.1:0-33856 GCA_036005125.1 Vicinamibacterales bacterium
TTTGAACGATTTCAAAGAAACCATTCAGGGCTCCGCGTCTCGGCGGCTTCCGCGGCCCGCTGACAGTAGAATCAGTCAAGACTGCCCGACTGTGAAAAATTACGAACACTTCTACATCGACGGCGCGTGGCACGCGCCGGCCGGCACCGGGACCATCGACGTTCGGTCGGCAGCGACCGAGGAGGTCATCGGCCGCATTCCGGAGGCCACTGCCGAGGACGTCGACCGGGCGGTTGCCGCCGCGCGCAGGACGTTCGACGTCGGCTGGGCGCTGACGGCGGCCGCCGAGCGCGCCGACTGGCTCAAGAAGCTCGCCGGGGCGCTCGAGACGCGCGTGAACGACATCGCGACGACGATCAGCCAGGAAGTGGGCATGCCGATCACGATGTCGACGATTGTTCAGGCTCAGCTTCCTGTGACCGTCACGCGCAGCTTCGCCGACCTGATTGCCGCGATGGATCTCGAAGAGAAGGTGGGAAACTCGGTGGTCGTGCGAGAGCCGTTCGGAGTCGTCGGCATGATCACGCCCTGGAACTATCCCCTCCACCAAATCATGGCGAAGGTGGCGCCGGCCATTGCGGCCGGCTGCACGATGGTGCTCAAGCCGTCGGAAGTGGCGCCGCTCAACAGCTATCTGCTCGCCGAGGCGGCAATGGAGATCGGTCTGCCTCCCGGCGTGCTGAACATCGTGCACGGTGAAGGGCCGACGGTGGGCGAAGCCATCGCTCGACATCCGGACGTGGACATGGTCAGCTTCACCGGCTCGGTTCGCGCGGGCCAGCGGGTGTCGAGTCTGGCGGCGGAGACGATCAAGAAGGTGACGCTCGAGCTCGGCGGCAAGTCGGCGTTCGTCGTGCTCGACGATGCGCCGTTCGAGAAGGCGATTCCCGCGGGCGTGAACAACGCGATGCTGAACTCCGGACAGACCTGCTCGGCGTGGACCAGGATGGTCGTGCCGCGCGCGCGCCTCAACGATGTGCTCGAGTTGGCGTCGGCTGCTGTCGCCAAGCTGAAACTCGGCGATCCGCTCGATCCGAAGACGCGGCTCGGGCCGCTGGTGTCGGAACCGCAGCGGCAACGCGTCGAGGGCTACATCCGGACGGGCATCGCGGAAGGGGCGCGGCTGATTACCGGCGGCCGCAGGCCTCCGGAATTCACGCGCGGACACTACGTCGAGCCGACGATCTTCGCTGACGTTCGACCGGCGATGACGATTGCGCGGGAAGAGATCTTCGGACCGGTGCTGAGCATCCTCCCGTACGAGAGCGAAGAGGAAGCCGTCGCCATCGCGAACGACACGACGTATGGTCTCGCCGGCGGCGTCTGGTCGGGCGACAAGGAGCGCGCGCTGCGGGTGGCGCGGCGGATGCGCACCGGTCAGGTCGATGTCAACGGCGGGCGGTTCAATCCGCTCGCGCCCTTCGGCGGCTACAAGCGGTCGGGCATCGGCCGCGAGTTCGGGAAGTACGGGCTCGACGAGTACTTCCAGATCAAGTCGCTTCAATGGTGACGGCGCTTACGGGCGCGCTCGCGGGCGCCGTGCACGTGCTCTCGGGGCCGGACCACCTGGCGGCGGTGACGCCGCTCGCCATCGCGCGGCGGCGTGGAAGCTGGCTTACCGGTTGGGCATGGGGAGTCGGCCACGCGTCGGGGGTGACGGCTGTTGCGGCCGTGGCGGTTATGCTTCGTGATCTCCTCCCGCCGGTCGAGCTGATCGCGTCGTGGAGCGAGAAGATCGTTGGCGGCGCATTGATCGCCGTTGGACTATGGGCACTCCGTCGCGGTTTGCGGATTCAGCCCGCATCCCATGTGCACAACGGGATTCCACACGATCACGTTCACATCCAGGCGGGGCCTGCCATCGTGCGTCGCCTGGGCCATGGGCACGCGTCGTTCCTCATGGGCGTGCTGCACGGCATGGCGGGCAGCTCTCATTTCCTTGGCGTCCTCCCGGCGCTGGCGTTGCCGACAGCCTCTGCGGCGTTCACGTATATCGCTGCGTTCGGTCTCGCAACCGTGGCCGCGATGACGACATTTACCGCCCTCGTCGGGGTGGCCGCGGGGTGGTCGCGGGCCACGAGCGCGTATGCGTATCGAACCGTGGTGTTCGCGGGCGCCGCGCTCGCGATGGGCGTGGGAGGCTTCTGGCTGATGCATTCCGCGGTTTTCTGACGCGAGAGCCTTATCGCGCGTAGTCGGTTTGGACGGCCTCTCCCGCCTGATAGCGCGCGCGATCGTCAGGACGGTAGATGCGCACCTGACCCGCAATTTCGGCCATCGGCGGCCAATCGAGCCTGCCGAGTGCGCCCGACGTGAACCGCTCGCGAAATGGTTGCTCTTCGAAACGCTCGAACAACAGGAACGGTTCGTACCCCTGCTCACGGACGAACACGAGCGCCCGATCGAGCCACGCCGGATCCAGCATGTCCCACACGAGGGTGGGCCGACCGGAATAGTACCGCACGCTGCCGCTTTCCAGCGCGGTCACCACGAGGGCATTCGACGGCAGCCGGCGAGCGACGTAGTCGCCGGCGCGGACGTAGCGTGACTCGAGCTGCGCCAGGCGGAACACCTGCCGGGTGCGCGCTTCGTACACCAGACCGACGGCGACCGCCAGGGTCACGGCCGCTGTCACGATTCCTGCCGTTCGCGGCGACACACGTGCGGCACACGCGTCGATGGTTGCCACCATCAGGATTGCGACGAGCGGCAGCGCCGGGAGCAGAAACCGCAGGTACCACCAATCCTCGAACACCATGTATGGCAGATAACACGCGACGTTCACGACCGCGAGCGCGGCGAGCAGCCACACAACGGCGCGAGGCCGCACCATCAGCGGCGCGATCATCGCGAGAAGAGTCACGGGCGTCCCGGTCTCGAGATACCACCGCGCGTAACGGGCGGCGTTCGGCCCGATGTGAGAAGTCGAGAACAACGCACTCAACGATCCGTATCCGGAACCGAACGGCGAGCCATACAACGAGTGCTGGATGGCGGCCGTGGCGAGACACCCCGGGATGCATCCGAGCGCGAAGACAGCTGCGTCGCCGTACCGGTCGCGGAGCGGCGGTCCGGGCCGCGCGAGCAGGAAGAGGCCGATGACGATTCCCAAGGGGAGCAGGTTAGGCCGCGTGAGAATCGCGGCGGAGCCGGCCAATCCCGCGCACAGGACGTCCCGGCGCCGATCGCCGAGGGCGAACGCGGCCGCAAGCGTCCACCACGCGGCCGCGGGCACGTCGCTCATCGGCTGCATGAGTTGAAACAGAAAGACAGGGCTGCACGAGGTCACGAGCGCTGCGCAGACGCCCACCCGGGGGTTGATCCGGCGTCCCACGAGAAACGTGCTCCAGACGAGCAACGCACCCATGACGGGAACGACGAGGAAGATGGCCTGGCGACCGCCAACCAGTTGAAACACGGCCATCACGAGCGACAAGCCGGCCGGACAGATCGGCGCAGTGGCTCCCCTCGTCGTCGGCGAGACGATGTGGCCGGCCGGCGCGAACGTTTCGGCGGCCAAAGGCCAGGGCGCCCGGAGGGCCAGCGGCTCGGTCACGTGAAGCCGGCCGGACGCCCAACGCTCCGCCTGGTGCGCGTAACAGTACGAATCGGATCCGCCTACCGCGAACGTGCCCCAGTGCAGGCCCGCGATCATCGTGCCGGCGGCCAGGGCGGCCGCCACGATGGCAGCGAAGCTCCGCCTCAAACCGCCTGGAAACCTTGCCGCGGACAGGCTACGCTTCCCTGCCGGACAGCGTCTCTTGGCCTCGCTTCGCGAGGCCTCGACATCTCCTAACCTGAGGCCAAAGGAAAAACTTGCCTGATTCGCCACAGTTGTGGCCTTAGGAGATGTCGAGTCATCGGAAGCGGTTGGACACCAGCACCGAAATCGCGCGCACGCCGTCGTGCCAGCCAATCTTCTTGCCTTGCGCGCGCGAGCGCGCGTCGAAGCGCACGGGGAGCTCGTGGATGCGATGGCCGCGACGCAGCAGCTTGGACGTGATCTCCGGCTCGATGTCGAAACGATTGGCCGTCAGGCGGAGCGAGCGCGCGATCTCGGTGCGCATCACCTTGTAGCATGTCTCCATATCCGTGAGCCGCGAGCCGTAGAGGACGTTGGTCAATCCCGTGAGAAGCCGGTTCGCCGCGACGCTCGCCCACGGCGCCTGCGACTGGCCCTGCAGGAACCGGGAGCCGTAGACCACATCCGCCTGTCCCATGAGGATCGGCTGCACGAGGCCCGCAAGCTGCCGCGGATCCAGCTCGAGATCGGCATCCTGAATGGCGATGATCGAGCCGCGCGCCTGTTGCAGCCCGAGCCGGATTGCGCTTCCCTTTCCGGCATTCCGGGCCGCGTGGATCACGGTGACGGGGAGACCGTCACCGATGGCCGTCTCGAGCACGTCGTGCGTTCCGTCCGTCGAACCGTCGTCAACGACCAGTACTTCTCGCGCCACGGGCAGCTCCATGGCGACGAGACGATCGAGCACGGCCCTGACGGTGCGCGCTTCGTTGAAGACGGGGACGATGATGGAGAGAAGGGGCAAACAGAAGTCCTGTCGTTCTGTGTTCCCTGGCTGATTTGCCGGTTCGTGTTCAGGTCCGGGTTCGCGTTGCCGTGCCGGAAGAACAGGATCACGGCTTCTTCTTCGCCGCCCCTTTCACCGACACCTTCGGCGGCTCTTTCACGGGCGCCGGTCTGTACGTGATTTCAGCGTTGCTGATGACCGCGATAGGACGGCCCGGCGCGCTGAAGTTGTCGGTGCCGTCGACGCGCAGCACGGACAGCTTTTCGCCGAGAATGCTCACCATTTCCTCTTCGGCTGGAATCTCGATTTCGATCCGCTCCGTCCCCGTCGGTGCGACCGCCTTGACGCCGCCAGGGCCGGCACCGCCGCCGATGCGCTCAACCAGATTAGCCGGTCCGCGGAACTCGTTCTGGATGATCGCGCGGGACAGGAGGGTGTTGTCGGCGGTCAGGACACCCACCGTCGCGGTGTACTTCCGATAGGCGCGGTTGGATTTGACGAGCTCCTCGGAGTAGGTGTGCCGGTTGTGTAGGTCGAACATGAGCGTCACCGGCCCGGTGTGGGGCGGGAGCTTGAGGATGATGCCATCCTTCGGATCGCGTCCGCTCAGCACGTCGCAATAGACACGGTGCGTATTGACACCGGTCCCGAGCACCGATGGACACTCGAGCGGCGCCGGCTCGGTCTGCGGAGGCGCGGGCTTGGGCGGCGGACGGCGAACGGGGCGCTTTGTCTGAGCCGCCGCGGGCAGCGCGAGGGTCGCAGACAAGAGGCCGATAATCAACCACCGCATCATTGGTACATCTCCGCGCACAACCCAGCAGGCAGCAGGCAGCAGGCAGCTGCGCGCTGCCTGCTAGTCGGTCACGCACGCGAGGCCGGCGCCCGGAGGCAGCGACGTTGGCACCGCGCCTCGGTGCTTGATCAGCTCGAGGAACTCCATCCTCGTCCGCGCGTGATCGCGGAAGGCGCCGAGCATGGCGCTCGTCAGCGCAAACGAGTTCTGCTTTTCGACGCCGCGCATCGACATGCAGAGGTGAGTGCCTTCGACGACCACCGCGACACCCAGCGGATCGACCTTCTCTCGTATCGTTTCCGCAATCTGGTTCGTCATCCGCTCCTGGATCTGGAGCCGCCGGGCGAAGACTTCCACGAGCCGCGGAATCTTGCTGAGACCGATCACTTGCCGACGCGGGATATATGCGACGTGGCACCTGCCGAAGAACGGCAACAGGTGGTGCTCGCAGAGGCTGTAGAAGTCGATGTCCTTGACGATCACCATCTCGCTATAATCGACGGTAAACAGCGCGCCATTGAGCACGGCATCGACATCGGCAGCGTAGCCGCTGGTCAGGAACCTGAGCGCCTGCTCGACGCGAGCGGGCGTACGGAGGAGACCTTCGCGGTCAGGATTCTCTCCCAGCTCCACCAGCAGTTGCCGTATGAGCTCTACCATCAGCGTATTGTACATCGCGCTTTTCACGGTCGCCGGCGCAGCCGATCCGGACGCGCTGTACCGCGATCGCGACAACCTCGCGAGCGCGCGCCAGGCGGCCGGGATCTGGGCGGCACGACTCGAGAAGGATCCGCGGGACTTCGAAGCCGCCTGGAAGCTCGCACGCGCACAGTACTGGCTGGGCGGACACGGGACGCAGGCCGAGCGGCGGAAAGATCTCGAGCGCGGTGTCGAGGCTGGACGGCAGGCGGCGACGATCAATCCGGCGCGGCCCGAAGGTCACTTCTGGATGGCCGCCAACATGGGCACCCTGGCCGAATCGTTCGGCCTGCGCCAGGGTCTCAGGTATCGCGGCCCGATACGTGACTCGCTCGAGACCGTGCTGAAGATCAATCCGGCGTTTCAGAACGGCTCCGCCGATCGCGCGCTCGGACGCTGGTACTTGAAAGTGCCGGCCCTCTTCGGTGGCAGCAAGCGGAAATCGGAAGAGCACCTGCGCAAGTCCCTCACATACAACCCCGACAACACCATCTCGCACTTCTTCCTGGCGGAGACGCTGTTCGAGCTGGATCGCGACGCCGAGGCGGGCAAGGAACTGGAGAAGGTCCTTGCGGTGCCGATCGATCCCGAATGGGCGCCCGAGGATCGGGAGTACAAGCGAAGGGCCGAGGCGATCCTGACGAGGATGCGCCGAGAGGGCCGCGTCAAGTGATGCGCGGCCCGGCGGAATTTGACGACAACTATCGACAACTATACTGAGGACATGTCGGTCAACGAGCAGTTGTCGCGTGAGCTGCGCGACGCGGTGGCGCGTTTGACGCCAGACGAGCGAATCATGCTGGCGCTCCGGCTGGGCGACGAAGCCGTGGCACTCTATTGCTCGGCTCAGGGTCTCGATCCGGCCACCGGGCGGGCGACTCTCGCAGCCCTGCGCCAGGCAGGCCGGCGTCCGTTGCGCGCGGCGCGTTGATGACGCTGATTGGCGAGGTGGCGGGACATCTGCACGCCGGGGGCGTTTCCTTCGCGCTCGTCGGCGCCGCCGCGCTCGCGGCGCATGGGGTGGCCCGCGCCAGCCTCGACATCGATCTGCTTGTCACCGATCTTCGGGTCCTCGATCCGGAATTCTGGCGCTCTGTCTCGGCTCGGACCGCGGTGGAGGTGCGTCGCGGCGATGCGGATGATCCGCTCGCCGGCGTCGTCCGTTGCGGTGTCGGCAGTCTTCGACCGGTGGACGTCGTCGTCGGCCGGCACCGCTGGCAGCGTGAGGCGATCGAACGGGCGGAACCGGTCACCGTCGAAGAGGTGACACTGCCGGTGGTGACGGCTGTCGATCTGGTGCTTCTGAAGCTCTTTGCCGGCGGTATTCAGGACGAGCTCGACATCCGCCTGCTGCTGGCGACGTCGGGCGGCGAGGTCATCGCCAGGAAGGTCGACACGGCCGCGGCGGTGCTCCCGGAAAGCGCGCAAGCACTCTGGAATCGACTGATGTCCGGCCCGTGACGGGGTCAGAACGGGGTCAGACCGGGGTCAGAACGGGGTCAGACCCTGGTGATGGGGCGTATCAATGTTGGCAATTTTTTCCAACTGATTGCGTCAACCGATCGCGGCCGTGAACCCGCGACGCCGCTCACTCCGCGTGCACGATGCGGATCATCGGCTCGTAGATGCGTGTGCCACGACACTCGGGGCACTTGCCCGGCTTGGCGAGCTTCTCGTCGTCGAACACGAAGCCACACGACTTGCAGCGTGCCGGCGCAATCTCGACGACGTCACCTCGGACCCGCGCGGAACGGAGCAGATGCCGCAAGTCGTCCTCGACGTCCGCGCGGGTCATCCCCAGCTCGCGCGCCAGCGACGAAATCGAGCGCGGCTCGTTCGTGAGCAGATCGATCAGGTGCCGTCGAAAGGCCACTCTTGATTATCACGCAGGGGCAGCAGGCAGCGGGCAGCGGGCAGCGGGCAGCAGGCAGGTTAAACCAAAGACTTTGACAGGCCGGTAATCAGCTTGCCGACTTCGGAAGCACTGTTGATGACGGCCTCGAGGCCTGACTGGTTCAGAAACCCAAGGCGAACCGCAAGCAGCGCCTGCGTCTCGAGCTCCCGCACCGAGCCGTGCGCAATCGAGAGACGATGGCGAAACTCGGGATCGGTCCCTCGACTTTGTCCTTCTGCGATGTTCGACGGTATCGACACGGCCGCCCGCCGCATCTGCGCCGTGAGGCCGTACCGCTCTTCGATCGGGAAATCCCGGGTCACGCGGTATGTTGTCTCGGCAAGGTCCATCGCTTTCTGCCACGCTATGAGATCGCTAGGCGCGCGAAGCGCGCCAAAAGATGCTGGTCTAACCAGCCGAGGGCTCTGCCCGGGATATCAAGGGGCGGAGCCCCTTGGCTGGTTCTTGATTGCCATCACAGCCTCCGCCAATGATGGCGCGTTCCGCTGCCCGCTGCCCGCTGCCTGCTGCCCGCTGCCTGCTGCCCGCTGCCCGCTGCCTACTGCCTACTGCCTACTGCCTACTGCCTACTGCCTACTGCCTACTGCCTACTGATACTCATAGAACCCACGCCCGCTCTTCCGGCCAAGCCGCCCGGCAAGCACCATGCGCTTCAGCAGGGGCGGAGGGGCATAAGCAGGTTCTCGAAATTCATCGAACATGATGTTCGCGATGAAGTACGTCGTGTCGAGGCCGACGAAATCCAGCAGCGTGAACGGCCCCATCGGGTACCCGCACCCGAGCTTCATCCCCTTGTCGATGTCTTCGAGCGTGCCGAGACCGTTCTCGTAGGCGCGAATCGCGTCGAGCAGGTACGGCACGAGCAGACGATTGACGATGAACCCGGGACGATCGGGCGCCGTGATCGCTTCCTTGCCGAGCGAGCGGGCGAAATCGAAGACGGTGCGGTAGGTCGTCTCGGACGTCGTCAATGCGCGAGTCACCTCCACGAGCTTCATGAGAGGCACCGGGTTGAAGAAGTGCAGGCCCGCGAAGCGGTCGGGGCGCCTCGTCGTCGAGGCAAGCTCCGTGATGCAGAGCGACGAGGTGTTCGAGCAGAAGATCGTCCGCTCGCCCACGAGGGCGTCGAGCGCCGCGTAGGCGGCCTTCTTGGCATCGACGTTCTCGACGATCGCCTCGACGATCAGATCGCAGCCTGCCAGATCATCGAACGACGTCGTGCCCTGCAGGTTCCCGAGCGCCGTGTCCCGGATCTGCTGTGTCACCTTTCCCTTGGCCACGCCGTCGCTCAGAAACTTGTCGATGCGGCCGAGCCCTTTCTTCAACAACGAGTCTTCGACCTCGCGCACGATGGTCCGATACCCCGATTGCGCGCACACCTGCGCGATACCGGAGCCCATGAGGCCGCACCCGAGAACGCCCACTGTCGTGATTGTCATAGAATTGTCGAAGCCCTCTCACTACGGCGCGTGATGGCGTTATGAGAACGAGTCGTGGAGCGTGATTCCCCGAACATCGCGCGGGCGCTGGCGGAGTTGTGCCACCGGAGCCATGCCCGCGGCTGGGCGCTCGGCACGAGCGGCAACTTCAGCGCCGTGATTTCCCGCCGCCCGTTCCGACTGGCCATCACCGCGAGCGCCTGCAACAAACGCGCATTGTCTCCGGCCGACATCGTCACAGTCAATGAGCGAGGCGAACTCGTCGGACGACGACCGATTCGGGCCGCCCGGGCGTCCGAACGGCGGCCGTCCGCGGAAACACTGCTCCATCTCGCTATCGCGCGCGAGCGGGGCGCCGGCGCGGTTGTGCACACGCACTCGGTGTGGAGCACGATGATGTCCGATCTCCACGCATCGGCCGGCGGTCTCGGCATCGGCGGATACGAAATGCTCAAGGGCCTTCAGGGTGTCACCTCGCACCAGCATCGCGAATGGATTCCAATCCTCGAGAACGACCAGGACATGGCGCGCCTCGCTCGCGGCGTCCGTGACATCCTGGCGCAGCATGAAGACGCGCATGCGGTGCTGCTCCGGCGGCACGGACTCTACACCTGGGGCGATACCCTCGGCGACGCGGAACGACACCTGGAGATTCTGGAATTTCTGTTCGAAACGCTCGGCAGGACCCGTACGGTTGCCGACACGACACCCGATGGAGGTATGCAATGGCGCTCGTGAAGATCCCGGCGGACGGACGGATCATCGAGGATGCTGGGGCCGTGCGGCAATATCTGGCAGGCCACGGCATCGACTACGAACGCGTCGAGCAGCCGGAGCGCGCGGCCGACGTTTCGTCGGACGCCCTGCTGAACATGTACGCCGAAAAGATCGACGAACTGAAAGGCACGGGCGGCTACACGACGGCCGACGTCATTGACGTCAAGCCCGAGACGCCGGGACTCGATGCGATGCTCGCCCGCTTCAACTCGGAGCACTGGCACGACGAGGACGAGGTCCGTTTGATTGTCGAGGGCCGCGGCCTGTTTCACATCCATCCGGAGCACGAGCCGGTGTTCGTGATTGAAGTCCAGCCCGGGGATCTCATTCGCGTGCCGAAGGGCACCCATCACTGGTTCGACCTGTGTGGTGAACGCCGGATCCGGGCGATCCGCTTGTTCCAGAATCAATCCGGCTGGACACCCCACTACACGAAGAGCGGCGTGGACCGGCAGTTCCAGCCCGTGTGCTTCGGGCCGTGGGATATCCCATACACGCAATCAATCGCGCAGGCGTGACAGCTTCGCTTCGCGAGCGCGGCATCCAGGCCGTGCTGCTGGACATCGAGGGAACCACAACGCCGATCGCCTTCGTGTACGAGGTCCTCTTCCCGTTTGCGCGGAAGGCGTTGCGTTCGTACCTTCGCGACCATCTCGACGCCCCCGACCTCCGGGAGCCGCTGCGCCAGCTTCATGAAGACTGGACGCACGACCTGGAGCACGGCGCACCTCCCCCGCCGTGGCCGGACGCCCCTCCCGATCAGCGGGTCGACTCGGTTGCCGCGTACGTCGAATGGCTGATGGATCGCGATCGCAAGGCGTCCGGGCTCAAGGCGCTCCAGGGCCTTATCTGGGCCGACGGATATCACGATGGAATTCTGCACGGAGACGTGTTTCAGGACGTGCCGGCGGCGTTCGCCCGCTGGTCGGCCGCGGGGATCCGCCTCGCGATCTTCTCGTCGGGCAGCGTGCTCGCTCAGCAAATGCTGTTTCGCACGACCACCTCTGGCGATTTGACACGTTGGATCACTGCGTACTTCGATACGAGCGTCGGCCCGAAGGCCTCAGCGGACAGCTATCGCCGCATCGCGACCGCCCTGCGCTGCCCGCCCGAGCAGATCCTGTTCGTCTCGGACACGGCGACGGAGCTCACTGCCGCACGCGCGGCTGGATGTCCGGTGTTGATGTGCAGACGACCTGGTAATCGCGACGTCCCCCAGGCGGACTTTGAAACGATCGACGATTTCGGCGAAGTGCGATAGCCAGTGAACTGGAAAGTGGAAAGTGGAAAGTGGAAAGTAAAAAGTAAGTTGTCAATCAGAACTAGCTCTTTGGCCGTTTCTTGATGCGGGTCGTATTCTCACGCGCCGTCTTGACCGATTGGGCGAAGATCCGCGCCAATTGGCGCGATTCGTCGAGCAGCGCTGGATCGTCCTTGATCCGTGCGTCGCGCAGGAACTCCAACCAGTCACGGGCTCCGCCCTTGATATCCCAGCGGAGCCCGCGACTGGTTGCCAGTGTCTCTTTGGCGCGCTTCGCGCGCCTAGGACCGCTATGCGGATCCGGCGCAACGGGTACAAAACTCGGATTCCAAGCCGCATAGCGGTCCAATCGACACATTCGTCGGCTTCCTCCCAGACGATTCCGAGCTTCGCTTCGAATTCGGCGCGCGAGCGTCCCTTGCGCGCCGCGCGGTAGTTCGAGCGCACTGAACTCGCGGCGCGCCGCAGTTGGCAACCAGCTTCATTGGCCTCCGACGTTCGTGGCAGTCGCCGGCAGAACTTCAGCACGGCGAGTGAAAAGCGGCGAGTGCGTTCAATCAGGTCGTGCGGCGGCATACCGCACAAAGCTGCACGGTGAGTGCCGTTCGAGCCCGAGAAGGGTTCCTCGGAATTCAGCACAGCTCGCCTCGTCGGCGTGCAGTTTTTTCACTTACTTTCCACTTTCCACTTTCCACTTTTTACTTTACCTACCTCAGACTGTCTCGACCAGCGCGGCAATGCCCTGACCGCCTCCGATGCACGCGGCGGCAACGCCCCGCCGGGCGCCGCGACGACGCAGCTCCAGTGAGAGGGTGAGCAGGAGCCGCGTCCCGCTCGCCCCGAGCGGGTGGCCGAGCGCAATGGCCCCGCCGTTCACGTTCACCTTCTCGCGGTCCAGGCCAAGCTCCTTTTCCACCGAGAGATATTGCCCGGCAAACGCCTCGTTGACCTCGAACAGATCGATGTCGGAGAGCGACAGCTTCGCGCGGTCGAGCGTTTTGCGAATCGCCGGCGCAGGGCCCATCCCCATGATGCTCGGATCGACGCCCACTGTTGCCCAGTTCACGAGTCGGCCGATCGGCTTCAGGCCGCGAGCCTTGACCGCCTCGCCCGACGCCAGGATGAGAGCCGCCCCGCCGTCGACGATTCCGCTCGCGTTGCCGGCCGTGACGGTGCCGTCCTTCGAGAACGCCGCTGGCAGCTTCGCGAGACCCTCGAGTGTCGTGTCAGGCCGCATATGATCGTCGCGGTCGACAACCGTTACGCCCTTCCGGGTCTTGATCTCGACGGGGGTCACCTCCTCGACCAGCCTGCCGTTCTTCCACGCCGCATCCGCGCGCTGCTGGCTGCGCATGGCGTAGCAATCCTGTTCGTGGCGCGAGATGCCGTACTTGGCGGCGCACTTCTCCGCCGTCTGCGCCATGAACAGCCCGCACATCGTGTCGAGCAGCCCCTCGTAGAGGGAGTCCTCGAGCTTGCCCTGCCCGAACTTCAGTCCCGCGCGCAGCCCGCGTATCACATGGGGCGCCTGGCTCATGCTCTCGATGCCGCCGGTGAGCACAATGCCCGCCTCGTCAAGCTGAATCTGCTGGGCGCCGCTGATCGCCGCCTGGAGTCCCGAGCCGCACAGCCGGTTGACCGTCAGTGCCGGCACCTCGATCGGTACGCCCGCCTTCAGCGCGACGTGGCGCGCGCCGTAGATCGCATCGGCACTCGTCTGCAGGACGTTGCCGATCACCGCGTGGTCGACCCATTCCGGCTTCACGCCCGTTCGCTCGAGCGCCGCGCGCGACGCGATGGCGCCAAGCTCGATTGCCGACACGTCCTTGAGCGCCCCGACGTACTCCGTCATGGGCGTCCGTGCACCACCGAGAATGAACACGTCTGTCATGTCAATTGATCCAGTCGTCTGAGAATCGCGTCGCCGGCCTGCGTCGTGCCGAGCGACCCGCCGATATCCTGTGTCACCTCGCCGGCCTGTACAGCGCGCTCCACCGCCCGCTCGACACGCGCGGCGTCCTCCGCGCGCCCGAGCGTCTCGAGCATCAATGCCGCTGAAAGTATCGCGCCGATCGGGTTCGCGATGTTTTTCCCTGCCAGTGGCGGCGCCGAGCCGTGCACCGGCTCGAACATCGAGGTGCGTCCCGGATGAAGGTTACCCGAAGCCGCCATTCCAAGGCCACCCTGAAGCGCACCGCCGATGTCCGTGATGATGTCGCCGAAGAGATTGTTGGTCACGATGACCTGGAACTGACCGGGATTCTGGACCAGGAACATCGCGAGCGCGTCGATGTACATGTGTGTGGCCTGCACGGCCGGATACTGTGGTTTCAGCTCTCCGAACACGCGCTGCCACAGAGCGTGCCCCTGGGCCATGGCGTTGCTCTTGTCCGCCATGCACAACCGCGTCAGGCCGTTGGCCGCCGCGAACTCGAAGGCATGGCGGACGATCCGGTGAACGCCCTTGTAAGTGTTCACTTCCTCCTGCACCGCGACCTCGTCCGGGGTGTTCGGCTTGAAGCGTCCGCCGATGCCGACATAGACGCCTTCCGTGTTCTCGCGGAACACCACGAAGTTCACGTCCGCGCGCGTGCGGTTCTTCAACGGGCAGAGCCGATCGTCGAGCAGACGGACCGGACGATAGTTCACGTACAGGTCGAGCTCGAAGCGCGTGCCGAGGAGGATATCGCGCGCATGCTGGTTGCCCGGCACGCGCGGGTCCCCGAGCGCGCCAACGAAGATGGCGTCGAATTGCCGCAGCGTGTCGTAGCCGTCTGCCGGGATCGTGATGCCGGTCTGCAGGTAGTGGTCGGCGCTCCAAGGCAGATGCTCGAACTCGAGCCCGCCGATCACGTTCAGGATTTTGACCGCTTCCGCGACGACTTCCTTGCCGATGCCGTCGCCGGCAATCACCGCTATCCGCATACAGCAGGCAGCTGGCAGCGGGCAGCGAGCAGCAGGCAGCTGGCAGCCGGCAGGCAGCGGGCACCGTACCGAGCTGGCACGCAGCAAGCATTCGATTCAGCAGAGAGTCTGATGGCCATTAAGAATTATCGCGATCTCATTGCGTGGCAGAAATCAATGGACCTCGCAGAAACAACGTACCGCCTGACGCAGGATTTCCCCGCAGAAGAGCGGTACGGCCTCACCGCGCAGATGCGCCGTGCCGCAGTGTCGATCCCGTCGAACATTGCCGACGGGCAAGGTCGGGGAACAGATCCCGAGTTTCACCACCGGCTGTCGATTGCGCACGGTTCGGTGCGAGAGCTCGAGACGCAGGCGCTTGTTGCACGTCGACTTGGTTTTCTAAACGAGTCAGGGCTGGAAGCCTTGACGAACGGCGCTTCGGAAGTTGGCAAGCTGATTACAGGGTTATCAAAATCTTTGGCATAGAGCAACTGACAACTGCCTGTCGGCTGTGTGCTGCTGGCTGCCTACTGCCTGCTGCCGGCTAAAAAAAGAGCGGGCCAAGCCCCCTCTTTTTTTAGCAGGCACGCGAGGCTTTGTCTAGAACCGCACGCCCATCGCGATGCGGAACGTCCGGCCGCCGTTGTTTCCACCCGACCACTGCGGGAAGGCTGGAATCGCGGTGCTATTCAGGTTCGTCACCATATTGCCGGTCGCGCGGCCGAAGTTGGCGCTCTGGTTGTACCCGGTTCGGATGCCGAGACTGTCCAGCGGCGATGCCGGGTTCGGAGTGATCGTCGTGTTCCACGCGATCAGCTTCTGGTTGTTGAACAGGTTGAAGATGTCGAACTTCAGCCAGGGCCGCAGTTCACGAAACACCGGGATGTCATAGGTGGCTGACCAGTCGAGCATGCCGTACCCCTTGAACATCTCGGAGCCGCGCTCCGGGACGAAGAAGACGTTTCCGGGACCGGGTAAGTCCGGATACCCGGCCGCCATGACGATCGCGCGCTGCGTGGCCGAAGGCGCCAGGTTACGGACGGCAAGACTGTACGCGAGCCCGGAGTCGACGCGCCAGAGCCCGGATACCGCGACACGGCCGGCGCGGCCGAAGTCGAGGTCGTAGATCGACCAGAGCCGCAGGCGGTGACGTTGGAAGTTCTGCAGCCGGCCCATGGGGAAATAACGGGCTTCGCTTTGCGCCTCTGGATAGTCGCCGATCCTGGAGGTCGAGCCTGGGGTGTTCGTGCCCTCTCCCTCGAAGTTGCCATCGTTCTTGAGCTGGACGGTGTAGTGGCCGTTCAGGCTGAGGCTGTTGAAAATGCGATACCGCGACTGGAAGATGAGCGCCTGGTACTCGCGCTTCGCGAGATCGGTGTTGCGGTAGGCTCTGTTCGAGACCAGACCCAGATCGAGGCCTTCCAGGACCACGCGCGTGGTGCCATCCGCCCGCGTCGTGAAGTTTTCGATCATGTTGGTGGTCGTGCGGAACACGTAGCTCGCCTCCGCGTAGCTGCGGCCGCCGCCCATCGTCAGCCCGTAGGACGTCGTGAACTCGTGCGTCAACGGCGACTTCAGATGCTGGTCGACGATGATGTTTGCGGTGGGCACTTCGGGCGTGCCGGCGAGGTTGTCAGGCGTGACGGGATAATTCGCCAGGTTCACGCCCGCCGCGAAGTCGCTTCCCTGTCCGGCTGGGCCCTGATAGTACAGGGGCAGATATGAGGGGTTGCCGACCGGGCTATTGCCGCCAACCTGCGCCTCGTTGTAACGGCCCGAATACTGGCTGTACGTCACGTGGACGATGTGGTCGCCGCTGCCGCGGACGTCGTAGTTCAGCCCGAGGCGCGGCACCAAGCGCGGCCTCGTATTGATGCTGGTGATGTTGCCCGTCGACGTCACCTTCACCTGCTCGAACCGGACGCCGAGGTCCGACGACAGTTTGTTGCTGATCACCCAGTGGTCCTGGACGAACGCGGAGTTGTTGTCGATGTTCATCACGGCGCCGCGGGTGGCGGGATAGAACTCGACATAGCTTTCGCCAGGGACGTATACGGGGATAATACGACCTTGTGCGTCAACGGCCGGTTTCCCGTCTGCAGCGCGAAGGAAATCGGCGTTGAAGACGTACGAGGTGGACGACTGGGAGTTGCCGCCGGTACGTTGGCTTCGGAAGAACTCGTATCCGACCTTGGTGTCGTGCCGGCCAGCGGCGTTCCAGAAGGTGGTGACGTTGCCCGTCAACTGCCGGTTGTTGCGGTTCTCCGGGTCGGTCGCGTCGAAGTACGGCGCGTTGTACACGCACAGGCATTCGAGCGCCAGGAACGGCGAGTCCACGATGTTCGTGGCGGTGCCGCCATCGTTCTCGAACTTGAACTTCCGCTGCGAGTACTGCGCCTCGACGAACAGGTTGTTGCCGAGCACGCCGCGGTAATTGGTGAAGTAGTAGTGGTTCGGGTTCGAGCGATTGACTTCGCTGTGCGGGTCGATGACAAAGCTCTGGAGACCCGAGTTGTTGGTTCGCGTGCGCGGGTTGTTCAGGAAACCGCCCTGGATCGTATGGTTGCTGGCAACCGTGCCGGTCAGCTTGATCTCGCCACGCTTGTTCAGATCGTTGGAGGACAGCTGAATACCGGTTTCACTGAGGTTGACCGGGCTATCGACCGAACCGTAGCGGCCGGCGGCGAAGAACCACAGACCATTGCGGATGATAGGACCACCGAAGGTGCCCTCGTGCGTGTGCTGCATCGTGTTGGGGTAGGTCGTGCCCCGGCTCACTTCGAACGGTGTTTCCTTCGACCACGAGGGGTTCAGGAGGTTCAGCCGATAGCTGCCGCTGAACCGATTGCCGCCGCTCTTCGTGACGGCGTTGATGACGCCGCCGCTGAACCGCCCGTACTCCGCCGAGATGCCGGACGTGAGCACCTGCGTCTGATCGATGGCGTCCTCGATGAAGAGATTCTGCGCATTGGCAAACAGGTTGTCGTTCACGTCAACGCCATTGACCATGAACACGTTGTCATACGCAAACGCGCCGTTGATCACCAGTTGGCCGGCGTTGGGGGTACGCTCGGTCAATCCCGGCGCAAGCGTCGCGATCCCCTGAATCGTGCGAGGGGTCGCCAGCATGTCGATCTCCTGTTTCGGGATGCTGATCGCGACGGCGCCCGTCGCGATGGGCGCGGGGGTCTCCGCAACCACCCGCACGGTCTCGGCGACCGCGGCCGTCCTCATCGCGACGTTCTGTTCCACGGTGCCGCCGACGGTGACGGTTGTTTTTTGGGTGACGGTGCCGAAGCCGCTGAGCTCGAAGCGAACTTCATACTCACCAGCCGGCAGCGCCTGAAGGGTGTAGGTGCCGACGGCATCGGTCACGACCGTGCGGGCACCCTGCAGTGCCGGCGAGGTGACCGTGACAGTGACGCCTGGAACCGGAAGATTCTGCGGATCGCGCACGATGCCGCGGATCGTTCCGGTCTGGACGCCTTGTGCGAGCGCGCCGGCAGCCAGGCCAAGACACAGCAGTAGCACCAGACAGAAGGCACTCAAACGTGCGGACATCGATGATTTCTCCTTGGAAGGCCGTGTGACTCTGCGAAGTGACGTCACGTACGAAAAAGACGTACCAGCGTCGAATCCGGGGACAGATGCTTGAGCGTCAACTATTTACCGAGGGAGCGGAGCCGCGGCGGGGCAACTGGATCCATGAATGTCGATCCTTCAAACCAAGATCATGGATCGTGTGTTCGTCATCGACGTCGATTGGTCATCAGTAACGCTTTCCCGGTCACGATTCACGTGCAGTCGGGCTCATACCCTCTCCGGTACTAAACGCCTATCCTCCAACGAAGAACTCCCCGTGCTGCCCGCTGCCCGCTGCCTGCTGCCTCTGCCTGCTGCCCGCTGCCTACATCCGTTCGATGGCGAGCGCCATCCCCATCCCGCCGCTCACGCACAAGGTCGCCAGGCCCCTCCTGACGTCGCGCCGCTCCATCTCGTGCAGCAGCGTCACGACGATGCGGGTTCCGGTGCAGCCAATCGGGTGACCGAGCGCGATCGCGCCGCCGTTCACATTCAGCCGATCGCTCGAAATGGGCGCGTCGCGGAGCACGGCCAGCACCTGCGCCGCGAAGGCCTCGTTCAGCTCGACGAGATCGTAGTCCTCGAGACGCACGCCCGACTTCTGCTGAAGCTTCTGCATGGCCGGCACGGGACCGATGCCCATGATGCGCGGATCGACGCCGGCGCTCGCCCAGCCGGTAATGCGCGCACACGGCTTCAGGCCGCGCTTCGCGGCCCATGCCTCGGAGGCAAGGACGACTGCCGCGCCTCCGTCGGTAATCCCTGACGAGGAGCCAGCGGTGATAATGCCGGGCTCCCCCTCGACGTTCGGGAATACCGGCGGCAGCTTCCTCAGCGCATCTCTCGTGGTTCCAGAGCGGGGATGTTCGTCGGCGTCGACGACGACCTCTCGACCCCGCGCGTCCGTGACCGTGACCGGCGCGATCTCACGACGGAACAGACCGGCGGCGATTGCGGCCTCCGCTCGATGCTGGCTCGTGCAGGCATAGTCGTCCGACTGCTCGCGCGTGATGCCGTACTGCCGCGCCAGCACTTCAGCCGTCTCGCCCATGATCAACCCCGAGAGCGGACACGAGAAGCCGTCGCGGTACATGGCGTCGACGAGCGGGAAGTGCCCCATCTTGTGGCCCCAGCGCGCATCGGCGGCATCGATCAGATAGGGCATGCGACTCATCGACTCGATGCCACCGGCAAGCACGACGTCGGATTCGCCGACGAGGATTGCCTGGGCTGCCGAGGCGATCGCCTGCAGTCCGGAAGCGCACGCTTTGTTGATGGTCTGTGCGGGAGTGGTGTCAGGCACCCCCGCGCGACGGCTCACCTGCCGCGCCGGGTTTGGTCCGGACCCTGCCTGACGGGCGTGACCGAACCACACGTCTTCGACGTCGGCGGCATCGACTCCGGCCCGCTCCAGGGCGGCACGCGCGGCCGCGGCGCCAAGCTCCGCGGGGTGGACATCTCGGAGCGCTCCGCCGTATCGGCCAATGGGAGTACGGGCAGCCGCAAGAATGACAGCCGTCGCCACGGGCATATCCGTCACATCATAACAGTCGCGACTCAGCCTCACGCTCACGACCACGAAGGCCCGCAGGAATTCACGATTTTGAATCACGAAGGACGTCCGCCTGGATCGCTCGTTCGCAATGGATCGCCTCGTCCGCATAAGTCATTGATAGATCGGTCGTTGCGATTGCGCGGCTTGTGGTACGTGTTTTCCTTGCTTGCCACAGGTTATTCACATCTTGGGACGTGCAACCATCCGTTGAAGGAGACCAGTGATGTATTCACGTATGAGAGTCTTTCTCCTGGCGTTCGCCATAGCCCTGCCGGGCGTGGCGCTCTCGCAAGAGACCACCTCAGGCTCGATTGCCGGACAGGTGTTGGACGCGCAGGGACAAGTGGTGCCCGGTGCCACGGTGACGATCACGTCCGAGCAGGGCACGCGATCGTTCGTCACTGATGCCGAGGGTCGCTTCTTCGCGCCGTTCCTGACGCCGGGTACATATACGGTTCGGGTCGAGCTGAGCGGATTCGCGCCCGTCGAGCAGCGAAGCATTCTCGTTCGCCTCGGCCAGCGCACCACGTTGACGGAACTTGTGCTGAAGCCGGGCGGCCTCACGGAGACCGTCCAGGTCACCGCAACCTCGCCGGTGATCGACGTACGCTCGACGACCGTTGGAGCGGTGCTCGACAACGAGATCATGAAGCGACTGCCGGTCGGCCGGAGGTTCACCGACACGCTGTACATGGTGCCTGGGGTCAGCGACAGCAGCGGCGTCGGCTCTGCGAATCCGTCGATTGGCGGCGGCAGCGGGCTCGAGAACGCCTACATCGTCGATGGCGTGAACATCACCAACAGCGGATACGGAGGCGTCGGCTCGTACTCCATCATCTTCAACTCGCTCGGAACCGGCGTGACGACCGAGTTCATCAAGGAGACCCAGGTCAAAACAGCAGGATTCGAGGCGGAGTTCGGACAGGCGACCGGTGGCGTCGTGAACCTGGTCACCAAGAGCGGGACCAACGTGTTTCACGGCAGCGGGTTCGGCTACGCGCGGCCTGACAAGCTCGAATCCGACTGGATGCAGATGCAGACCCCGAATGGCGCCGTGAACACGACCGCCACCTCCAGTTACGACGTTGGCGTGGGCGCGGGAGGCCGGCTCGTTCAGGACAAGGCGTTCTTCTACGGCACCGTCAGCCGCCTGCAGGACACGCGCACGCTCATCGCACCGGACGGGTTCCCGCTTCGCAGCCTTGGCGAATTGGACCGCAAGCGCCACAGCACATCGTATGCTGGCAAAGTCACCTGGCAACAGGGCTCGCAGCATCGGTTCGACTTTTCGGCATTCGGTGATCCGTCAAAGGGCGACAACGGTCCCCAGCGGAACAATGCCTTGCTTGCGCAGGACACCGCGCGTTTCAGCGAGCTCACGAAGTACGGAGGCCATAATCAGACGGGCCGGTACGACGGCATCCTCAGCTCCAGGTGGCTGCTCGAAGGATCTATCTCACGAGCAACAAACAACTTCATTGAGACGCCATCGGTCAACCAGAACAGCGTGACCGACACAACCGTCACGCCCACGCGTCGCTCGGGCGGCATCGGGGCCTACGACATCGAACAGCCCGGCCGGAACCTTCAGTTTCAGATCAAGTCCACGAACATCTTCGACGGCGGCGCATCGGGCAATCATCAGCTCCGGTACGGCTTCCTGTTCGAGGATGTCAACTTCGTACGCGCGCTCGGACGAACCGGGCCGACCTTCACGCTGCCCAACGGAACCGTAACGCGCACGGGCGCGCAGATCACAGTCCTGCCCGATCCCACGTACGGGCAGATCTACCGCGTGACCCGCGCAAACTTCGGGCCGAACCCGAACACGACGCAGCAGTACCTGAGCTTCTTCGTGCAGGACACGTGGCAGATGGGGCGGCTCACCGTGCGTCCGGGGCTCCGCTACGAGCAACAGGATCTGGTTGGAGGCGACCCGCCGCTCTGCCACGCGGACGACTCGAGGCCGGGTCTCGGTGATGGTACCGGGCCCGCGATTCACTGCAGCTTCAAGTGGAAGAACAACTGGGCGCCTCGCATCGGCGCCGCCTACGACGTGCTCGGCAACGGCCGCTCGAAGGTATACGGGAGCTGGGGCCGCTTCTACGCGAAGGTGCCGAACGACCTGGCTGCCCGATCCCTCTCGGCAGACGCCGGCGTACAGCGCGCCGACTATTTCGATGCAGCTCTGACGCGACCGGTGCCAAATGGCGTACTGGCGGCGCGCTTCACTGAACATCTGCAGCTCGCCGGCCTCCACGCGTCCGAATTCGATCCCAACGCGAAATCGACATATCAGGACGAATTCCTGGGCGGCGTCGAATTCGAGGTGCTCCCGAGCGCCAGCCTCGGGGTGCGCTACATTCACCGGAACATCGGCCGGATCCTCGAGGACATCGGAACCGCGCAGATGGTCCTCTACGACCTTGACGTGCCGGGACTCGAGAGCGTGGAGTACTTCATCACGAACGTGAACCGGGATACGAGGGTCTTCCCCGCGCCCGCGGGAATCCCGCAGGCGACGTTCGAGGATGCCGTCCACAAATACCATGCCGTCGAGGTCCTGTTCGACAAGCGTCTCTCCAACAACTGGTCGTTCTTCGGGTCGTACCGCTGGTCCCGGCTCACGGGGAACTTCGAGGGGTTCTACCGCAGCGACAATAACCAGTCCGATCCGGCCATTACATCACTCTTCGATTTCCCGACCAACGATCCCAGCTACACGCAACTCGGCACGCCGATGTTCGGCTACCGCGGCGACATCCGGTACCTGGGTTGCTCGCTCGGATGCGGCGTCTTGCCGAACGATCGCACGCATCAGGTGAAGCTGTTCGGCACGTATCAGTTGCGCGCTGTGAACCTGGGGCTGGCCTTCAACGCCGGAACGGGCCGGTCGCTCACGAATCTGGCGGCCAACCCGAACTACGCGAATTCCGGCGAGATCCCGGTGACGGTTCGAGGAGGTGGCATCCAGACGTTTGAAGGGTTCAAAACGCGCGCCCCTATGGATATGGCGTTGGATCTGCACGCCGACTACAACCTGCGCTTGGGCCGGCAGGGGTTCGTTCTGCTCGCGGACCTGTTCAACGTGATGAATCGGCGCGAGGCCACCAACTACGACAACTGCAGCGAGATCACCTTCGGCGCGTCCAACCCCAATCTGGGATACCCGCTGAACGGCTGCACCGGTGGGCAGACCGGAGTCCTGACGGCGTTCCAGGAGCCGCGGGCCGTGAGGGTCGGCGTGCGTTTCGACTGGTAAGCTGTCCTGTACGTTCGGTTATCCTTGGGGGCCACGGACCGTGGCCCCTTTTTTTTGGTTGCCTGGGAGGTGCTCCATGTATCGCCGCGCGTGCGTGATCGGCGTGCTGATTCTGGGTATCGCGAGCGCAACCGCCGCGGCGCAGCGGTTAGCGGACGAGAGAAGCCGTCGCGAAGCGCTCGTCCATTATCGTGCGGGGCAGGAGCTGCTGGTTGCGGAGCGCTTCGAACTGGCGGCCGAGCAATTCCAGAAGGCGATTGACAAGGACCCGCTGCTCGCGCTGGCCCACTACGGACTCGGACAGGCCTACATGGGACTCCGCCGCTACGCGAGCGCCATCGTCGCTTACCGAGGGTGCCGTGAGGCGTACCTGAAACTCGCGGCGCTGGCTTTGAGCGACCGCGTGGCGGTCGAGCGGCAGCGTGACGATGAGATCCGCGAGCTTCAGGAGTCGATTCGCTTGTTTCAGAGCGGCAAGGTCAAGTCCGCCACCACCGTCACCGCACAGGTCACGAAGCTGGAAGCGCGACTCCGGGAGCTCGAGCGCATGAGACAGCGCGACATCGACCCGGCGAGGCCACCGGGGGAGGTCTCGCTCGCGCTCGGAAGCGCATATTTCCGCAACGGGCAGTTGGAGGATGCCGAGCGCGAGTGGAAGGTCGCGATCAGCACGAACTCGAGCCTTGGCGAGGCTCACAACAATCTCGCCGTCGTGTACATGATGAGCGGGCGATTCGACGAGGCTGAAGGATCGATCGCGGCCGCGGAACGCGCGGGCTTCCGCGTGAACCCGCAGTTCAAGCAGGACCTCAAGAGCCGCCGGGTGCCCAGGCAGTAGGCAGTAGGCAGTAGGCAGTAGGCAGTAGGCAGTACGTTGCCTCTACTCGGTGTCGATTTGCGCGCGCTGGAGCTTGCCGCTGAAATCCACGTAAATCGACTTCCACTCCGAGAAGACGTCAAGGGCCGCGGTCCCCGCCTCGCGATGACCGTTTCCGGTCGCCTTGGTCCCGCCAAACGGCAGATGGACCTCGGCGCCGATCGTCGGCGCGTTCACGTAGAAGATGCCCGTATACACGTCGCGCATCGCGGTGAACGCCGTGTTGACGTCGCCGGTGTAGATTGACGCCGATAGACCGTAGGCGACTCCGTTGCCGATCTCGATTGCGTGATCAAGCGAGCGGCAGCGCATCACCGACACCACGGGGCCGAAGATCTCTTCCTGAGCAATCCGCATTCCCGGCTCCACGTCGCCGAAAACGGTCGGTTCGTGGAAGAACCCCTTGCCGTACGATCCGCTCTCGAGACGACGACCGCCGGTGAGCAAAGTCGCCCCATCCTGCTTTCCGATCTCCACGTACTTCATCACGGTGTTGAGCTGAGACTCGCTGACCAGCGGTCCCATCTGGGTCTCCCCGTCGAGGCCGCTTCCCACGCGGAGCGCTCTGGCGCGTCGCGTGAACTTCTCGACGAACCGATCGTAGACCTGCTCGTGGACGGCGATGCGGCTCGCCGCCGTGCAGCGCTGACCCGTCGTCCCGAAACCTCCCCAGAGGCACCCCTCGACGGCGAGATCGAGCCGCGCGTCTTCCATGATCATGATGATGTTCTTGCCGCCCATTTCGAGGTGGCACTTCTTGAACCCGGGCGCGGCATTCTGCGACACGAGCCGTCCGACCTGCGTCGAGCCGGTGAAGGACACCACCTTCACCTCGTCGTGGGTGCACATGAGCGTCCCGACATCGGGGCCGCCAGTCACCAGATTGACGACCCCGCGGGGCACGCCCGCATCCTCCAGCACTTTGACGAAGTTGAACGCGGAGAGCGGCGTCAGCGTGGCGGGCTTGAAGACGACGGTGTTGCCGCAGACGAGCGCCGGGGTGATCTTCCACGAGGGAATGGCCATCGGGAAGTTCCAGGGAGTGATCATGGAGCAGACACCCAGCGGCTGGCGAAGCGACATCGCAAACTTGTCGCGCAGCTCGGAAGGGACGGTCTGTCCGTACAGACGCCGGCCCTCGCCCGCCATGAAGAACGTCATGTCGATCGCTTCCTGGACGTCGCCCCTCGTTTCTTCGAGCACCTTGCCCATCTCGCGCGTCATGTCGCGGGCAAATTGCTCTTTTCTCTCCACAATGAGCGCCGCCGCGCGGAAGAGGATCTCGGCCCGCTTCGGCGCCGGCACGAGGCGCCACTCCCGATAGGCTCGCTGTGCGGCGGCAATCGCCGCCTCGGCGTCGGCGACGCTCGACTCCTGGAAGTAACCGATCAGGTCTTCGCGGTCGGCCGGGTTACGGTTCTCGAAAAGCTGACCGGACTGTGACGGCACCCAGTCGCCGTCGATGAAGTTGTTGTAGGTCTGAACGTTGGCCCGCACAGTCGTCGGCATAGTCACCACAGAGTGCAATATGCAAAATGGGACCGCAAGTGCCGGGTTGACGACATCCAGCCAAGCACTAGCGAACTACACAGAATCTGAGCCTCAGCGACCCACATCGCGGGTCTTTCGGGAAGTGACGCACATCGGACGACTTATGGCAACCACGGCAGTGGCCTCTTCTGAGGGCACCCTCAAGCGGGTCAGGAAATCATGCGCAATTGTGGGTACGGTCCAGGGCGAGTTCACGTTTCTACATATGGCACGATTCCTGAATCACTACCAGGCCAGGAAGGCGGTAACTGACATGGCAGGCACACAACACATTGTCGCCAAACCAGTCCAGAAGGTTGTCGTCGTGAACGGCAACACGGAAGTCCTGACCCTGCTCGAGACGGTGCTCGAGGCGGGACGATATGACATGGTGTTTGTCGAGTCGGGTGACCGCGCCTATTCGCAGATTCGCAGGGTCTTGCCGAATCTCGTGATTCTCTGCGCGCGTATCGAGGATCTCGACGGCTTTCAGTTGCTCACGATGCTGAAGCTCGATCCGGAAACGCGTCAGATCCCGGTGCTCACCTATACCACGGAGTGCGAGGGGCAGGACTTCGATGCGGCCATCTCACAGATCGCCGAGGAGGAAGAAGAAGTCCTGCCGACTCGTTCGGCGCTGCGTATGAATTGAGATCAGAGACCCCCCGGTGCGGACGTTCCCTGGACGGCCGCATCACACTCTGCATCGATTTCCACCCCCTCGCCCCCCTCGCCCCCCCTCGCCCCCCTCGCCCCCCTCGCCCCCATTCCACGTCCAGCCATCCATCTCACCCACCCGCGTCCGTCGATGCTATAGTGCCGCGCGGATGACGGTCGAGAAACGCGAGGCCGAGCGGATTGCGATTCTTGGCGACCTGCAGGGCGAGATCATGGTGTTCCAGCCGCTTGCCGTCAAAGAAATCAGCCGCGGCGGCGCCCAGGTGGAAACGCGCTTCCCCCTTCAGTTGAATTCTCTCCACGACGTCCGGCTCTCGCTCGGCACGCACTCCGTCATCGTCAAGGGGCGCGTTGCCCACTCGCGCATCAGCGACGTGGATCAGGACATCGTCACCTACAGATCCGGCCTCGAGTTCGTCGAACCCGGCGACCGGGTGCAGACGGCAATTCTCGATTATCTGGAAGCGATCAAGGCTGGACGACAGGCCGGTTGAATACGTACGTAGGCCGCATCTTTCGTACGTAGGCCGCATCTTTAGATGCGGCGCTAGGCGGGGTCTAAAGACCCGGCCTACGTACGTCGTACAGAAGACTATCTGACCTTGAGGTGCTCGAGGTAATCGCCTGACTCGATGCGAGGAGCACGTCCGAGCGGGGCGTTGTAGAAGTACGCCCACGCATCCACCGTCGACCCGTCCTCGAGGGTCACGCGCGTCTTGATGCGGTTGTACAGACTCGTTTCCGGCTCGTCGGCAGTGAACCCCTCGAGCTCGTCGAGCTCCGCGAGCACGATGGCGGGCTGCAGCATCTCGTACAGCTCGCCCCAGACGCGCCCGTCGCTGGCAGGCACTGCCGCCGGATAGATCCCGAGATCGAAGAGCGCTGCGCCGATGCTGCCGCGTCCGGCAAAGGCCAGGTGTTGATCGACGCGCTGCCGCCCCGGTCGGTTGAACGGGGTCATGAGAGTCCCGTAGAAGAACACCAATTCAGGCATGGACGCCACTTGGGGGGCAGGGCTACACAGGTCCGTGACAGACCGTGACAATTTCGCACGCTCGCACGGGCCGTCATCCGTTCTTACGCTCGGCCGGGCCCATGCGTTTACATCCCGTAGTCCGTTATGCGGCTGCCAACTAGGATTTGTACTCGTGTGGGACCGCATAAGGGACTAGGCGCGTTGGTCAGAACGGCCGTTGCCGCGGTGCGCGCGGGGCGGGAGGTGCGGGCGGCGCGGGCGGAACATCGGGAGTCGCACTATTGCGCTGCGTCGCAGCACCGATGAGGTCGATGACGTCGGATGGAACCGAGAACGCGAGAGACACCGTTTTGCCCTGGCCACCGATCTCCAGCGAGTTCACCAGCGTGCTCAGCTCAGGCGTGGCGTTTAACTGCAGCTTCGCGAGCGCCACGAAGCCGCGGACGACATCCCGGAGGTTCTGTGCTGCTGCCTCGTCATGCGCCTCGGCGCGGACCGTACCCCGCACGCCGCCGTTCACGTGACCGGAGGCCGCAAACCAATTAATCGGGGGCAAGCGCTTGGTCACCTCTGCCGGCAGCTTCGCCCGCGAGGCCAGCGCATCGAACCGTCCCACCGCCCATGCGTTTCCGTCGTCGATGCCGCGGATGAGGCCCATCACCTCGGTGTTGTCCGTGATGTTCCGGCCGCCTTTCATGCGGTCGATCGCCTCCCGTACCGCCGGCGCGCTGCCAAGCGCGACGAGACCCGGCTCCACAAACGCAAGCGCCATGTCGTCGTGGGTGGCATTCGGGTTGGGCGCGCCGCGATGCGTCAACAGCCGCTTGCCGTTGTACTGGGTAACCTGACCGCCGCGCTCGCGAATCAGACCTTCAATCCTCACCTCGTCGAAGCGGCCGCGGGCAATGACCAGCGCATGCTCGGCGTGATTATCGGCCATCCCCATGCTGGCGACGACCGTATCGATGTCGTCCTCGATCCTGATACCGGTTTCCGCTTCGAAATTACCGTGCTGTGGGTTGTCGGGGCGCAAGTGCCGCACCTTCTGGCGCAGCTCTGAATTCATCACGTCACGCACGTTGGCGTAGGCCACGACCCTGGCATCGGGCGGAATGAGCTTCAGTTCCGCGGGCCCCTCCGAGCCCACGACGGCAAATGCCGGCAGCCCCATATAAGAGGCAACCAGCCCCGTTCCGAGCCCGACCAGGAGCACCGCTCCCGCAACCAGGAGGAAGATGCGGGTCTTCTTCGTCATAGCGCGCGCGCCTCTTAGCCCGTTATGCGGGCCGGACCGAGAATTCTGTACCCCCGTGCGACCGCATGGCTAGTTCATTATACGAGGCGGTTTCGCCAAGGTTCCGATGTCCATCTGGATCAGCTCCCCGGGGCCACATCCGGGGTCGTAGGCCGCATGTCTGTCGTAGGCCGCATCTTTAGATACGGCCCCAGATGAGTTCCTTCATTGCTCCAGCACGTATTCGCGCCGCTCGATCGTTCGGATGGCCAGAGCGAGCGATACCACCAGGGCGAAAAAGAGCCAAAACAGCGCTGCCCCCGCAGAGGGCACGTCCCGCAGGATGGACTGGAGCAGGCTCGTCGTATCGGCCGACGGCATCGCGTGGGGAACCAGCGCCTGGACGTAATAGGCGATCGTAAACCGCTTGAGGTATCCGGGCATGACGAGCGCCACCTGCTCCCAGCCCAACGCGAAAATCAATCCGATCACCAGAGGACGCTTCAGCAACGCGCCAATGAACGCGAAAACCCCACCGTAGACTGCCAGACCGAGGGCCAGAATTCCAAGGTCCTTCAGCAGCGCACCAAAGGTGGAGGCGACCTCGTTGAAGGGCACCAGCATGAAGTACACGATCATCACCGATGGCAGCACGACGAGCGTCGTGCAGACCAGATACGCGACGTATTTTCCGAGCAGTACCGCGCCGCGCTGAATCGGTCGCGTGAAGAGGTACGTGATCGTCTTGTCCTCCACCTCGTCGGCGACGAGCGAGGTGCCGTAGAAAACGCCCAGCACCGGAACGATGAAGCGCAGGAAGAGAAGCCAGATCATCACCCCGAAGATGCCTGAGCTGCCGATGCGCACGCTGTTGACGCGCAAGGGGGGGATGCCACTGGCCTGAAGCACACGGGTGATTACTGCCAGCACCACGGGTCCGCCAACGACGAGCGCCATGAAGATCGTCCGCCGCGACCAGAGCATCTCGCCGAACGAGAGCTCGAAGACGCGAATCGCCGCCGACACGTACGACGGCGGCTCACGATGTCCGGACGGATACGCGGAACGCCGCGACTCGAGGGCAGGCGTCGGTGCGGTCATGCCTTCACCAGGTACTTGAACACGGCCTGCAGGTTGTCGTCCGGCGAAGTGACCTCCTGAATTCCGCCGGCCTCGCCGGATGCAGCCAGGTCGGTCAACCGCGCGTAGAACACATCCGGCCGCGCCGTCTCGACCACGACCGCACCTGTCTCGAACCGCAGGCTGATGACGTCGTCTTCGGCAAGGAAGCGACGCGCCAGCATCCGCGGATCGGCGGCGCGGATGAAGACGGTGTGGGGATGCTCGTCGATGAGATCGCGAATCTGATGGACGTTGCCCTCCGCGAGGATCCGCCCGTTGTTGATCAGCAGGATATTCGCCGTCATCGACTCGATCTCGTGGAGGATGTGGCTCGAGACCAGGATGCTCCTGCCCGCGCGCGCCCAGTCCTTGATCATGCGGATTGTGCGACGTCGAGCGATCGGATCCATGCCGCCGAGCGGTTCGTCGAAGATGAGCAGCTCCGGATCGTGGACAATGGCCTGCGCGAGCTTGACGCGCTGGCGCATCCCCTTGCTGTACGCGCCAATTTTCTTGTCGGCCGCGTCGAGCAGGTCCACCGTCTCGAGCGCGTGGCGCGCAGCCGCGATCGCCGCCGTGTCGGTCAGCCCGTTCAACCGCACGAGCGCCGCGATCCACTCCAGCCCGGTCATCCGGTCGTAGAACGCGTCCTGCTCTGGGCAGAATCCGATGCGATAGTAGATTGCGGGATTCCCCCATACCGGCTCCCCGAGCACGCTGACGTGTCCCTTGCTCGGGCGCAGCTGTCCCGTTATCAACTTCATGAACGTGGATTTGCCTGCGCCGTTCGGGCCGAGCAGCCCGGTGATGCCGGGCGGTATCGCGACCGTGACGTCGTTGAGACCCGAGACCTGCCCATACCACTTCGAGAGATGTTCGGCGGTGACCACCGGCTGACGGTCTCCCATCAGGTCACCACCTCGACGCCGCGAACGCGCCGCTCGAGAATCATGAGTGCCCCGGCCACGATGACGGCCATCGACAGCACCGCCGCCCATACCGGCGTCGTCGAAGGGTTCGACGGTGTTCGGAAGATGGCGTTCGCGATGATGTCGAGCGAGATCGGCGGCGAGATCCAGGCGAGGCTCGAGCTGCCCGTCATCGCACGGAAGGCGTGGTACATCCCCGTGGTGAAGAAGATGATGCCCGCGTACATCACGCCGACGAACCGGCTGCTCTTCGACAGCGAGGAGAGCGCCAGCACGGAGAATCCCGCGACGAACACCTGGATCAGCGAGAACAGCGTGATGGCGGGAAAGAGGAATAGATTGCTGCGGACAAACGCGAGGCTGCCGGCAAACAGGATCTGGAGCAGGAGCAGCAGCATCGCCGGCAGCCAGGTCACCCCCGTGAGGAACACCAGAAGCGTCACGAGCTTGCCCGTGATGTACTCGACGCGCGTCAGCGGCTTGGACAGGTAGATCTGCAGGGCGTTGGCGCGCCGATCGTTCGCAATCAAGCCCGCTCCGACGTAAATCGTGACGAAGAATACGAAGATGCCCTGCTGGTCGAGAAACTCACGGAAGGTCTGGGCCGATGCCGTCAGGAACGATGCCTGCGGGAAGCTCGCGGACACGTAAATCTGAACGGCGCGCACGATGAAGGGGGACCACGCGAACAACAGGAGGCCGAGGAACCGGCGCTGCCGCAGCACGTTCATGATGCCCGAGCGGGCGATCACCCACCACGTGCGCCCGTGCGCCATGCGACGCCCGCCGTAACGCCGGTAGCCCTGGTCGTGAATCGGCATGCTCGGAAGCGCTCAGAGCGCAAGGTCAAAGGTCAAAGGGCAAAGGTCAAAAGTGAGGTCAAAGGTATCAGGTGCAGGTTGCACGTGCAGGTCTGCAGGTCAAACCGGACCTCGAACCTGCGACCTAGACCTAGAACCTGAGACCTGGACCTAGAACCTGAGACCTAGACCTAGAACCTGAGACCTGGACCTAGAACCTGAGACCTGGACCTAGAACCTGAGACCTGAGACCTAGAACCTGAGACCTGAGACCTGAGACCTGAGACCTGACACCTTTGACCTTACCTTTGACCTTTGACCTTTGACCTTTGACCTACGTTTCGCCTACAGCCCGCGCGAAGACGTCCTCAAGCGTCGGCACGCTGGGCCGAAGGTGGCGCACCTGTACACCCTCGCGGGCAGCGAGCTGGAAGAGAGACTGCGCGTTACGCCCGTCCGGCACGAAGACCCGCATGATGTCCTCGTCGGTTGCGTGGCAATCGAGGCCGGCGCCGCGCATCGCCTCGACGAACCGGTCCGTGTCGCCCTTGACCCGCAGCTCGAACACCTGGCCGCCGTGCCCCTTCAGGGCCTGGATCGGCCCCTGCGCTGCCACCGAGCCCTTGTCGAGGACCACGACATGATCGCAGGCGTACTCGACATCCGGCAGCAGGTGCGACGACAGTATGAGGTTCAGTCCCTTGTTGTGTGCGATGTCGCGGACGAGCTCGAGCATCTCGTCGCGCCCTTTCGGATCCATGCCGTTGGTTGGTTCGTCGAGGAACAGCAGATCGGGGTCGTGCACGAGCGCCTGCGCGAGCTTGATGCGCTGCTTCATCCCCGTCGAGTAGGTCTCGACGTTACGGTAGCGGGCTTCGCCGAGCCCCACGTAATAGAGCACCTCGTGCGCGCGCTGCATCGCGTCGGAGCGCGGGAGCCCTGCCAGCTCGCCGCAGTAGGCGACAAATGCCACTGCCGTCATGCCGGGGATGTGCGCGTCGGTTTCCGGCATGTAGCCGATGCGGCCGCGAATCCCGAGCGGCGACGTCCGTACGCTCATCCCGAGCACACGCATCTCGCCCTGCTCGGGCATCACGAATCCGAGCAGCGCCTTGATCATCGTGCTCTTGCCGGCGCCGTTCGGCCCGAGCAGGCCGACCGCTCCGCGCGCGAACGTGGCAGTCACGTCGCGCAGCGCCCAGTTGCGCCCGTACTTCACGCTGACGCGATCGAGCTGGACGGTCGCCTCGCGGGACGCGGACGCGTCAGGCGGCGTCGCCACGGCCATCAAGGTCTCCGGCATGTATTTCGGTATACGAGGTTCGAAGGCGTGAAGGTCCAGGAGGGAGTGACGTCTCACCGCCCATGAACTCATGAGAATGTTGCCGGAAAGCCAAGAGCATCCCTTTACTGCCTGCTGCCCGCTGCCTACTGCCTACTGCCTACTGCCTACTGCCTACTGCCTGCCTACTGCGTGCCGATAGGCCCCCGGAGTCCGAGCGCGTCGGCGCGCTCGCGCATGAACGCGATGACGTTGGCCACGTGCGTCTCGAGCGGCAGCCCGAGCTCCTCGGCTCCCAGTTTCAGGTGATCGCGCGGGACGTTCCGAGCGAACGCCTTGTCTTTCATCCGCTTGATCACGGAAGGCGCCTCGAGATCGAGAATGCTCTTCGTCGGCCGCACGAGCGCCGCCGCGGTCACGAAACCGGCCATCTCGTCGCACGCGAACAGGGTCTTCTCCAGATGGCTCTCGCGCGGAACGCCGCTGTACTCGGCGTGGGAGAGGATCGCGCGCGTAACCCACTCAGGATATCCGCGTCTCTGCAGCTCCTCACAGCCGCGAAACGGATGATTCTCCGGTGTGGGATACCGCTCGTAGTCGAAGTCGTGCAGCAGGGCCACAATGCCCCAGGCCTCTTCGTCCTCGCCGAATCGACGCGCGTAGCCCCGGACGGCCGCCTCGACAGCGAGCGCGTGCTTGCGAAGGCTGTCGCTCTCGGTCCACTCCGTGAGGAGCTGCCAGGCGGCGTCTCTCGATAAGGGCAGGGCCATGTGGATTTGCGATTGGTGATTTGTGATTTGTGATTGTAACGTCAACGCACCGGGCGCGGGGCCTCGCGCGACAGCTGGAGGCCACGCTCGATGACGGCCGATGCCTTGTCGGTGAGCTGATATCGGGCCAGGTCCACAGGGTCCACGAGGTCGGCCGCATCCACGTCCGAACCGGCGCGCAACTCGCCGCCGAGCGGCCAGCAGAGGTAATCGACGAGCACGAAGTGGTACCGCACCCGCTGGCTTTCGTCGTACATGATCCGGTCGAACACCTCGATGACCGGACCGACCTCGACGACCAGGCTCGTTTCCTCGAGCAGCTCGCGCGCGACGGCCTCTTCGAGCGTTTCGCCCAGCTCGACCATCCCGCCGGGCAGACTCCATTGCCCCGCCAGCGGCTCGTGCCCGCGGCGAATCAACACGACCCTACCATCGTCGACAATCACGGCACCCACGCCGACGATGGGACGATCAGGATATTCGCGATCGCGACCGGACGGGACGCCGGTCATTGTCCGATCACCTTCACGACCACGCGTTTCTTCCTCTGCCCGTCGAACTCCGCGTAGAAGACCTGCTCCCACGGACCGAGATCGAGCTTGCCGGCCGTGATTGGCAGCGTGACCTGATGCCCCATGATCGTGCGTTTGAGATGCGCGTCGGCGTTGTCCTCGCCCGTCTGATGGTGGCGGTAGTCGAGGCCTGCAGGTGCGAGCTTCTCCAGCCAGACCTGGAAGTCCTCGATCAGGCCTTCCTCCCAGTCGTTCACGTAGACGCCTGACGTGATGTGCATCGCCGAGACGAGGACCAGGCCGTCCTGAACGCCGCTCGCGCGAACGATGTCGGCCACCTTGTCGGTGATCCGGATGAATTCCTGGCGCTGCTTGGTGTTGAACCAGAGGTAATCGGTATGAGTCACCACTAGAGACCTTGAAC
>DASYQV010000293.1:0-2910 GCA_036005125.1 Vicinamibacterales bacterium
CCATGCCCTGCGTGAGGAGCTGGGTGAAGGGCTCACTGTGATCGACGAGCCCCAGATCGCGGAACACTCGCGCGAAGAAGCGTGAGTAGATCAAATGCAGGATCGCGTGCTCGACGCCACCGCTGTAGAAATCGACCGGCAGCCAGTACTTCACGGTGGCGGGATCGAACGGCTCCCGATCGTTCTGGGGATCGGCAAAGCGATAGAAATACCAGGACGAGTCGACGAACGTGTCCATCGTGTCGGTCTCGCGGCGGGCAGGTCCGCCGCACTTCGGGCACACGACGTTGACGAACTCGGGCACCTGCGCGAGCGGCGAGTCTCCGCGGCCCGTAAAGTGCGTCACCTTCGGCAGCCTGACCGGAAGCTGGTCGTCCGGCACCGGCACGATGCCGTCCTTCTCGCAGTAGATCATCGGAATCGGCGTTCCCCAATACCGCTGCCGCGAGATACCCCAGTCCTTCAACCGATACTGAACGGTGGCCTCGCCGATGCCGCGCTCCTTTGCGGCGGCCGCCATCCGCTTCTGTGCTTCCTCCGAGGTGAGTCCTGAATATTCGCCCGAATCGACGAGCACACCGTACGCCTCGTCAGGCTCGCTCGGCCGATCGGCCCGCGCGGGACGTCCGTCCGGCGTGATGACAAACGGGATCGGGAGGTTGAACTTCCGGGCGAACTCGAAGTCGCGCTGATCGTGCGCCGGCACTGCCATCACGGCGCCGGTGCCGTATTCACCGAGCACGAAGTTCGCGATCCAGATGGGAACGGGCTGCCCCGTAAAGGGGTTGATCGCGCGCTGTCCGGTGTCGAACCCTTGCTTCTCGATCTCACCGCTCAGGCGCGCCGCGCGATCCTGCGTGCGGAACGCCTGCGCCTGCCGCCGGAATGCCGTCGGATCGGGAGATGACTCCGCGAAGGTCGACACGAGCGGATGCTCGGGCGCCAGCAGCACGAACGTCGCGCCGTAGATCGTGTCGATGCGCGTCGTGAACACTTCAATCGCGGTCGACGGATCGTTGGCCACCGCGAACCGGACGCGCGCGCCCTCCGACCGCCCGATCCAGTTCCGCTGCATCGTCAGCACCTTCTCGGGCCACGCGGTCAGCCGCGCTGTCGCGTCGAGCAGCTCGTCGACATACGCGGTGATCCGGAAGAACCATTGCTCCAGATCGCGCGTCTCAACGGGCGTGCCGCAGCGCCAGCAGCCGCCGTCGACCACCTGCTCGTTGGCGAGGACGGTGTTGCAGCTCGGACACCAGTTCACGGCGGACCGGCGCCGGTAGGCCAGGCCGCGCTCGAACATTCGAATGAACAGCCACTGGTTCCACTTGTAGTACTCGGGATCGCAGGTGGCAAGTTCCCGCTCCCAGGCGTAGCTGATGCCCAGACGCTGGAGCTGGCCTTTCATGTGCGCGATGTTGTCGCGCGTCGACGTCTCCGGATGAATGCCACTCTTGATGGCCGCATTCTCGGCCGGCAGGCCGAAGGCGTCCCACCCGAACGGGTGCAGCACGTTGTAGCCGCGCATACGCTTGGTGCGCGCGACGACGTCCCCGATGATGTAGTTGCGGACGTGGCCCACGTGCGCGTGTCCCGACGGGTACGCGAACATCTCCAGACAGTAGAATTTCGGTCGCGACGGGTCGGCCGTCACCTCGAACGTGCGGGTCGTGGCCCAGCGTTCCTGCCACTTCCGGTCGAGTTCCTGCGGGCGGTAATCCATCGAAAGGCTTAGGGCTTAAGGCTCAGGGCTCAGGCGGCTCAAGCCTTAAGCCCCTTACGTCCTAAGGCTTGAGCCCTGAGCCTTGATTATATCTTCCAGTGTGGCGTCAGATGGGGACGCACGGCCTTCAACGTTGCCTCGGCCCGAGGCGTCGGACCCTTCGGCTCGGGGAGCTTTGCGAGCGACGTGTCGCCGGCGAGGGCACCGATCGCTATCGTCAATGATGCGGCGAGGGCCTGAAGATCATAGCCGCCCTCGGTGACGGCGACGACGCGTCCGCCACAGACCTCATCAGCGAGATCCACGATCAGAGCGGTGAGACGGCCGAACTGCTCTGTCGAGACGCGCATGCCCGCGAGCGGATCGCGCGCGTGCGCGTCGAAGCCAGCCGAAACGAGGATCAGCTCCGGTCGAAACTGTCGCACGATCGGTACGGCGACGCGTTGATAGACGAGCTCGTAATCCGCGTCAGTCGCTCCGGCCTCGAGCGGCAGGTTGACGGTGAAGCCGCGTCCCGCGCCCTGACCAATCTCGTCCACATCGCCGGTGCCCGGATAGAACGGGAACTGGTGCGATGACACGAAGAGGACGGACGGGTCCTCGAAGAAGGTCCACTGCGTCCCGTTGCCGTGGTGCACGTCGTAGTCCACCACCGCCACACGCTGAAGACCGCGCGCCCGCGCGTGCGCGGCGGCGATGGCGATGTTGTTGAACAGGCAGAATCCCATGGCGCGCCCGCGCTCGGCATGGTGTCCAGGAGGCCGCACGAGCGCAAATGCGCGCGTGCCCTTCGGGCCGTCGAGCACGCGATCCACGGCTTGACACGCGGCGCCGGCGGCGACACACGCGACCTCGTACGACTCGGGAGAGGTGTAGGTGTCTGGATCGAGAGCAGCCGCGCGCCCTGCCGTCTCGCGGATCAGTCCCACGTAATCCGGATGGTGCACGCGCGTAAGCTGTTCCTTGGTGGCCGCCCGGGGTTCACGGACATCGCCGCCGCGCCGTCGCCAGTCGCTCGTGACGACCTGCATGACCTCGGCGCGCTCGACTCGCTCGGGATGACCGGGCGGATTCAGATGGTCAGCGAAACGGTCGGATGTGAAAACGGTCAGGCTCACCGCTCGAACAGCACCCTCTCGCGTGATGCTGTTCGAGCGTAGGTCAAAAGTCAAAGGTCAAATGTCAAA
>DASYQV010000294.1:0-6454 GCA_036005125.1 Vicinamibacterales bacterium
GGTCGCGCTCGGTTGACCGTGTATGACCCGTGCGTTAGGATTGTGTGTTCGGCCGCTCAACACGTGGGCCAGTGGCGCAGTTGGGAGCGCGCATGAATGGCATTCATGAGGTCAGGGGTTCGAATCCCCTCTGGTCCACCATCTCCCTCGCTCCGCTCGGTCGCTGGCAGACCAGAGGGTCTTCCGGCATCTGGCCGCACCTTCGGTGCCGCCAATCGGCACGAATCCCGCGTCCCTGACCGTTCGCTTCCTCGCCTCTGGTCAGACCTGGGGGTCTCCCGGCGCGCCGCAACTCGCCTTCGGCTCCTCGCGAACGGGCACGAATCCTTCTGGTCAACCAAGCCTTCATTTTCCACCTCAATCGGTCGCAAATAGCTGAAGGCTGGCCCGGGACGCTGCCTGCTCAACCATGTCCAGTTGTCACTTATCGCCCTCGCTTTGGCTTGAGAAAATGATGCACGCCCTGGCGCCCGATCCCCTTGCCGACTGTTCGACCTCGCGTACTCGATGTCCTCCAGTGGATTCCGCCCCAGACGCGGGCATCCACTACGGTTGACGCTGATCAAGGCCGCGAGATCGCAACGTCCTCTTCGATCGTCCCCTGAGTGGGAAGCCGCTCGCTCTGACTGTGCCCGCGGCGATCGTAGGTGAACACGCGAAACGACCGAGCGAATGCCGGCACGACCGCATCCAATTGTGATGATCGCCCCATGAGCCGTGGACGAACACAACGGGAGCGCCGCGGTCGCCGTGCTGTTCCCAAAACAGGCGAACGCCGTTGATGAAGGTGATGGCCATTATGTGGCCATCGAATTGGCGCAAGTCTGACCCTACGGCTGCGACCCGGTACGCGTCTCCCGCAGAATCAGCACCTGGCCGGCCCCGGCGGGGATGTTGCCGTGCGCCGGCGGCCCGACAACGACGTAGACGAGCGAGCCGCCGACGGCTACGTCGCGAACCGGCTCCGCTGTCTTGTAGGTGGCCACCACGCGCGGCGTCGTGGGCTTTGACAGATCGACGACCTGCAAGCCGTCGCGGAGGTCCGGAACGTACGCCACTTTACCCTTGAGCGTGGCGCGACTCGACCGGACACCTGAGGTCTCGTGCGTGCCCACCTTGACCGGGGCCGTGGGATTCGACAGGTCGTATACCTGCAACATCCCTCCACCCAGCAGGACCGCGATCTGCGGACCCTCGGCCGACGGATCCGACAGCTCGATGCTTCCGGGTGCGGTGGCCGTCTGCTGCGAGCTCACGGTGTCGAGCGGACCCGGCTTCGACAGATCGAACACATACACTCCGGCAGGCGCATCCACCGCATACGCCATCGGACCCGACGCGGCAACATCGCGCGAGTACCCGTCGAGGAAGAAGGAACCCAGCGCAACAGGCCTGGCGGGATTCGAGATGTCGATGTGATCGACGCCTGACATGTGATCCGAGACGAGCGCCTGCGTCCTGAAGACCGCCACGTTCTTCGCCTGTCCGGGCGTCTTGAACGATCCCAGCAATGTCGGCGCAGCAGGGTTCGACACATCGAGAATCCCGAGCCCGAAGAAGTCGGCAGCCACGTACGCGGTGGAGCCGACGACCCGGAAGCCCCAGATCCTCTCTGGAAACGTGTACGTGCCGCCGCGCTTCGGCGCGGCGGGATTCGAGATGTCGACGGACGTGAAGGTGTGGCCTGCGGCAATGTAGGCGAGCGTCCCGTCAACCTGTATCAGGTCCGCGGGACCCGGAATCGTTCCGATCTGGGTGAACTGCAGCGTCTCGGCCGCGCCACGCGCTGCGTCGGTGAGCGCGAGCGCTGCAACGACCGTCGCGGCGAACCACGCGCGTCGGATCACAACTGCGGTCCCTTGCCGACGCGATACAGCTTCGAGGCCGTGCGGATGATCAGGCTCCCCCTGAGAACGGCTGGCGTGGCCAGTGGAATCTCACCGAGCGAGTTCTTCGCGAGAAGCTTGAACTGAGGGCCTGCCTGAATGACGAAAGTGTCGCCATCCTCGCTGAGCAGGAAGATCTTGCCGTTGTACGCCCAGGGCGAGCTGGTGAAGCCGCTCGAATCCATCGAGATCCGCTGACGCCCGTAGATCTGTTTTCCGGTCTTCGCGTCGTGACAGACCAGGAAGCCGCGGTCGAGAAGCGTGTAGTAGTAGTCGCCATACACCAGCGCCGACGTGTTGTACGTGCCCAGCAGCGGCTGATGCCAGACGATGAACTCGTTGCTCGTTTCTCCTTCCTTCAGCGAGATATCGCCCGACGCGCCGGGACGTATCGCGTAGACCGGCCGCAGCGCGCCGCCGGGATAGCCCGAGCTGACATACACCATCCCGTTCTTGACGAACGGCGACGGGATCGTGAGCGTGGACATCCCCTTGAGCTCCCACAGCAGCTTCCCGTCGAGGTCGTACGATCGGACCTTGACGGTTCCGGTTGTGACGATCTCGGTGCGCAACGGGTTTTCCCACACGACCGGCGTCGACCAGTTGCCGCGCTCCTCGCGATTGACCTTCCAGATTTCGCGACCCGTGCGCTTGTCGATCGCCATGAGGAACGACTGCGTCATGTTGTCGTTGACGACGTACAGGCGGTCCTTGTACAGCACGGGAGAGGCGGCCGGCCCGAGGTCGACCTGCGTGTTGAACGCACCGATCTCTTTCGTCCAGAGAGTCTTGCCGTTGTTCAAGTCCAGCGCGGCCACCAGCCCGATGGCGCCGAAGTACACATACACGCGCTCGCCGTCGGTGACCGGCGTTTCCGACGCGTAGCTGTTCTTGATGTGGCGCAGGAGGGGAGGAAACTGCGAGCGCAATTCGGTCTGCCAGCGGATCCTGCCGGTCTTGAAGTCCACGTCGTAGGCCACCCAGCGCTGCGGCGCGCTGGCCTTGATGTGATCGTGCTCGTCGTAGAGACCCTTGACGGGACCCGCCTCTTGGCCGGAACTGATCGCGGAGGTGACGATGATGTGGTCGTCCCACACGATCGGCGAGCTCCAGCCGAGCCCAGGAATCTCGGTCTTCCACACCACGTTCTCGGTCTCGCTCCACGTGTCCGGCAGGGAGGGATCGTCGGCGATGGCACCCGCGTTGGGACCCCTGAATTTCGGCCATTGGTCGGTCGCGGACAGACCCGTGAGAGTCAGCAGTATCAGGCCGCCGGTCAGGATCATGCGCATCATCGTGGGGCGGATTATATACCGGCGGTTTTTTCCTCGTCATTCACCGCGCGCAGACGGGTGGATGGATGCATGGCAATGAGCACCAGGCCAATTCCGCTCCAGAACAGCGTGCGTGCCTTGCGCACGACGGCGAGCGTGACGCCGGCCGCCGGCGGCACCGCGAGCCACGGGGCAATCGCGCCCGAGGCGGCCTCGTCGACCCCGAGTCGAAACGGCACGAACTTGAACAGCACGATCGTTAGACGATTCACGGTCTCGAACACGATCGCCTGGGCCAGTGACGGCATCCGATCGCCGAGCAGCCAGCGAAGCGTGACGAACACTTCGGCGATTGCGAGCGCATGAAACAGCAACTGCAGCGCGAACACGGCCGCCAGCCGCCCGGGGTGATGCGCGGAAAAACCAACGACATCGTCGCGCAGGCTGATGAGCCTCTGGAGCCGCGGTGACGGGCCCGCCGGCGCAGCCACCCGCAGCACGCGTAGGCTGACCACCGCCGCCACGACCACTCCCGCCACGATGCCCATCGTGAACAGGCGAACGCCGTCCGACAGCGGCACGAGAGCCAGCATCAGCCCGATGCCCAATGCGAGCATCGCCAACACCGAGGCCGCATACAGCAGGTTCTCCAGCGTCAACGATGCAATGGATTCATCCGTCGCCAGGTGGTGGCGCGTGAGGAGGACTTTGGCCGGCTCGCTGGCCAACAGCCCGAGCGGCGTGACGTTGCCAACGGCATCGCCAGCCACGAACGCGTTGAATGCCTGCAGCAGTGTCAGCCGCACGTGCGACGGCAGGCACCAGCGCCAGCACTGCGCACGTACGACGAAACGTACCCCGGCCAGCACGAGGACCGCCACCAATCCCCATCCGATCCGTCCGATGCCATCGAGGAGCAGGTCCAGACCGACCCGGTGGACGGCGTACGCGAAGAGCGCTACGCCGAGCGCGGCGCCGGCTGCCGTTATGAGCCCGGAACGTGGAGGAAACGAAGGGGACGGAGGCAACGGCATCAGACAGAGGAACGGAGCAACGGAGTTGACATGGACATCACGGAAGGCTTCTCGTGAAGGATTCTCTGTTTCTCTGCTTCTCCGTGTGAGACCGTTGCCTCCGCCTCCTCCGTTCCTTCGTTATGCCTCGACGGGCGGCACCATCCTGCGCTCGAGCTTCGTGATGGCGACGCCGGCAATCACGGCCGCCGCGCCGGCGAGCTTGGCAGGCGTGAGCGGCTCGCCGAGCCAGATGGCCGCAACCGTCATGGCGACGACCGGCGTAACGTTGGAGTAGACGGCGGTGCGCGAGCCACCAATCTTCTGTACGGCCGTGTACCAAATCACGTAGGCCACGAACAGCGCGAGCGACGCCGACGCGAGCAGCGCCACCCAGGCACCGAGCCGCACGTCGGTCCAGGCCAACGAGCCGAGCCCGCGCCACGCAACCGGCAGATACAGGATGCTGCCGATGGTCATCGAATAGCCGGTCACGAGCAGCGGCGACCGCCTGGTCAACAGAGATCCGGCTCCGACGGTATAGACCGTCCAGCACAGCACGGCGCCGACCGAGAGCAGGTCACCCAGGCGGCTGGCACCCTCGGCGTCGCCGTTCGCGCCGACGACGAGATAGATGCCGGCCAGCGAGATCAGCGCGCCGATCCAGCGCGAGGCGGGAATGCGCTCGTGGCCGCGAGCGGCCGTCAACAAGGCGACGGTGATGGGCGTGAACGCGAAGATCAGCGAGTTGTTCGCCACCGTCGTTCGCGCGACAGCGCCCAGGAAGCAAAGCTGGTAGATGAAATGGCCGACGATCCCGAGCTCGACGATCCGGCGCCATTCAGCGCCGGTGAGCTGCCACGAGGCCTCACGCACGGCAAGCGCAAGCAGGAACATTCCCGACGCGATGAGCAGGCGGAGGCTGTTGAACGGCAGCTCCGGAATGTCGCGCACCGCAAGCTTGACCAGGGTGAAGTTGCTGCCCCAGATGAGCGTCATCAGGAGCAGCGCCGCATCTATGGGTTGGAGCTGGAAACGGAAACTCTTCATCGGTGATTCGTGAGTCGTGATTTGTGATGTGGGCTGGTATCCATCAATCACGAATCACGAATCATGAATCACAAATGATCGGGCGGCGTTAGCCGCCAAAAGGCTTGACGAAGAACAGGATCAGCGAGATCAGGAGCACGTAGATCACGAGCGACTCAATCAGTACGAGGCCGAGAATCAGCGCGCCGCGGATCTCACCCGCCGCGCTCGGGTTCCGCGCAATCCCCTCGGCCGCGGCGCTGACGCCGCGACCCTGCGCGAGCGCACCAAAGGCAGCCGCGATCGCGAGCGCGAACCCGCCTGTGATAACCGACCAACGCACCAGGTCCGGGCCGGCCGCGCCGGCTCCCTGCCCGTACACCGGCGACACGGCGACCAGGGCCAAGAAGAGGGTTGTCAGCACTGATCGTTTGCTCACGACGACAGCCTCCTGCGAACAGTATCTGTTGGCGCGCTGCGCGCGCCGACGTCGAGCGACGAAGGAATCAAGGACTCTGCCCTTGACATCCCGGCGGAGCCGTTGATTCGTTCCAGTGTCTTTTTTGACGCGCTTCGCGCGCCGTGCGCGATCACGGTCGCCGGCGGAGCTGCCGGACCGCTTCGACCGCCACGGCGGCCACGAACGACGACGCACCCGCAATCATCCACACTGGGTGCGCGCGCAAACGCACCATCATAACGTAAGCGACTGCGGCGAGTATACCGTATCTCGTGATGAATTTCACAAGGGTCCAGGCGCGTGACGGCGCACCGAAATCGACTCCGTGCGATCGACCTCGCGCCTCCGCGGATCCGTCACCGGACATCGGATCCCCACCTGCCGATCCCGCCACGAGCCCGTCGATCCCCGCTTTGATTCCGCGATAGCTCACGAACACGACGAGCCCTCCGGCCACGACGCCGAACGCGGCACGCCATCCGCCGGCAACCGTCGCGACGAGCACGAGCGCCGCGCATACGACGGTCGTGTCTCGCTGTACCCGATTCAGCAGCGGATCACGATCGGTCGCGATCATCGCTCGCGGTGCTGGTGCCTGTGGCGCGACCAACTGTACGGAATACGTTCAGCGCGCCAGCCACGACCCCAATGAAGAAGAACACGAACGTGAACCAGGGCGAGGTGCCGAGCCAGCTGTCGATGCGGCGGCCGACCCAGAAGCCGATTGTCACCGCGATGACGAACGCGAGCCCCACGGACCCGATCGAGCCCAGCGTCTGCATCGTGCCGGGC
>DASYQV010000295.1:0-10037 GCA_036005125.1 Vicinamibacterales bacterium
CCGTTGTTCTTCATCCCGCGCTCGGCCGATGCCAGATGGCGCGCCAGTTCGGCGCCGGACTGATGCCGGTCGCCGGGGCGCTTGCGCAGCGCCTTCAAAATCACAGTTTCGAGCGCCTTCGGCAGCAGCGGGTTGAAGACGATCGGCGACAACGGATCCCGATGCATCACGGCGTCGAGCAGCAACTCAGGATGCGCCTGGCGGAACGGCGGTCGTCCCGACGCCAGCTCGTACAGAATCACACCAAGACCAAAGACGTCAGTTCTCGCGTCGAGTGGCTCACGGGCGATGCGCTCCGGTGCGAAGTAGGTAAGCCGACGCGTGTCGGGCCGCGACGAGGTTGGCAACGTGCCGAACCCCAGGTCGAGGACTTTCACCGCACCGTCCGGCGTGAGCTTGACCTTGCCCGGATGCAGGTTGCCGTGGACGATTCCGTTGGCGTGTGCGGCGTCGAGCGCCAGCGCCATCTGCTCACCGATTCGGACGATCTCCGCGGTCGAGAGCGGGCCGTCACACAACACCTCTGCCAGCGTCTGCCCTGCGACGAACTCCGATGCCACGAAGTCGAAGCCGAGGTCGCCTCCAACCTCCCAGATCATGGCGAGCTGTGGATGGTTCAGCCGGCTCAGCCTGCTGGCCGTGGCGAGGATCCGTCTCCGCAGGACGGGTGTGGACGTGGCCGACGGGGAGAAGACGCGGACAGCGGACGCCCGTCCGAGTCGTTCATCGTGCGCTCGATACACGCTTCCGAGCCCGCCGGTGGCGAGCAGCGCATCGAGTTGGTACTGCGCCAGGCGGCAGCCGGCCAATTCGTCATGGTGGACCGTAAACATGGTCATGTCCTGTGCGATGCAGCGTGGCTCGAGCGCTCGCTTGCGACGAGTGTCTGCTGTGAGTGTCAACGAGACGCTGGGCGCCGCCGTACACACCGGACTGAAGACCGTCGGTGCGGTCAGCGACCGCTTTTACGCGGGGGACGCTTCGACGCGGCGCGGCCTCGAGGGCAGGTTGGATAGTGGACGGTCGGCACCTCGTCCGTGTGGGGCCACGGTGCCCATTCCACACCGGGCGGACGGGTTCCCACCCCGCAGGAATAGATCGCCGACTCCGTCACCCCGTCGATGCCGAGATCGCGCTCGAGCCGTGAATCGGCGAAGGCCGCCGTGCAGAAGGGCGCCAGACCCAGATGGGTGGCGACGAGGCAGAACGTCTGACAGAAATGACCGGCTTCGAGGAACACGGATCGGTAGGCGCGCGCATACTGGTACCGCCACTGCGCGCGGGCAAAGACGGCGCTCATGAACACGACACATGCGGCGTCGTCGTACCAGGTCTGATTCGGGACGTAGGTCGAGATCGCGGCAGGGACGCCGTTCCGCATGCACTGGAGGGCGTGTCCATTCGGATCGTAATGATACAGACCGGACGGCACCCCGGTGACATGGCGAACCAGGACGTACGCCTCGAGATTGTGCCGCGCCCCGCCCGAAGGCGCGGTCTTGAGCGCCACCGTACCTTGTCCGTCGGTGCTCGCCCAGCGTTGCACGCCCCATGTAAGACCCAACAGCGTGGCGAGTTGCGATCGCGAGACCGGCTCGGCGCCAAACCGCCGCCACGTGCGGCGGGAGAGGAGCGTTGCCGCCAGCTCGCCGCTCGCGTCCGGCGCCTCGAGCGGCACGCGACGCGCGCCCTTGAGCCGTTTCAACGGCGAGGGAGAGCGGGTGGTCCGCGCCAGCTCTCGCAGCGCGGCGTCGGTCTCGGCAGGCTCGCCAAATGGCACATCCCTGGTCGCGAGATGAAAGAACGCGGCCGGTGGCGTCCAATGCTCCCACAACGCAAGCGCCCGGCTGACGCGCGACGGCGCGCGATCGGATCGCTCGACCATCGAAAGCGTCTCGAGCTCCTCGAGCAGCCGCTCAATGAGGCGAGGGTCGAACTCCGCGAACTGCCGAGCGACCGAATCAGCGGTCCGCCACCCGTGGAGGGCAGACAGCGCACGCACCACGGCCGGCGACCCGGCAATGGCCACGCCCGTCGCGTAGTTGTGAAGGACCAATTCCTCGCCGTTCCAGTAGACGATCAGGTGAGGCGATCGGCGGTATCGCGGTTGGAACGATCCCAATGTCAAGACGACTGACTGCTACACGTCATCGCCACCGGGCACGATGGGACCAAGCGACGGCGACAAGCTGGACGGAAGGAACTCGCCACCGCAGGCGGTGAGCTCGACCGCCCGGCGTGACGTTCGAAGCTTTTCGAGCTCCTGGGTCAGCGCCGCCTGGCCTGCGGCATCAGGCGCAGCATCGAGCTGCGTCTGCAGCTGTGCCTCAGCGTCGGCGAAATCCTGAAGGATCTGGGCCTTTGGTAGTTGGGCCACTATTACGTCTCCTCCGCAGCAGAGAGTCTATGGTTCAGGTGGTGGACGGTCAAGGCCCGATTGTGCTGTCTGCGAGCAGCTACGGCTGAAGGCCCAGTCGCTGCAGGTACCGGTTGAAGCGGGGATCCTGCCGGAGCGGATCGATGCGGGAATCCACGGCAAGCCAGAGCACCAGGCCCGAACGCGTCCGGAACGCCTCGTCCAGCCACTTGAACGCTTCATCCGTCTCGCCGAGTCGCGCGTACACGTACGCGTACGATTCGGGCGGCACGAACCAGCCGCCGCCCCGCTGTTTGCGGCGCAGATCCTCAACGGCCTTGATTGCCTGATCGACCCGACCCGCCGAAGCGTCCGCCTGAGCGATCTCCGTGATGAAGTACGGCTCGTTGACGCCGCGCTTGATCAGCTCGCGGTACCGCGCGAGGGCCTCGTCGTACCGACCCATGGCGCTCAACGTCCGCGCCAGCCCGATTTGAGCACTGAGCAGGTCGGGATGCCGGGCGAGCACGCGCTCGTATTCGGCCACCGCCTCGTCATACCGTCGGGCATACCGAAGAATGCCTCCCGTTGTCGACGCGATGACAGGCGACAGCGGATCGATGCGGCGCGCCTCCGCGATTTCGGTCAGCGCGTCGTCAAGCCGCGCGCGCCCCGCCAGGAACATGGCGTACCGTTCGCGTGCGTATTCGAGACTCGGGTTCTGGTCGATCGCCAGCTTGAATTCGCGTTCCGCGTCCGACCAGTCCCAATCGTGCTCGAACAGGATCTCGGCAAGGACCGCATGCGCATCGGCCAGCTGTTTGTCGACACCGAGCGCTTTCAGGACAGCTTCGCGCGCGCGCTGCAGCCCTTCTTCCCTCGGCATGGCGTTGTAGTACGCGCCAAGCAGAAGATACGCCTGACCGATCCCGGCCCTCGCCCGCCCGTTGCGAGGATCGAGTCGTGTCGCGTCCTCGAAGCGCTCGATCGCCTGCCGCACGCTCTCGACGGTGCCCTGGTTGAGCAGGTAACGGCCCCGCAGATACGCGTCGTGCGCGTCGGGATTGACGGGCTGGATCGGTCGTTCCGCTGCCCGCGTACCGAGCGCCACCGCGAGCTCGTTGGCCACGGACCGGGCGACGTCCTGCTGCAGCGCCAGGACGTTCTGCAGTCGCTCCTGGAACGAACGCGTCCAGACGGGCGAATCACTGCGGGCATCGATCAGTCGTACGTTGATGCGGACGTCGACGCCGGCGCGCAACACTGAGCCTTCGAGGACGGTCTGCGCATTCAGCCGGTCGGCAATGGAGCGGACGGGCTCGCTGGTGTCCTTGAACTGCATGACGGAGGTGCGCGAGATGACGCGCAACGCGTGCACGCTCGCGAGCTCCTGGATGAGCGCCTCGGTCATGCCATCGGCGAAGTAGTCCTGCACACCGGCATCGCTGCGGAGCGGCAGGACGGCAAGCGTTCGAACGGCGCCCGCGGATCCGACCGCGCCACGATTGAAACGCCAGATCGCGAGATAAGCACCGGCCGCGACGATCACGAGCGCGGCGACGGCCGCGATCGATCGACGGAGGCTCAGCCATCGCGGGATCGCCGGGCTCGCGCGGGTCGGCGCCCGCGTCGGCGCCGCGGTCGTCGATATGAACAACTGCGCCAGCGCGTCGTGCATGGCCATCGCATTTTCGTAGCGGTCCCCGGGCGCCGGCGCGAGCGCTCGATTGACGATCCGCACGAAATCCCCCGGGATGTCCGGCCTGAGATCGCGCAGCGGTTTCCGATCGTGCCGCTCGTGCGCATCGCGCAGGTGCGAGAGCGACACCGCGACCACCGGGTAACTGGCGGTCACCATCCGATAGAGCACGACGCCGAGCGCGTAAACGTCGCTCTGGACGGATGCGGCGCTTCCGTTCAGCACCTCGGGCGCGAGATAGACGGGCGTCCCGGTCGGCACCGGACTGTCCGAGGGCGTCAAGCCTCGAACCTGGCCCGCGCCAAAATCCATGAGCACCACGCGGCCGCTGTCCTCGCGGATGACGTTACGCGTCTTCACATCGCGGTGCACGAGCCCCGCGGCGTGGACGGCGGCAAGCGCCTGACACAGTTCCTGGCCGATGAGCGCGGCTTCCGCGACGGTGAACCGCTCGCGCGTCTGCAGCGCGTCCTCGAGCGTGCGTCCGGGAACGAACTCCATCCAGAGTCCGACACGACCCTCGTGGATATCGGCGCCATGGACCGTGACGACGTTGGGATGGCGGACCCGGGCCAGCGTGCGCGCTTCGTGGAGGATACGGAGAAGCGCGGCCTCCTGGCCGGGCATGGGTTTGAGCAGCTTGAGGGCGACCTCGCGATCGAGCCACGTATCGCGGGCGCGATAGACCTCGCCGTACGAACCCTCACCGATCTTCTCGATCAGCAGGAGGTGGCCCCATCGCTCGCCGCTCTTCGATGTCCGGGGAAGATTCGTGATGATGGACGGTGGTTCGTCCACCTGGCTGCGGTGCACTTCGGCAAGCCCCGCGACCAGGCGGAGCTGCTTCAGAAGGCGCCGCTCGCGTTCGTCGAGCGCCGCCGGGTCTACGCGGTCCCAGTCGACCGACGTCCCATCGGCTACTGAATCAATGAGGTCCGAGAGACCACCCTCAGGTCTCATGATCCATCTGCTCGATCAACCGCGCGATCGCACGCGTCACAGCCACTCGTGCCGCGTTTGCGTTCGTCTTGCCGAGCGCGACGGCAATCTCCTCGTAGCTTTGCTGCAGCTCCATCCGCGCGACGATTGCCTCGCGGTCCTTGGGACGGAGTTTCTGCAGCGCTGCCTCGTAGCGCTCCATTCCTTCCCGGCCGATGGCGTGCTCGAGCGGCGACGGCCCCGGATCAACGTGCCCGTCGCCCAACTCTTCGGGCACGGGCCGGCGCGTGACGCGCCGGATCTCGTCTCGAATGCGGTTGGCGACCGCCTGCCGGAGGTAGGCCTGCAACGCGCCTTGGTGCCGCGGCTCGAACGACTCCAGCTTGTTGAGCGTGTGGAGCACGGTCTCCTGGACCAGGTCCTGAGTGTCGGCGAGGTCCCGGGCATAGGAGGGCAAACGGCCGCGCGCCCAGCGTCGGAGAGCCGGCAGACACCGTTCGAACAGCAGTTCGACAGCTTGGCCATCGCCATTTCGGGCTTTGGCCAGAAGGTTCATCGTAGTTTCCAGCGGTTGGGCTGGTGGGTCACTCCGCTGTGACATTGGTACCGGAAGCGCCAGCGAATGATACTCCCACCCGACCGTGCCCGCGACGTCAGCCCTGATCATCATCACAAACGGGGTAAACGAGATCGGTCGTCGAATGTGTACACGCTGCCGAGCTCCGACCCGTTCGCCGGCTCAGCGGTGGCTTGGCCGGCGATCGATCTCCGCACTGCCTGATGCGGGACGAGCGCGACCGAGTCTAACTAGCCAAGGGCTCTGCCCTTGATATCCTGGCAGAGCCTTTGACTAGTTAAACCAGCATCTTTTGGCGCGCTTCGCGCGCCCAGTCCGTTATGCGGTCCCGCAACGGGTACAAAATTCGCGTTGGCAGCCGCATAACGGACAGTTCGACCAAGTCCGATCCGCGTTTCTAGCGGGAGGTTCAGGAATTTGATAGCGGGGGTCGGCGCTCGTTGAGGAGGCGGGAGGCCCGAGCCCGTGAAAAAAGCGTCCGGCTACGGGCTTCAGCTACAGGAAAGCTTCACGATAGCTTTTCCTGAAGTCCGAAGCCCGAAGCCGATGTCTTCACACCTTTTAAGGCTTCCCGCGAGACGCCGTTATCTGAAGGATCGCCCCTCGGCGATCTCGAGTGATTGGCGGATGCGCCGGAACGCGGGATCGTACGTGCCTGCTTCCTGCCGGGGCGAGACACCAATCACGTAGAGCAGTCCGCCGTCCCGCAGCCTGGTCGTTGCGACGCTGATGTACTCCGGTTGACCGGTGACGTCCGACACATTTGTAAGCGTCGTCGTGAGTCCTTGCCGTCCTCCGACGCTATCGCGCCGGTAGTCGCTCTCACGGCGCAGTTGCGGATTATTTCTGGCGAAACCCTGGAGAAGTTCGTCGGTCGCCTGTTGAAGATTGGCCGTGTCGGTGCGCAGCACGCCAATCTCCACGCCGTGCGTGAATGCGGTGCCACCGTTCTGAGCCTGATAGAAACCGCCCTCGGGCGCGTAGGTCACGGTGCCGTTGCCCCCAATCGCCCGCCAGTTCGACGGGACGCTGACACGCACGCCGCCGGCGTTGTGGGTCTGAAACTCACCCGCCGGTGGCTGCACGCGGACGGCCGAACCGGCTGTCCCCACTGGCGCTCCATTGCCGTTGCCTCGCGCGGCACTCGCACGCTGCCGACCGCTCGGCGCGGGCCCCATCGCCTGCAGCCGGCCTCGCACGTCGTTGAATTCCGCCTGTGACCCGGCAGAGCCCTGAACCTGAAGCAACCCCGCCTCGCGGTTGATCGCCTCATACCGGTTTCCCGGGTTGGGGTGGTCGCTCAGCCATTCGGGACCCCCGCGGCCGCCTTCCTGCTCGATTGTCCTGAACATGTTCGCCATCTGGCGCGGGTCGTAACCGGCTGCGGCCATCAAATGAGAGCCCATGAGGTCGGCCTGCCGTTCGTACTCCCGGCTGTACTTCATGAAGTACGTGCCCAGCCCGAACTGCGAACCCTGCGAGATGATGCTCCCGGCGGTGCCGCCGACGATGGCACCGAGGACCTGACCGGCGACGGCGCCAATCTGGAACTTCTGCGCCTTCGTCGCCTGCGCGGTGCCATGCCGGAGGATGACATGGCTCAACTCGTGCGCCATGACGCCGGCGACCTCGCCGTCCGTCTTGGCGGCCTCGATCATCCCGCGGTTGAGGAACATCGGGCCACCCGGGAGGGCGAACGCGTTGATTTCCTTCTGGTTGACGACCTCGAAGGTGTAACGGAAGGCAGGCTGGCGCAGGTCGGGAGGGATAACCGCCACGAGCCGTCGCCCGATGCCTTCGACGAAACTGTCCACGCGATTGTCGTGAACCAGCGGCATCTGCTTGCGGACCTCGGCTGCCGCTTCCTGCCCGAGCTTCACGTCGTCCTGAGGTGAAAAGCTGTTCTTATCTGGAGTGATCTTCGTCTGCGCGGACGCGCTGCCCAGGAGGAGCGCGAGCACGAGCGCGGACGTGACACCGGCGCGATAACGAATGGATCGTGAGATAAAGGCACTCATGCCACCGCCTTGTGCAAGTACGCCACCAATTGCCGCCGGGATGAATTCATCCGACGGGTGGCCGTTCCGTCCGGTTCGGGTGCACTCTACAGAGGTCATCTGTTGGGCAATCGGGACTGGCGGATCCGAACGGCGCCGTGGCTCGCGGGTATAATCCTCCCCCCAGTGCGGATCGCCCGTCAATTTCTCGTCAGCGGACGCGTGCAGGGCGTCGGGTTCCGCTATTACGTGCAGGACATCGCCACGCGCGAAGGTGTAACGGGTTACGTACGCAACCTGCCCGATGGACGGGTCGAAGCCCACGTCGAGGGCGACGCCGAGGCGGTGACACGTGTAGAACACGCGATCCGTTCCGGGCCGGCCGGCGCGCGTGTGGAGTACGTCGACACGGAAGTCCTCCCACCGAGCGGCCACTATAAATCGTTCAGGGTGGCGCACTAGGATTGCGATTTGTAATTTGCGATTTGTGATTCCGGGCTGAAATGTCTATCGACCTCAAGCAACACATCAGACACGTTCCCGACTTTCCCAGAGCCGGCATTCTTTTTTACGACATCACGACGCTCCTGCGCGATCCGGACGGCTTCCGGGCCACGATTGACGTGCTCGCGCTGCCCTACGAAGGACAGCAGATCGGGACGGTGGTCGGCATTGAAAGCCGCGGATTCATTCTGGGCGCCGCAGTGGCGGAGCGCATCGGCGCCGGGTTCGTTCCGATTCGTAAGCCGGGGAAGCTCCCGTCGAAGGCTATCCGCGAGACATACGATCTCGAATACGGAAAGGACAGCCTCGAGATTCACGAGGATGCGCTCGAAAAGGGTCAGCGCGTGCTCATCGTCGATGACGTCCTCGCGACGGGTGGAACAGCGCGCGCGGCTACCGAGCTGGTGAGAAGGCTCGGGGCCGAGCTCTTCGGACTCGCATTCCTGATCGAGCTGCTCGCGCTGAACGGGAAGGCCAGGCTTTCCGGCGAGCGCGTGTATTCAGTGCTGCAATATTAGCGTCGCGCACGTCCGAGGACCCGCGCCTCCACCGACGTACGTCGCGGCGTCTCAGACGCGCGGTCCCATTGATGCTTTACGTCGAGATCCTCATCTTCGTCGCTCTCGTCGTGCTCGGGTGGTGGATGATCCGCGACGCGCGCGAGCGGCGCCGCGAGGCGGCCCTCCATGCCGCGCTGCAGACGTTCGGACAGGCACAGGCCGCGGTGCAGAAAGATGCGCGCGCGCTGCTCGTCTGGCAGCCGCTCGCCGAGGCGAACCGCCGGCTCTTCCCGGACGCCTTCGCGGCGCTCGACCAGGCCACGGGACGACGGTTTCCCTTCCCGAAGGAGACGATCGAGCATGCCCATGCCAAGTGGACGGCGGAGTGGCTGACCTGGGAAAAGGCGCACGATGAAGAGTACCGGCTGAAAGCGGCAACCGTGGAGCACGAGATGCGGGGCCTGACGGGTGAAGCGGCCACGCTGGCCAAGGCACGGCTCGAGCGCGTGCAGCACGAGAAGCTCGAACGGTATCAGCAACGCTACGAGGAGTACATCCGGACCGCGAAGGCGCTCCAGGCACTGTTACAATGAAGGGCCTGGATCGTGATGCGATTCAGTTTCAATCGCAAATCACGAATCACGAATCGCAAATCGCATGCGTCCCCGTAGCTCAGATGGATAGAGCGCGCGCCTCCTAAGCGCGAGGCCGGCAGTTCAATTCTGCCCGGGGACGCCAACACGAGGCAGCAGGGATCAGAGGAATGAAAGCCAGAGAACGTCACCATCTCAAGGAAAACGAGCTCGCACAGACGCTGGCGAGCGCGCGGGAATTCGTCGAGCAGCAGCGCAAGACCGTTACCGCCGCCGTGGTCGTCGTCGTTCTCCTGGCCATTGGCCTCGGCGGCTTCTTCGCGATCCGGAAGCAGACCGAGACGCGTGCTCAGGAGCTGCTCGCGCAAGGCATGGTCGTGCTCGACGGCCGCGTCGTCCCACCCGTGGAGAAAAAGGCCGAGGGAACCGCGGCGGCAACGATCACCCAGGAGGAAGGGACGTACCCGACCGAGCGAGCCAAGCTGGAGGCAGCGGTGCCCAAGCTCAAAGCGGCCGCCGACGCTTACCCCAACATGACGGCAGGGATAACCGCCCGTTACCACCTGGCAGGGGCGTACTCCGCGCTCGGGCGTCATCAGGAGGCGCTCCAGGCGTATGACGAGGTGATCGGGCGCGCCGGCAACGGCTTGTACGGCCGCATGGCTCTACTGGGCAAGGCCGACGAGCAGGCTCGCAACGGCCAGTACGACGCGGCCATCGCCGCGTTCAAGACGCTCTCCGAGAGCAAAGACAGCAACGTGCCGGTCGACGCGATCCTGATGCAGCTTGGGCGAACCTACGCGGCTGCGGGCAGGAAAGACGATGCGCAGAAGACGTTCACCAAGATCGTCGACGAGCACCCGGATTCGCCG